>DATBEG010000016.1:0-29034 GCA_036276155.1 Bryobacteraceae bacterium | reverse complement strand
TATCCGAGGAATCGGTCGTCGATGAGATAGGGCTGGAACCCCAGCGCAAACCCAAGTTCCGAGCCGCCCATCACCTTTCCGTTCGGAGGCAGATGGCTGCGCACTGCTTCAATCACAGGCATATAAAGATGTTTGCGTTCGTTTGCGAGTATTTTCATGCTGAATCCACCTACCGCCGCCAGAACGGCAGCAGTTGCGAGCCCCCCCGAAATGAAGCGAAACACGCGTCGAGAGGTCTGCCACTCTGCATACACCCACAAGGCAGCACATCCAGTGAGCATAGGCATTGAATACGTGAAGTAGGCGGGTATGTCTTGATTATCAAGGGCAGCCACACCAACGTAACTGATGCAAGCGAAAATCAACAGTATACGGCCAAGCGGCGAACGCCGCCACTTGCTGTTGGCAGCCAGCAGGACTGTTCCGACCACGCCGAACAACAACGAGAAAAGCTTCAGGCGTTTCGCGCCGCTGAGCGCCGCGTAATAGAGTTCCCAGTACCTGCTAACAAAGTCCGTGATTATCTTCCGTCCCAACGACGGCCCACCTGCAATTCGGTATAGATAGGCCTCTCGAGCTTGGGCAAGAAAGATATGAGGAGCTTTGAGCACGTATGCAGCGTAGATTGCAAACCCGAGCAGGTACGGCAGAGACGCAAGCGCAAGACCTCGCCATCGAATCTCGCGCCAGTGCAGAATCACGACGGCCGCGAGCCATCCGTTGCAAATGAGTCCGAGCGGATGACAAAAGAGGGCGGCGGCAGCAAAGCATGCCGAACCAGCCGCGGCGCGAGCCCAGCTTCTCTCTCGTTGGCAGACGAAATACGTGACGCTCATGAGACCTAGAGTCACGCACATCATCTCCATTCGGCCATTTGAGGCAGCCGCAATTACCTCGTAATTCAAACCGACGAGCGAGGCAATCCACAACGCTAACTCTTCGTTTCGAGCGATATGGCGGACCAGCATGAACCAACAAACGACATAAGGGCAGGCCCAAGCCAAGGAGAATAGCCGCATCCAAACAATGCCGACTGGAACCAATCGAAACCAAGCTCCTAGTGCGATAAGGTACAACGGGAACTGCCAATACGTGTAATCATGTACCCTGGGCCAATCGCGATACCCGTGCGCGTCTAGGACTGTGCTGCCGAGGTGACCAAAATTGCGGAAGTTTATTGCGGTATCGCAAAAGACGCCTTCATCCCACCAGGGTTGCCTGGTGAAGCAGTAGCCAGCGCCCAAGACCATAAGCGCTGCGAATGCCACACCGGCCAAAACCCACGAACGCCGAGTTGCGTGCGTCACACGTTGCTCGGCATCGACGGAAAAGAAATGTGAGGTCTGCGTACTCCGGAACTCCTCAAACCTCCGCTTCAACTGCTCCAGATCGCTTCTCCCGTCACCAGTTTCGCGCGCATCGCCTTCGTCTCGACTCTGTATGCCGAACTATCAGGAAGCCCTACTTGCCTCACGCGGGCCTGCCGAAAGGACACGCTCCACCGAAGCAGCAAGCAATGAGCATTGGCGAAGTGGAAAATCGGATGCAGGCCCACTTTGGCGGCGTTTTCTTTTCAGTCGGATTGGCCAATGATACCGATATCGGCCGGTTTGCGCACACAGATAAGGGTTTAACTGCCTGAAACTTTGGTAGCGCTAAGGGGAATCGAACCCCTATTTAAGCCTTGAGAGGGCTCCGTCCTAACCGTTAGACGATAGCGCCACACTTGGCGGGAACTCCACCAGTATAACTTTTCAGGATTCTGCGGCAATATTACGAAGTCTATAACGCAACTGGCATCGGCAGCGCGCATTTTTCAAGCGCCTTGGTAATCAGCGCCACTGCGTCCTTCTCTGCCAACGACTTGGCAATCGAAGTCTCCAGTACCAGCATGCTGCGTGCCCGCTCCAGCATCTTCTTCTCGCGGAATGATAACGGCTTTGCAAGCTGGATAATCAGCAGAGATTTGAAAACCTCTGCAATCTCCAGCAAACTGCCGCCACGCATCTTGTCTGAATTCTCTTTGAACCGGTCCTTCCAGTCGTGCGCACAGCATGGCCGGCCAGCCGAAAGATAGGTCAACACACGGTTGATCTCGCTGCACTTGGTCACCTTTCTCAGGCCAACATCGCCGACGTGCGAAAACGGCACCATCACCGTCATGCTGTTAGGGGATAAACGGAGAAGATAAAAGCGTTCCTCCTGAGTTCCAAAGGCACGGAAACTGATGTTTTCAATCGTGCCCACACCGTGGTTCGGGTAAACCACTTTCTCGCCGACCTGAAAGGTCATTCACGGACCTCTTTCGTTGAAGAAGCTGCGTTAGATTTCCACGGGCTTTTGACAGCCCTCCAGAATATTAAACCGCCATTAAGAATTCGTCAAGCGAAAAAGGATCGTTACACACCTCAGTAGGTGGTGTATATCCTTTGGCCGCTAAATTGCTAAAACGATTGGACCTGCATACACACATACACCACACTCCAGTGACGAAACTGCGTGGCGGCCGCGCCTCCGGCTTTGCAACCTTTCTTACAGTATACTGCTCGACCAGTTCTCCAAAATAGACTTAACTTTCTGACAGAATTGGTCCGCTGTCGCCCCGTCCGTAATGCGGTGATCGAAGGTCAACGCCAGATGCGCCTGCGAGCGAATAGCGATGGCATCGCCTTCCACTACTGCGGGCATTTTCTCTACCGCGCCCACGCCCAGGATGGCCACTTGCGGTTGATTAATCACCGGAGTCGCGAAGATGCTCCCGAAGCTGCCGAAATTCGTGATGCTGAAAGTGCCGCCCTGCACCTCATCCGGCTTCAGTTGCCGCGATCGCGCCCTCGTCGCCAGATCCACAATCGCTCTCTGCAACCCAGCGACATTCTTCTCGTCCGCATTGCGAATCACTGGCACAATCAGCCCGTTCTCTAGCGCCACTGCAATGCCAATATTGATGTCGCGGTGATAAACGACATTCTTGCCATCAATCGACGCATTAAATATTTCGAAGCTCCGCAGCGCTTCCGCGGCCGCCGCCGTCACGAACGGTAGGAACGTCAGTGAAAAACCGTTGCGCGCCTGGAACTCGGCTTTCGACTTGTCACGCAGCTTCGCAATCTTCGTCATGTCGACACGATGCACCGTCGTCACATGCGCCGAAGTGCGCTTGCTCATTACCATGTGCTCGGCGATCTTCTGCCGCATCGTCGACATGGGTTCCATTCGCGTCTTCGCTGATTCCGCCAGCGGCATCGGAGCTGATGGTTGTTGCTGTTGCTGTGCCGGCGCACTTGGCGGCTCTGCCGGTGAGGGCTGAGGCATGGCCGGATACGGACCCGCGCTCGTCGCAGCCGGTTGCGGCGTCGGCTGAGCATAAGTCTGCCCCGCCTGCGACGACATGTACGCCTCGACGTCCTGCTTCGTAATACGCCCGCCAGCGCCTGTGCCCTTTACTTTGGAAAGGTCGATGTTGTACTCGCGAGCCATCTTGCGCACGAGCGGAGACAACGGACCTTGATCCTCTTGCGGCTCTGCGGCCGGAACCGGTTGCCGTTCAGGCTGAGCCGGATACGGACCGGCAGCCGCCGGTTGCGGTTGCGTCTGTGCAGCAGGAGCAGGAGATTGCAGTGGCTGCTGCGGAACCGGAGGAGTCTGCGGTGGCGTTCTCGACTCGTACGCCGCGGCCGACGGCCCCACATCTACGCTCGCCGGAGTCGAAGTTGTCGGCTTCGCCTGTTGCTGCGAGGGAGCCGTTGCGGGTGCTGCCACCGGAGCCGGCGCCGAGCCATCCCCAATCCGCGCTACGACTGAATTGATCGCTACCGTCGTGCCTTCCTGCACGAGCACTTCGGCCAATACCCCACTCTCTGGCGCCGGGATCTCCGTATCGACTTTATCGGTCGAAATCTCGAAAAGCGGTTCATCCCGCTCGACCTTTTCTCCCGGTTTCTTCAGCCACCGCGTCAGCGTGCCTTCCGTAATGCTCTCGCCCATCTGGGGCATCACAACGTCAATCATTAGTTCTCCTGTCGATAACCAAATACATCCGCAAAGGATTCAGTGACGGCTTCCATCACCTCTCCGCGGCTTGCCGCACACCCAAGTGTTCGAAGCGAACAAACGGGTTTAGTCAACCCGCACGGCACAATGTACTTGAAGTAATTCAAATCCGTGTCCACGTTCAACGCGAAGCCATGCGACGTTATCCATCGGCTGATATGGATCCCGATGGCTGCAACCTTCGCGCCTCCAACCCAAACTCCTTCGTAGCCCTTTTCCACAGTGCGTTCAGCACGGATTCGAAACTGCGCCAGCGCGTTGATCAGCGACTGTTCCACGCCATAAAAGTACGCATGCACATCCCGTTTCCACGCCTTCAGATCCAGAATCGGGTAGCCCACAAGCTGACCGGGACCATGATAAGTCACGTCACCACCCCGATCGCTCTCATATAACTCAATGCCCGTCCGCGCCAGAATCTCATCGTTCGCCAGCACGTGCTGCTGCTTGCCATTCCGCCCGATCGTGACCACATGCGGATGCTCCACATACAGCAGCGTGTCCGTCCCATCACCACGCTTCCGCTGATCCACCAGGTTCAGTTGCACCTCGAGCGCATCAGCGTACCGCATCCGCCCAAGATCAACTATGTCCAGTGGTCTCATAACAGAACCGCGACAGGAATGAAGGTTTGGCTTTGTGCCTAGATGTTTATCGCCAGCCCGTAGACATTATTAAACGCCTCGCCTATGGCCTCGTAAATTGTGGGATGCGCATGAATCGTCGACATCATGCTGTCCACCGTCGCTTCCGCTTCCATCGCGGTCACCGCTTCCGAAATCAACTCGAACGCTTCCGGACCGATAATATGGACGCCCAGAATCTCGCCGAACTTTTCTTCCGCAATCACCTTGACGAAGCCCTCATGGTGATCCAGAATCGTCGCCTTGCTGTTTGCCGCAAACGGAAACTTCCCGACCCTCACCTTGAAGCCCTGCGCCTTCGCCTGCGCCTCCGTCAAGCCCACGCTGCCAATGCCTGGGTCCGTGTAGGTCGCGCCCGGAATGCGATTGCGATTCAGCGGCCGCGCCGGTTTGCCCGCAATGTGTCCCACCGCGATCATGCCTTCCGCCGTCGCCACATGCGCAAGCTGCGGCGTCCCCGCCACGATGTCCCCGATCGCATACAGCCCCGGCTCACCCGTCCCTTGATACGCATCCACCTTGACGAAGCCGCGATCCAACGCCGCCTGCGTGTTCTCCAGGCCCACATTCTCCGTAATCGGCTTTCGTCCCACGGCAACCAGGATTTTGTCGAACTCCATTCCTTCTTTATTGCCGTTCGCGAGCGTTGCCGTCAGGCTCACGCTGTTCGCGTTCTTGCGAATGTTCTCGGCCTTCGCACTCGTCTCGCACCGGATGCCCGACTTTTTGAAGTGCCGCTCCAGTTCCTTCGAGATCTCTTCATCCTCCACCGGCACCAGCCGCGGCAGCATCTCAAGAACAGTCACCGTCGACCCGAACCGGTTGAAGATCGATGCAAACTCCACGCCCACTGCGCCGGCGCCGATGATCCCAATCGTCTTCGGAATCGCCGCCATATCGAGGATCTCGATATTCGTAAGGATCAGGTTCGGATCGGGCTCCAAGCCAGGCAGCATACGCGCCTCCGACCCAGTCGCCAGAATGATGTTTTTCGCCTCAACTGTCTGCTGGCCCTTTTCGCCATCGACCTGAATCTTGCCGCCGCCCGTCAACCGCGCATAACCCTTGATGACATCAACTTTGTTCTTGCGCATCAGAAAGTCAATTCCCTTGGAATGCTTCGTGACAATCTTGTTCTTCCGCTCGAGTACCCGCGAATAATTTAGTTGCGGGTCTTTACACTCGATCCCCTGCGCGCCCGGGTCTTTAAAGTAATCCCAAACATCTGCGGTGTGCAGTAGCGTTTTGGTAGGAATGCAGCCGACTAGCAAACACGTTCCCCCCAGCCGAGGCTGCTTCTCGATCAGAGCCGTTTTCAGGCCATATTGGCCAGCCCGAACTGCCGCAGAATACCCGCCCGGACCACTGCCAATGACCACTACATCGTAGGACATTTTCGTCTCAAGTGTAGCAATCGGCCGTTAGTTTTCAGTGGTTTGTCGCCCTGGGCGTCTACGGCGCGCTCTCTATAGATCTTCGGCCGTCCCGCCCCATTCCTCTGGATGCACATCCGCCACCGATTGTGAAAACGTCCACGAGTGGCACGCGAAGTCTTGGGCGTTGTATTGCCGTTCGCCGTAAGGGTAAGTGATCGGTTCTTGCGTGATGCGGGCGCCCTGACTCTTCGCCTTCTCGCAATGGGCATCCGCGTTCTCGATACGAACGGTAATCGAATGGCCAGTGCCCAACACTGCGTCGACCTCGTTAGGGCGCATCTCCCTCACGATCACCGCTCCATCTCCCACATTCAACTGCACGCGGTGATTCCCGATGCGCAAACGCACCGTAAAGCCGAACGCATCACACAGCCACGTCGCAGCCTGATTCACATCGGGATACGCCAACACCGGAATGACGGTCGCGCTAGGTATCGATCGGTTCGAGAGCATACTCCTCCTTGCACATCTATGCTAATCGCGTTCTCACCCGCGCCGGTTCATAATTTCAGTCATGGTTACAGGAACCACAGATTGGGGCATTCACGGCGTCAAGATTGTCCGAGCAGGTGAACTCGACCCCAATACGCCGCAAACGCCAGGCATGAGCCGTGCCGCGGCGATCACCCATGCGCGCACCGGAGCCTCGCGGCTTTGGGCCGGTACCGTCGTCGTGCAACCGAATGCAAAAACCGGCCCTCATCACCACGGCGAACTGGAAACCGTACTGTACATCGTGAAGGGTCTCGCTCGCATGCGCTGGGGCGACCACCTGGAGTTCGCCGATCAGGCTGCCGCCGGCGATTTTATCTACATCCCGCCCTATGTGCCCCATCAAGAGATCAATGCGAATCAAGATGAGCCCTGTGAGGCGGTGGTTGTACGTAGCGGTCAGGAGCCGATCGTGGTCAACCTCGATATGGACACTCCGGAACCCGCTAGTGCAGGCTGCTCCGACGTCCCGTTCCATCCGGAGCAGCAGACACGAATATGACGTCTCAATCTCCGGAGGAAGTCGCTGCTGCTCGCCCACATCTGTCCAAGCACACGCGTGAGATTCTCATCCGCCAGATTGAAAACGGCGATGCCGAAGCTGCTGCCCGGCTTAGCGGAGAATTAGGTTATCCGGCTCACCCAAGCGACATGCTTGAGCGTATAAAACAAGCAAACTCATCTACAGACAGAGTTGTATACGTTGCCTTGGTCTCAAACCTCGTCGTTGGTTGGGTTGAATTAGGCATCGTTCACCACTTGGCAACCGGCGCATCTGGGGAAATCACAGGGCTGGTAGTTTCAGATGGATACCGAAGTGCCGGCATCGGCCGAAAACTGGTTGCGCATGCCGAACAGTGGGTTCGTGATCACGCTGTAACGACGATGATCGTGCGCTCGCGGATCACTCGCGAGGCTGCCCACCGCTTTTACATTCGGGAGGGCTATGCTCTCCTTAAAACGTCGGCAACATTTTCTAAACAACTCACCCTTTAGCGAACTTGGCAGAGGCACGTCGCGGCTAGGTTGTCGCGCGCAGACGTATATTATTCAAGAGAGTCGAAGAACGCCTGGCCCGTCCGATATCCTGTCACCGATGCCGTTCCGTTTCTCTACTCTCTACCTCATCTCTTTCTTCTGCATCGCAAATTCCGCACTTGCCCAAACTCCCATCTCGCTGAGTTCTCCGAACGGGCAACTCACTATCACCTTCGAATGTGCGCCCGGAAATGCCACCGGCCCGGCTGCTGGCAACCAGCTCACCTACTTAGTCACCTTTCACGGCAAGTCCCTCATCACGCAATCCACCTTGCAACTCGAATTACAGGGCGAACACCCGCTCGGTGCCAACGTTCGCATCACCGGCCAAACCCCTTCGCAATTCGACGATACCTATCGCCTCGTCACCGGGAAAGCAAGCACGGTCCGCAATCATTACAACGCCCTCTGGATCGGCACTCAGGAAATGAGCGGGCAGCAGCGCCAACTGAACATCGAAGCGCGCGCCTATGATGACGCAATCGCCTTCCGCTACGTCGTCCCGGAGCAGCGAGGCCTGCGCGACTTCCGCCTCGCCGCAGAGAACACCGAATTTCGCATCAGCAAGGACGCGGCCACCTGGGCCCTGGTGCTGCCTCACTTTCACACAATGTATGAGAGCGAGTACCTGAAGCTCAACGCCAGCGCCTTCGCCAACCCAAACGGTCTCTCGCGCAAAATGCTCATCGGGCTACCGCTGCTCATGCAGGTACCAGGCGTCGGCTGGATGGCCATCGCGGAAGCTGACATGCGCGGCTATAGCGCCATGTATCTGGAGAACCCAGGGACCGGTTGGGGCGACCATTTCTTCACGTCGCGTCTGGCGCCCGGCGATGATCCCGATGTCGCCGTGACTGGCGATCTCCCGCATCGCTCACCTTGGCGCGTCTTGCTGATCGGCGATACGCCCGGCCAACTCGTCGATTCGAATGTGATCACCAGTCTCAATCCCGAATCGGCCATCGCTGACACTTCCTGGATCCACGCCGGACTTAGTTCTTGGGATTGGTGGAGCGGGAGTATCGGGTCTGCTGGCAAATCTGCTTTCACCACGGACACAATGAAGTATTACGTCGATTTCGCCGCGAAATCCGGCTTCCCGTACATGCTCATCGATGCGGGTTGGTCCGCGCCCAACGACATCACTCAGATGAATGGCAAAGTCGACGTGCCCGAAGTCGTCCGCTATGCCGCCGCCAAGAATGTAAAGGTTTGGATTTGGCTCACTTACAAACTGGCGGACGCGCAGATGAACGAAGCCTTCCCGCTATATGAAAAGTGGCGCGTCGCTGGCCTGAAAATAGATTTCGTCGAGCGCGACGATCAGAAGGGAATCGAGTTCTACTATCGTGCCGCCGAATTAGCCGCCAAGCATCACCTCATGCTCGACTTCCATGGCGCTACTAAGCCCACCGGCATTGATCGTACCTGGCCGAACATTCTCGGCTACGAAGCAGTGCTCGGCATGGAACAGTCGAAAGTCGGCATGCGCGACAACCCCGACCACCGCGCCACTTTGCCGTTCACGCGCATGCTCGCCGGCCGCATGGACTACACGCCCGGTGGATTCGAGAACGTCACCCGCGATGACTTCACGGCTCGCTCGACCCGCCCGGAAGTCATGGGCACGCGTGCCCAACAGCTAGCCATGTACGTCGTCTACGAAGCGCCTTTCCAAATGGTGTCCGATACGCCCAAAGCCTATGAGGATCAGCCTGCCTTTGAGTTTATTCGGAACTGCCCCGCCACCTGGGACGAAACTCACGTCTTGAATGGCGCGCCGGGAGAATACATCGCTGTTGCTCGTCGCAGCGGCAAGGCCTGGTTCCTCGGAGTCTTGACGAACTGGGATGCGCGAGAAATGCCGATCCCTCTGCAATTCCTGGGTGCAGGCAAATACGTTGCTGAAATCTACGCCGACTCGGATGATGCCGCCCAATACCCGAAGAACGTCTCCATTCGGAAACAGGTTGTAGATGGCACGATGACACTCACAGTCAAGCTTGCTCCTGGCGGTGGTTACGCGGTCCGCTTCGTCCCGCAGAGTTAGCCATCACTCGGGTTTCGCAGCAACCCAAATCGTCGATTTGTACTTGCATCCGTCTCGGCCGCCCGTGCGCGCCCAGGCTCCAGCCGTGCCCGCATAAACCGCACGAATGCAGTTGTTGCGGTAGCACCGCTCGGTGGCGTGCCTTGCATTCCGGATTGCAGCCACTGCGAAGCAGCCTCTTCCATCCCCGCTTCCGTAGGCATCGGAGCCGCGATATTCCCCAACCACGCGAACAGTGCGCGCATTCTCGGGCGGACGGTGGGCCCTCCGTGATCCGCGCCGCGAACTAGATGATACTCGTGCGAAATGTCCAGGTCCCAAAGCACGCGATGTAGGAATTCGGTCCCATCATGGGCGTTCACGAGATCCTCATCGCCGGCTTCCAAATAGATCGCGAGATTCGCCTCGATAATCCGCTTCGCATTATGCCCCGCACGATTCGCCGGGTTGTTGTGCTCCCAAATAGCAACGTCTCGCTGATCGCCGATCAGCGCAGTCGGCCCGCCGATCGAATGATGCAGGCGATTGCGCCCACTCACATCCGATTCTCGGAGTGCCGGCTCGAGCATCGGATGCATCACCGCAACCGCCCGAAACAACTCAGGCCGGCCAAACGCCAGCTTTAGAGCTCCATACCCCCCGCCAGAAATACCGGCGAGTAAGTTCATGTCCTTGAAATTTACGCTCGATCGGATGTGCGGTACGAAAGACAACGCCAGAAACGACTCCCACCGGACGGAGCCCGAAGTCTCTTCGATGTAGTAAGTAGTGTCCGGTGTGGGCGTGGCAATCACCATAAGCGGCAGTGTGCCCTCTGCCCACCACTCATCGAACAGATGTTGCATGTCGCGCAGCATCTCGCATCGCCCTCCCCCTCCTAGAAGGAAAAGGCAAAGCGGCAGCAGCTCTTTCGTATCGGGCGCGAGTACCGCGTACCGAACGGCCTCAGGCAAATGCTCTGAACTTAGTTCACTAAAGGAGAGAGTAGATGACACAAGCAAGCTTAGCTAATAATTGCAGCGAATCGCCGTACATCCTCCACCGCGATCTCCGCCGGCTCGTTTCGCTGTCCCCACAACGGGTCTTGCTCCATCGAAACGCGACAGCCCGTCTTTGGCCGCAATGATACGTGCAGATCCACGTTCCCCAGCCGACCCAGCTCGTTCGCAATCTCAGGTGTCACACCTCCACCCGCCGCAATGCGAATGCGCCCGTTTGCCTGCTTCGCAAGCTCCACAATGGCAGCCATTCCTTCGCCTACCGTCGGTTTTCCGCCGGAAGTAAGCACGCGCCTGCAGCCAACGTCGGTCACCATTTCCAGCGCTTCACGTAAATCGTGCGCCAGATCGAAAGCGCGATGAAATGTCACCTCTTTATCGCCCGCCAGTCGCAGCAGTTCGCGCATTCTTGCCACATCTGGCGAATTATCGCGCGTGAGGATACCCAGGGCAAATCCCGCTGCTCCCAGACTCGCCGCGTGCTCCATGTCGGCACACATAACCGCAAATTCCGTATCCGAGTAGACGAAATTCCCCGCCCGGGGCCGCAACAGCACGTGCACCGGCACCCGGCGCGCGGCCCCGATCGCGGTGCGAATCAATCCGTGGCTCGGCGTCACGCCGCCTTCGTTCAAAACGGAGCAGATCTCAACCCGGTCCGCGCCTCCTTCGAATGCAGCCGAACACGCCTGTACCGTCTCAGCGCAGATCTCGAGTTGTGTCTTTTGTGAGCGCAAACGACACTCCATCATAATGACCTCATGTTTCGACCGCGCCTGGCCATCCTGCTGCTATGTGCTTCTGCTGTAGGGTCCGCGCAGCAACGTTCGAAATGGGCTGTCGCCGTTCACGGCGGGGCTGGCGAAGCCGAGTGGGAGCAGATGGATGCGGAATCAGCCGCCGCTTATCGCGCCAGTCTCACGCGCGCTCTTTCAGTTGCCGCTAGCAAACTGCAGTCCGGCGGGGCCGCTCTCGACGCGGTCGAATCCGGCATCAAAGTTCTTGAAGACGATCCGCTCTTCAATGCGGGCCGCGGCTCTGCATTCAACGCCGAAGGCAAGAACGAAATGGACGCTTCCATTATGGACGGCAGTAATCTCGAGGCCGGGGCCGTTGCCGGTGTTCAGAAAGCGAAGAATCCTATTTCCCTCGCACGTGCAGTCATGGAGCACACGCCCCACGTGATGCTCGTCGGCCCGGGGGCGGATGCTCTGGCGGTTCGCGTCGGTCTGCCCGTCATGCCGCCGTCGTACTTCTTCACGGAGAGCCGTTGGCAGGAGTTCGTCAATGTCATGCAGCAGAGCGGTCGTCCCGTTCCGCCGCGTCCCGTTCCGCCGTCACGATCTTCAGCCGAGCCCGACTCACTCTCGGCCTTTCATCACGCCTATGGAACAGTTGGTCTCATTGCCCGCGACCTCCATGGCAACATCGCTGCCGGAACGTCAACGGGCGGAATGCAGGGCAAGATGCCCGGCCGTGTTGGCGATTCGCCCATCATCGGCGCTGCTACGTACGCCGCAAATCAATCCTGCGCCGTCTCGTCCACCGGAGTCGGCGAGTACTTCATTCGCCTTGCCGCGGCCAAAGAGATCTGCGCGCTTGTTCAATATCGCGGCCTGTCGGTTCGGGCCGCAGCCGACCATGTCATCCACAAAGAAGTCGCCGCATTGAAAGGCGGCGAAGGCGGCGTAATCGTGTTGAGCGTGAAGGAGGACCCGGTCTGGAGTTTCAACACCCTCGGTATGTTTCGAGCCCGCCAGGTACAGGGTGAACAACCCGTCGTAATGGTTGAGAAATAACTGGACGCTACAGCTCCAGCTTGCCCTGATACTCCATTTCCTTCAGCGGAAACTTCTTCTTCAACTCCATGTTCTGCCCGCTGACGCGAAACTCCGCATCCTTACTCTTCGCGTTGATCGATTCCACTTTGTCGAAGTGAAAAACTGCGCGTCCGTCGCGGCCCTGGTTCAACTCCACCTTGGTCGGATTGAGTCGCTCGTCTCCAAACGCGAGCACCGTGATCGTCTTCAGATGATCCGCCAACTGCGCATCATCGCTGTTATCGTTTGATCCATTCGATGAATCCCGCGGCTCAAAGCCCGACTTCGGAAAACCAATCACCGATATGACGTACTCGTTCATCGGCTTAGTATCCATGGGCTTTGTGTCCGCCGCCTCACCACCGCTACCGCTCAATTTCGATTCGGCCAGACGCACCGGTAAAGCGCTGGCCCATTGCACGGTAACTGTCGGACCTTGCTGCTGCTGACCTTGTCTTCCGCCACGACCGCGCCCGCCGCCCATACCTCCGCCCATGCCGCCCCAGCCGCCGCCGCCCATGCGACCCATTCCTCCGCCCGGCGATCCTTCACCCCACGTTCCGTTGCCGCCGTTTTGACCGTAGCCTCGGGTTGTAACCGCCGTGACAGACTTCGCCCAAGGCGAGTTATTCAGGATTTGGTAAACGTCCTCGCTCGTCCACTGCGCAGGATCTTCTTTCTGCCACGTATTCGCGGCCAGAATCGTGGCGGCTGCCACTAATGTCAGCAGCCCAACGCGAGAAAAAGGTGTCAGTCTCATCTGCATAGGCAATGTATTCGGACGTGAATGCCGCCGCTCTGGGGTACACCGTAAGTAGCTGCGTTATGTTCAAGGCGAATGAAGTTTTCGTCTTCTGTAAAACGGTTCTCCGCCGTTTGGCTCTCGTTCTCCTACTGTGCTTTCACTAGCGGTGCTCTGCTTGCGCAGGAACACGCGCCGCAGGAGCACACGCCTCGGAATTCGCAGCGGCCTGCCGCGCCGTCTAATACAGCCCCGAATGGTCCCGAATGGAAACCGGAAGCTCTTCCTCCACTTCCGCCCGATGCGTCAGTCCAGCAGACAGCCACCGTGAACGGTCAGACGCTCCACTACACCGCCACTGTCGGTACTATTCCCGTCTACAACATCACAGATCCCAGCAAGCCCGAAGAGAAGACCGGCGAGGTGGTCTACACCGCCTATGTCCTTGATGGGTTGAAGAGCGCTGCGGATCGTCCTGTAGCCTTCGCCCTGAACGGCGGTCCCGGCGCTTCCTCGGTGTATCTAAACTTCGGCGCGATTGGCCCGAAGCACATCGAATTTGCCGAACAGGGTGACAGCCCGTCTGATCCTCCGCGTTTCAGCGACAATCCCGGAACATGGCTGCCGTTTTCGGATCTCGTCTTCATCGATCCCATCGGAACTGGCTTCTCGCGTCCGCTCGTATCGGAAGCCGACACGAAGAAGTTCTTCTACTCCGCCACTCCCGATATCGAATACCTCTCGCGTATTATTTACGACTGGCTAGTTAAGAATGATCGTCTGCAATCGCGCAAGTACCTTATCGGTGAAAGCTATGGCGGCTATCGCGGCCCTCGCATAACCCACTTCCTGCAGTCGCAGCTTGGCGTTGGAATGAACGGTCTTGCCCTGGTGTCGCCGTATCTCAATCCTTGGATCGAAGACAACGGCGAAATCTCTCCGCTTCCCTGGATGATGAGTCTGCCTTCGATCGCTGCAGCTCACCTTGAGCGCGAACACCAGCTGACGCCGGAGCACATGGCTGAAGTCATAGCGTACACGCGCGGCCAATACGTGACCGATCTGCTCGCCGGCCATTCAGATCCGGAAGCCACGCCGCGCATCGTCAAGAAAGTCACCGAACTCACCGGCCTCGATCCCGCTTTCGTCAAACATTCGGGCGGTCGCGTCGAAATCGGCGCTTACCTGCGTGAGGTGCACCGCGAAAAAGGCGAGATCGGTTCCATTTATGATTCCAATGTCACTGCGCCAGACCCGTTCCCGTTCTCACCTTACGAGCGTGAGAATGACCCCATTCTGGAATCGATGGTCGCTCCTACGACCATGGCCATGGTTGATTGGGTGACGCGTGTGGTTGGTTGGAAAACCACCGCTCGGTACAACGCCTTATCGTATGCGGTGAACAGCGCGTGGAATCGCGGCGATCGCGCTCTCGAGCAAGGATCTACCCGCGACCTGCGCGAAGCCGTTGCTGCTGATCCCAAGCTTCGCGTCCTCATCGCGCACGGATGGGATGATCTGAGTTGCCCGTTCATGGGCTCCGTCCTGACCGCCGATGAAATGCCCATCATGGGCGATCCCAAACGCGTCAGTGTGCATGAATATCCTGGCGGCCACATGTTCTACACACGCCCAGCCAGCCAGGCCGCGTTTCTGAAAGACGTCGAAGCGATGATGGCAGCGCACTAAGCGTTAGCCCGGCAGCCAAGCGGTGCTTGGTCAGCACAGGACAGAAATCGCCAGGCCGCCGCGTCGGCCTTGCCGGGCAGTTTCTCAGGAGATCAGATCCGCCACCCGATGCATCGCTAATTCTGCTGCATTCGGTGCTCGCATCAGTTCGTCCGGACCGATGGGAGCGCTGAATCGCAACACCAGCCGGCCCTTTTCCGAAATTCCGGCGGGCACAACCGCCATACCTGCCTTTGCCAAATGCGCCAGCAATCGATCCACCCCGGGCAGGGCATCGGTAATTGCTCCCGCCGCACCGGCAACTCCCTCAGGAAATAATCCAAGCGGTCTGTCACCCCTCGGCGCCTCGCGTAGAATTCTTCGGATGCTGCCTGCTGTGAACGCCTGATTCGCGCCCGCAAAGGAAACGGGATAGCAGCAAAGCGCGCTCGCCACTCGCGGCAGCAAAATATCCCCCGGCGACGCGAAACTGAATGGGCCGAGGCGTAATCGCGGCCAGTTCGTCGTCACAATCCATCGCACCGGCGGATCGCCCGGCCCATAATGCTTCCGGATCGCCTGCGTCAGAGCTGCGGCCGGATGCAATATCCACATGCCCCTGCGCTGAAAGTGATTCGCAACCAGCACGAACCGTGCCGATTCTGGCAGCAACTGCTCATCAATAACCAGCGGTGGCGGGTCCATCTGCGCCACAATTCCCGCACTGAATGCATCTACAGAAGTGTTCGTTCTGTTCGCGATGTGCGGTCCCAATCCGAACACTAGCCGCCACGGCACGGGATACGCGAGCTGAGCCACTCTAAACCGGCCGCTCTTTCCAGATCGCCCGCAGCCGCAACCCGCGCCGTTTGGCTTCCCCCCAGCGCGACGTGTTCAATCACGCTCCGATGCGTGCGGCAGCTCCGAGAGACTTATAATTCCGGCGCGATTTCCACAGTACACCAGAATCGCAATGGCCACGCCGATGACCAGAAACTCGGTCATACTCGCGCGATCACGATCGTCGGTCCATCCGGCCCGTTGGGAAACGGATTCGTCGGGGCAAGCGTCTGCCATGCGCCGCAACCGTCCTGCGCGTTCGCTTCAATCGCCGCACCCTCACGCGCTTGCACTCGCGCTACCCAGCGCGTCCAGGTGTACGGCGACAGCGCTGGTTCCAGTCGCGCCGGTTCCCAGGGTCCGCCATTCGCTCGCACCCGCACCGCTCGAATGCCGCGGCTGCCCGCAAAAGACACTCCACCGAACTCAATCATTAGCCCGTCCCGGCGCATGTGATCGATATGCGAAGCAGCGTGGATCACCGGCTCATTTGTATACCCCAGCCGCTGCCACGTCCCGTGATAAGGCTCGCGCACGAAACGAATCTCGCTGATCCACTTCACATTGCGGCAGCCGTAGTAGCGCGGAGCCAACAGCCGCACGGGAAATCCATGCGTCCGGCTCAGCGTCTTGCCGTTCATCGCCACGGCAAGCAAAGTCTCGGGGCCAAACGCATACTCCAGCTTCAAGCTGTCGTCATGTCCATCCACGCCGATCAGTGCCGTCTCCACAATCCCCGGCGGCAGCGCATTCGCGTCAACAAGCTGCCATAAGTGCACGCCCTGAAACTCAGCCGTCCCCATCAGGTCTGATTCTAGGGTGTTGCTGATGCAACGGAGCGTCACGTACCGCAACTCCCTCTTCATCGCCAGCAGATCGCCGTAAGTGAACGTGCGCAGGACATGGCCTTCCAACGTCACCTTCAACCGCCACGTACGCGTATCCACCACCGGATCCACCGAGTCTTTACTCATGCCATAGAATTCGCGCACCGGCGTCACTGCCTTGCGCACAAGTCCATCGCCAAACGTGAGTCGGTCCGCTGGCGTCTCGAACGGAAACAGATAACTCGGCTGTGCGGCACGCTTCGCAAGCCACCGATCGCGCAGAAAACTCTCCGCTGCAATCGCAACTACTCCTCCGCCCATCAGAAGCGGGAAAGCGCGCGCCATCTGCACAAGAACTTGTCTTCTTCCCGCCACCTCGACCCGGCTGCGCTTCTCGTCACCGCGCTTTTCCAGCGCAATTATCCCAAGCGCCGGCGCCCAGAAGGCGACGCTGCCCAAGACCGACGCATATCCGCATGACCAGCTCAGCGCAAACGCCGCCGCCATGCCGAACACAACTGTCACCGCCGCTGTGGCCCGCCGTCCACGCACAAAAGTCCCGCCGAATCGCGCCAGAAAAAGCACAAATCCGAGCGTTGCCAGAGCGCCCGTCTGCGCTGAAGGTTTCGCCCACGCGCCCATGTGTTCCAGAATCGAAACCGTATAGCGCGACGGCATCCGCGCCATAATCCACTCCGAGATCTGGTCCGTCAGTAGCGGTATGTTCACCGCATAAAAGAGAATGTAGTGCGGAATCAGTCCCGCCACAGCGGCCAGCGAAGACGTCCGAATGCTCTCCCCGATTGGCTCGCGCAATGCCACTACGTGTTCCAGAATGCCAGTTTCCGCGCAGAGTGTCGTGCCATCGGCACAGCCATGCAGCGCATCGTCAGCCAGTATTTCTGCGCCGGAGAAACCACGGCCCGCCGCTCGAACACGTTGAAATCCGAACGTTCAATATTCCCCAGGATGTGCTGATACACGTCGGACGCCACTTTCACCGCGAACCGTCCCCGCGAATTCAGCATCCCGATCCCCGTGTTCCCCGCTACATAGTAAGTCCGCGCCCGCGCAACTTGATACCGCATCAGCGAGCGAAACGCGTCGTTCCGCCGACCTGCCCGCAAATCGGCTTCGCTGTAACCGAACTGCGCCATCTCATCTGCCGGCAGATAGATTCGGTCGCGCCGCAAGTCTTCCGTCACATCGCGCAGAATGTTGGTCAACTGCATCGCAATTCCGAGATCGATCGCGTGCTGCCGCGCAATCTCCCACTTTGCCGCGCCAGTCAACCCGATCAGGCTGCACATCATCAGCCCCACCACGGATGCTACGCGATAACAGAAAACCTGCAGCTCGTCGAAATTCTGATACCGCACCGCGTGCAAATCCATGCGCATACCCTTGATCAGCTCGAAGGCATACTCGAGCGGAATGCTGTACTTACGCGCCGTATATAAGAACACACGCAGCACGGGATGCTCGGCCGTTTTCGCATCTACTGCCGCCTCAAGTTCGCGCTCCCATGCCTCCAACTGCCGGCGTCCATCTGCCAAGCTCGAACACTCGTCCACCAAATCGTCCGTATAGCGGCAGAACCAGTACACCGAATGCGCGGCGCGCGCCAGTTCCGGCGGAAAGAACCGGGTCGCGAAATAAAAGCTCTTTGATCCGCGCGCAGTCTGCTCCGCCGCTTCACGGAAAAGCTTGTCAAGATCGCTCAGTTCAACAGTCGCTGGCAAATAAGTTGCTCCGCAATTTTTGCCGATGATAATACGCCCGGCACTCCCGCCCCTGGATGCGTGCCTGCACCCGCGAAGAAAAGATTCGGTACGTCTTCCGATTCATTATGGGGTCGAAACCAGGCCGATTGCCGGAAAATCGGCTCAAAGGAAAACGCGGAACCTCGATACGAATCCAGCGTCGTCTCAAAATCGAGCGGCGTAAACAACCGTTCCGTCACCAGATTGTCCAGCAGTCCTGGCAGGTATCGCTCATCCAGGTACCGCATAATTGCATCCCGGAACGGCTGCGCCTCCTTCGTCCAGTCGATGGCGCTCTGCTGATTCGGCACCGGCGCCAGCACATAGAAGCAGTCGCACCCCTCCGGCGCCATGCTCGCATCCGTCGCGCTCGGCCTGTGCAGGTAGAGCGAAAAATCCGGCGGCAACAGCTTTTTGCGAAAAATATCGTCCAGCAGCCCGCGATATCGCTCGCCCAGGATAATTGTGTGGTGCTTGATGCCCGGATACTGACTCTTAGTTCCGAAATAAATCACAAACAGCGACATGCTGTAACGCATCTTCGATAATCGCCTGTCCGTCCATTTCCGCCGCGCGGCCGCCGGGATTAGTTTGCGATAAGTATTCGCGACATCGGCATTGCTCAGCACGGCATCGGCCATCACCTTGCAGCCGTTGACCGTTTCCACCCCCGCCGCTGCGCCATCATCATCCAGTAGAATCTGCTTCACCGGACAACTCAGGTGCACATGTCCGCCCAATTCGCGAAACAGTTGGCCCAGAGCTTCAATAATCGCGCCCGTCCCACCTATCGCGTAGTGAACTCCCCACTGCCGTTCCAGGTAATGGATCAGCGCATAAATAGAGGTCGTCTGGAACGGATTCCCGCCCACGAGCAGTGGATGAAAACTGAACACCCGCCGCAGCATGGGATCTTTCACGTACCCTGCCGCGAACTGATAAACCGTCTTGTATGATTGCAGCCGCACCAGGTCTGGTGCAATCCGCACCATGTCGGAAAGGTTGAGAAAGGGCCTGTCAGCTAACTCAACGAACCCCTTTTGAAAGACCGCCTTCGCATGCTGCACCATACGACGGTATCCCGGCAAATCATCCGGAGAGAATCGACAGACGCACTCTTCGGTCGCTAGCTCATCGCGGCCATACTCGAACCATCGTCCGTCATGAAACTCGATCCGGTAAAACGGATCAACCGGCATCAGCCGCATGTAGTCGCTTGACCGACGGTCCGCGCCTTCAAATAACTCTTCCAGTAAGAAAGGCGCTGTAATTACGGTCGGGCCGCCGTCGAACTTGAATCCATCTTGTTGATAGAGATAGGCGCAGCCGCCTAACTGGTCGCGTGCTTCAAACAGGTGAACTTCCAATCCGCGTGTTCGTAGCCGGATGGCCGCCGCCAGCCCCCCGAATCCGCTACCAATAACAACAACTCGCTTACTCCGCAAATTACTTCCACACCCCGCTGACTTACTCCTGTGGGCCGCCGGAGACTCTGCCGTCAAGAAAATCGATGAGCTCTTCCAAATGGCTGCGCCTATGACCAAATGGTGCAATAACTGCCCGAAGCGTCGATAGTTTCTCGTCCAGAATCGCCCTCTGCCTCGACTCTCCGTCCAGTAAATCGTCCGTGATCTGGAACGCCAGACCAAATTCATGCCCGAAACAGTTCAACAGCGCCTCTTCGTTCGAATCAAGGTCTGCGAAAAACGCGCCCGCCGAAACCGCCAACCGAAACAGAGGCACGGTCTTCAGTTCCGAGATATCGAACGGTCCCGGGAGCGAAACGTGCCCCGTGAATTGTAGGTCCAGCGCCTGTCCGCCGATCAACCCGCTACAGTCCATACTGCGCAATAACTGAATCTGGAATCCCAAGAGTCGCTCCGCCGAGTCGCGTGCTGAACCACGGTCCACCACCGTCCTTGCTGCCAAGGCCACCAGCCCGAATGCGGCCAGCACCGACGTCGCTTCGCCAAACTGAATATGAACCGCAGGCTTATTCCGACGAAAAGGCGAGTCGTCCATGCAGGGCAGATCATCCACGATGAGCGACGCGCAGTGCAATAGTTCAACCGCCGCCCCCAGGGGTATTACTGCCTCGAGAGGAGTATCAAAGACACGCGCCAGCCGGATAGATATGATCGGCCGAATTCGCTGCGCCGGACCAAGAACTCCATACCGCATCGCCTGAGGCACCGCGCCCTTGCCCAGCGCTAATTCATCTTCAAGTAGACGCTCGAGATACCCATCGATAAGATATCGGTCTGCCGCCAGACTGGCGTGTAACAAGGCAGGTGCCATCGCGTCTACCGTACTAGATTAAGGGGCAGTTTGAGCAGGTCTATTTATTTGAATCTATTCTCGTTGTGAAGGCAAGAGGCTATGGGGCAGAGGTTGTTTGGCAAAAGTCCGTGTGAAGCAATGAATACCTCTTTTTAGCTGTTGACGGCTACTGATCTTTCTATCCGACTCGATAAGTAGCTTAGTGCCTCTTTAATTTGGTCCTGCTAAATGGGGCCAGGAGATGGTACTGTCTAGAGACAGTTTGAATGTATAAGGTACGGTTGCTTCTCATTGCGCTGTGCGCCCTGTTAACGGCGTTCACGCTTCGAGAGCTGCATCGTTTAATCGAATACGGTAAGCCGCTGAACTTACTGGCTGTTTCCGGAAACGGGCATGTTTCCGCATACGAGCGCTCTCTCCGGCCCATTTGGCCATACTCGGTCATTCCTGGTGGGGCATATAACGTCGACGAATTGAAGTATTTCATGACCAAGGATAAGGTCATACGCGCTCACTACGCCGACTTCGAGATCGACAATACTCGCGTCGTAACTCTCGCCGAAGATCGCTATCAATATGTCTCATACCGAGTCAATAACGTCGTCTACTGGACTCGCAAGAAGCTTCGGATCCCCAAGGGGGAGGTGTTGCTCACGGACGGCAAACATTTCGCTCGCACTCGTTGCGGAAACCGTCTCTGCGCGGCGTTAGCCTACAGCACTACGTTTGTTGTTCCGCCCATACCGATCCCCGTCTTCCCGAATATAGACCTGCTGCCCAAGTACAATCTGGCCTTTGCTCCACCGCCGGAAATAGACTTCGGGCCGATCGATCAAGGGCCTGCACCCTACATTCCGGCTCCCGTCCCTTACCCTCCGCCTGCGACCGAATGGCCTGCAGTGCAGGCCGCTCCCGTGTTTACACCCGTCATCCCGGCATTTGCGGCCTTTCCAGCGGTGGTGGCATCCCCGACGCTGCCTGGGGCCTCATCCGAGTCGCCGGTACCGGAACCCGCATCGGTTTATATGTTCTTGTCAGGCTTTGCCCTGTGTCTATGGCTCGCTGCTCGGTGCTTCAAGCAGCCGCGCCTCACAAAAGATGGAAGCTGATCTCCACAGTTACGCGCACGTTCACAGGCTGACCCTTCCGCGTTCCTGGCTCAAATCGCCACTGTTGCACAGCTTCTATCGCGGTACGGTCCTCTTCGGCATTCAGTCCCTTGAGGACCTGCAATTTCGTCGGATTACCCGCCGTAGTCACCACAGTTGAGATCTTCACGATCCCCTCGACGTAGGCTTCCTTCGATTTCGGCGAGAACGCAGGTTCTACGTAGTGAGTCAGTTTCGGAGACTTAACATCCCCGCCGGGTTCGTAAACGGCATCTTCCTCGCTGCTCTGCTGCTGCCGCGCCTGAGCCGATGGAACCGCAACCACGAACAACAGGAATAAGGTTACAAAACAAAGAACAACTCGTTTGCTGGGATATGGATACACTTCGCCCTTCCGAAGCAAGCGAGTGTTTGAAGAGACGAAAAAGTTCCAAGTCAGGTTGCTCCGAGTTTCAGAAAAACGCAACCCGCTCGTCCGGCGTCGGCTCTATCAATTTCTCAACATTCACCGAATAAACGGCTGACTTTCCTTCGTGATCGCTCTGGAAATAGACCCGTTTGCTGTCTGGGGAGAACACCGGAGACACAGCCGAGGGATGCGCTGCGCGATGCTCGCACAAAGTCAGTTCGCGCTTCACCTCCGTCAGTAGCAGAAGCACAGTAGGCTGCGCTCTGCTCCTGCTCGCGCCTACCAAAACCGATGTGTCCTCGTTTGGTGAGAATGCTGCGAACTGACTGGTCGTCGTGACGACCTGTTCCACCGGAGCTTCCGGCGCAACGGAGTGGACTTCGCTCAAAGTGACGTTCGGCCGGCTCACATCTCTCAGAAAAAGAAGTCGCTGCCCATCGTGCGTCCACACCGGATTGCTGACGGCGCCGCTGACCAGCTTCACAGGCCCTGCGGAATCAGCCAGCGGCGTCGGAACATACCAGAACTCCCGACCTCCAGAGTCTGTCTGTCTGCCAAAGAGGCAGCCGCGCCCCCCCGGCCGCGCAAGACAGAATTCATCGACACCTTCGGCAATCTGTGTTCTGGCGACCTCGCTCAGTAATTCCAGGCGGCCGCCGCGAATGACCAAGAAGCTTGTATTTGCCCCCGGCGCATCGAGTTCGCAGAAGTCGCTCACGGCATCCGCCAGGACTCTCGTCTTGCGGTTGCCCAGGACAATTTCAGTGAGTGCGCCATCGTCGAGCAGGTAGAGCAAACTCTTCTTCAAGCTCAAACACACCGACTCGGGAGCCAGCTTGCGCGGTTTCGCGAGCTGCATCAACATTCCGTTTCGAAGGTCCACCTGAAAGGGTGCCAGCGTGCCTGTCCGGTCGGAAGAAAATAACAGAAACCGGTCCTTGATGGACACGAACCGGTTAGTCGGCCTAGGTAAAAAGCTGTTGCTTGTCACCGCCGTCAAACGGACAACCGGGTTCTCCGTGACGGGATCTAGAAAGCGAACGAATTCCCCCGCCCGGGGCAGGGACTTCGCTTTCTGAGAACGCGGTAGCGCCTTGGCTTCCTGACACAGAACGCTCTCGGTCAGAGAGGCCGTAATGCCCGTCAGCAGCGTGCGCCGCGTGATACGGATGCCGTCTGTCACTCTACCCGACCAGACGCAATACGACGAACAGCCGTTGCGCTACAACCCGAGGTCGCTGCGCGCCACAGTTGCCGTGCGTGAAACCTGGATACGCGGAAGAAAGCTATATGGATTCACAGGCGTCCCGTGCAAGCGAACCTCGTAATGCAGGTGTGGTCCGGTCGAGTGCCCCGTTCCGCCTGACAGCGCAATCACCTGCCCGCGGCTCACTTCCTGTCCCGGCAGAACCAGAAACCGCGAGAGATGAGCGTAGTACGTCTCGACTCCATTGCCGTGGTCAACCACAAGCAGTCGTCCGTATCCGCCAGACCAGCCTACAGTCGCAATCACTCCATCCGCCGTACTTTGAACCGGTGTTCCGCGAGGCGCAGCCAAGTCAATTCCCGTGTGGAAGGCCCCTTCGCCCGAAAATGGATCGCTGCGCACTCCAAACGCACTCCGAATCGTTCCCTCGACGGGCCAAAGGGACGGCCGCGCATGTGTCTGCCATTGATGTGCATACTGACGGTAAATACCGCCGTAACTCGCTGACCTGAGGAAGTTGTACTCCTCAATCGATTCCTTCACATTCGGCGTCAGGGCATCGTTATCCACATCGAGCCCCTCGTTTTTCATCTCTTGATTCAACCCGTAGGCAACCGAAACCTCGCTCGCCAGGGTTTCCAGCGATGCCAGTTGCTCCGTATGCTGATGCGATACCCGCTGCAATTCCTGGTATCGCCTCCGCAAATGGTTGAAGTCCGCCCGCAACGCATCGTAGTTTGCCACTTTCCACGTCATCCGGAGATAGCTTGAGCAGCCCACCAGTGCGAGAGCTATTAACGCAAAGAGACTGAGAAGGACATAGCCGATCGCCTTATAGCTGATCCGTATTCGTTTAACATGCCCGTCGGCAGCGTGGGCAAGTTCCAAAACGAAAAACTCTTGATTCATTCGACTCCCCAGACACCAAACCATCCTACCCTAGCCTAACCGTCAGGTGATAAGTAATGGCGAATTGTGAACGAATATTCAGACTAAACCCCGCGTCAACACGTTTCAACACCTCCCCTATGGACGCTAGCTTACTGACGCCGAGACTCCCCAGAGACTTTTTACAGGTCTTTACAGCCTTTCCAGTAACTTCGGGCAACGGGCATCGATCTTCATTGGCGACATTCGAACCACGAGGGTTAAGGAGCTCACCCAGTTCAATATGAAAGCACTACGCATTATGATCATCGGCTGTTTGGCCGCCGCAGCGATATGGGCAGCCGACGTTTCCGGTAAATGGACCGCCGAGATGCAGGGCCGTAACGGCAATACCATGACAGTCAATATGAACCTGAAAGCCGATGGCGACAAACTCACCGGCACCGTCAGTGGCCGCGGCGGCGATACCGACATCACGGACGGCAAAGTCGAAGGCGACAACATCTCGTTCAAAGTAGTCCGCGAGTTCAACGGCAGCCAGATGACTTCGGTCTACAAAGGCAAAGTGGACGGCGACACAATTCATTTCTCAATGGCCATGGAAGGCGGCCAAGGCGGCGGTCAACCTCGCACCTTCGATGCCAAGCGCGCCGGCGGTATGTAGTCGTTATCTGCCCGTTTGACCTCGGTCAGCTAGACGACACGAATAAGGCCATGCTGCTCAAATAGTGGCATGGCCTTCGAACCCGAAATCCGCATCGCGAGACTCGCCGCCGAGCAAGCAGGGTCGCTGGCTCTCGACTACCAGCGCAAAGGTGTTGCTGCTGAGACAAAAGCGGACGAATCTCCTGTCACCGCCGCCGATCGCGCCTGCGAAAAGCTTATCGTTGAGGTCATCTCCCGCGAGTTCCCCGACGACGGCTTCCTCGGGGAGGAAGGTGCCTCCCGTCCCGGCCGCAACGGTCGGAAGTGGATCATCGACCCTATCGACGGCACTAAGGATTTCGTGCGTGGCATCCCGCTTTGGGCTGTTTTGATCGGCCTTGAGCAGGACGGTGAAATCATCGCCGCCGCCGCCTACAGCCCCGGCCAGTCACTGCTTCTTCATGCGGCCAAAGGCATGGGCGCGTTTGCGAACGATCGTCCCGTCCGCGTGTCCAACCAGACAGACCTCTCCAAATCCGTTCTCTCGTTCAACGGCTTCAACAAGGTCGGCATCCGACCATTCGCCGACCGCATCATCCCCTGGGTCCAGCAATTCTGGGCAGTGCGCTGCCTCGGCGGAGCTGTCGACGCCATGCTCCTCGCCCAAGGCCAAGCCGATATCTGGGTCGAACCGAACGCCCAGCCCTGGGACCTCGCCCCCCTCAAGCTGCTGGTTGAAGAAGCCGGCGGCAAGTTCGCCGATTTTACCGGCCACAACACTATTTACGGCGGCAACGCTTACGCCTGCACGCCCGCCCTCGAATCGCACGTCCGCGAACTCTTGAACGGCGCACCCCTATACTCGAAATCGTGAGCGATATTGCCCTGCACATTCTGTCGCGCTTTCTACACGTCGGGTCTGTGATTTTATTTCTGGGCGCCGTCTTCTACGCCCGCCAGGTGCTCGTGCCCGTCCTGAACGCATTACCCGAGGACGCTCGCCTGTCGTCCGCTGCCAGGGCGCAACTGCGCTTTCGTTCCATTCTCTGGACATTGCTCGTTCTCATCGTCGGCTCCGGCATCTATAACCTGCTCGCCGGTCCCAAACACACGCCGACATATCACATGTGGTTCGGCATAAAGATGCTGCTGGTCGCCCACATTCTCGCCGCCGCCATTCTTTGGGGAACGTCTCCTTATGGCGACGTATCAGTGGGCGGCAAACTCAAGCGTCGTCTCGCCGGTATGACCATCTCCGGTCTCATCGTCGTCGCGATATCTGCATATCTTCGATCCCTCACGCAGCGTGGACTGTAGTTATGTCCACCGGCTACGAAGCTCTTCACACTTCCGCTGCCCAGATCGATCTTTCGGCACGTGGGAAAATTCGCGTCACCGGGGAAGACCGCGCCCGGCTGCTGCATGCCATGTCGACCAATGACATTCAGAATCTCCCCGTAGATAACGGCCTGTATGCGTTCTTTCTGACCGCCGTCGGCCGCGTCCTCGCCGACTCCTATATCTATAATCTGGGCGAAGCCCTCTTCCTCGATACCGAGCCAGAAACGGCCTCCAAACTCGCCGACCATCTCGACAAGTACATCATTGCCGACGATGCCTATCTCGAAAACGAAACGGACCAGCTTGCCTGCACAGGCATCGAAGGTCCAAAGTCGCTCGACGCCGCAGCCAAACTCGGCATCCCCGTTCCTGACGCGCCCCTCGCTGTCCTGGATTATATGGACGGCTTTGTCGCTCGCGTCGCCACAACCGGCCCCACCGGTCTGCGCGTCTTCACCCGTTCGAAGCCCGATTTCGATCTCCCCCTTGCTGACTCCGCTGCCGCTCGCCTCGTCCGGATGGAGAACGCCCTCCCGCGGTACGGCGATGACATCTCCGAGCGCTATCTTGTGCAGGAAACTCAGCAGATACAAGCCGTGCATACCAACAAAGGCTGCTATCTCGGTCAGGAGATCGTCGAGCGCGTTCGGTCGCGAGGCCAAGTGCATCGCTTCTTGATGCCCCTGCGCATTCACTCGCAAACTCCGCCCGCACCGGGAACAAAACTCCTCGCCGGTGGCCAACCCGCGGGCGAAATCACGTCAGCGGCTTTTTCGTCCGCACTCGGCGAAGTAGTCGCCTTCGCCTACATCTTCAGCGAACCCGCGCACGCGAAACAGACCCTCACGCTCGCCAACACGGATCCTCCCGTTCTGGCAGACCTTCACCCTTAACGCTCCTCGCGCTCGTATCGATCTTTCTGTCGGGCCTAGGTCGGCTGAGATGACAGAATGGTGATTTGCGGATCGTAGTCGACGGAATCTATTATGCGTGCGGGCTGGTGTTGGCGGCCATCGTGCTTTCATACTTCCTGAGTTCCTGGGCCGGCATTCCTCTGTACATCCTGGCTGCGTTTTGCCTGTATTTTTTCCGCGATCCGAATCGGGTGCCACCGCCGGGCGATGTCATGGTCGCGCCGGCTGACGGTCAAGTAGTGGCAGTTCGTGATCTCGGCGATGGGCAGACACGCGTGAGTATCTTCCTCAACATCTTCGATGTGCACGTGAACCGTACTCCCATTCCGGGCAAAGTCACGCAGGTGGTCTACACAAAGGGCAAGTTTATGGTGGCGAGCAAAGAGCTTGCTTCCTCGGACAACGAGCAGAACACGATTGTGGTTGAGGGAGCGGAGGGCAGTTGCGTGACTTGCCGTCAGATTGCGGGGCTGATTGCGCGACGAATCGTTTGCTATAAGCACGCCGGCGATGTACTTGCTCCGGCGGAGCGCATTGGCTACATCAAATTCGGCTCGCGAGTGGATGTCATTTATGGACCAGAGTGGAAAAACGCGGTCCGGGTGAAACAGCGGGTGGCAGCCGGCAAGACGATACTGGCAACGCGGGAGGCGATCTGAACTTCAAAGATCAGATCCTCGGACCAAAGGCGTCCGAGAAGCGGCCGCGCCGCGCTGCTTATGCGCTGCCCACGCTGTTCACAAGCGGCAATGTGTTTCTGGGCTTTTTCGCGCTGCTGCAGACCTTTGACGGAGCAATCCAGGTGAGCGGCGGCGACAACGGTCCGAATCCGCACTTTATCGTTGCCGCCCAGGCGCTGGGATTCGCCGTGTTGTTTGACGGACTGGACGGCCTGATCGCGCGTATGACAAGGACGACCAGCGATTTCGGCCGCGAACTCGATTCACTTGCTGATGTGATCACATTCGGCATTGCTCCCGCCGTGCTCGCGTTTGTGTGGGGTGTGCTGTTTGTGGTGCAGCCGATAGACGGTCAACTTGTGAGCCATCTACACCGTGCCGGATACCTGGTAGCGTTCTTCTATCTCTTATGCGGTGCCGTAAGGCTGGCCCGGTTCAACGTGCAGACGAACCCATTGCCGAAGAACCCCGGAAGGCCCGACCGAAAATATTTTGTCGGCATGGCCATACCGGCTGGCGCGGGTTTCATTGCTGCAGTGGTATATATGTTCCCCTCGCCGGTTCAGTCTTTTGCGTTCTCGTTGACATGGCTTGTGATGGTGGGGATCGTCTCACTGCTGATGGTGAGTACCTGGCGCTATCCAAGTCTCAAGCAGATTAGTTTTACTAAACCGCGCACTCCCTTGATCGTATTGATCATCGGCTGTCTGGTGTTCCTCATCGCGAACTGGTCGCAACCAGTGCTGCTGACGCTTGCGTCAGCCTATGTGTTGAGCGGAATTTCGCTCAGAATTGGCGGCATCATCCGGCGCTACAAGAAACCAAAGGCAAGGACCTCTCTGCCGGAGCATCAAATTGGCTAAGTCATCCAGAACGACAAAAATAACAACAGTAGCCTTAATCGGTGCAGAAACGCTTCTCGGACGCGAAATAGAGGAGGTTCTGAAGGACCGCAATCCTGATGTGAAGGTGCACGGATTCGCCGCGAATGGAGAAGGCAATTTCGGTGAACAGGAAGGCGAACCGGTTTACTTTGAGCCGTTCACGGCGGAGACGGTTCGGAACGCGCGCGCGATTGTCGTCGCGGGCGCGCGGGAAGGCGCCAAGAAAGCGTATGATTTGGCGAAGGCCAACAGCGCCGCCACTCTGCTCTTCGATTGCACCGGATTTCTGAGCAACGAGCCGGAAGC
>DATBEG010000015.1:0-16432 GCA_036276155.1 Bryobacteraceae bacterium | reverse complement strand
GTCAACGCGCATGCGACGGCAATTTGCAGCAGAGTCCACTGAAGGAGAAAGGCGTCGGCCAGCACAGTCGCGATCCCTTGCCATAGCACGACAATCGCGGCCAGCATGACGGCAATTATCCGATTTAGAACGCTGATTCTGCCGTCCGACCAGAAACTCGCCGCTATTACGGCAAAGGCGCCCAGATAAAAGACGACACTACACGCGATGGGCAGAATCTGTCTGGCGTGCATCAGCAGTGCATCCGCCGCGTAGATCAACTCTGGCAGGATGATGCGGTGCTCATTGTGCTGCTGCCACAACGTAGCAACGTGGAATTGCTTGTAAGCGGTAAGGTTTTCAGCGGTTCGCCAGTAATCCCAGACGGGCAGCGCACAGTAATAGTGCGCAAGGCGTTGGAACATCTGGACGGCATCTACTACCGCCCAGACTGCCAGAGCAGAGAGGAATACAGCTAGTAAATAGCGTCGCACCTCAGACCGATTGAGCTGCGGCAATATCTTCCCGCCGTTCGCCGCCGGGGAAGTCTCCCGGGTCAGCACAGATTACGGAGCCGATGGAACCAACATCCAGGTCTGATTCGGGCCGCCTATTAAATCGTAGATCTGGATACCGGTCCCGTCCTGCGATGAGCCGTTGATAAGATCCAGAACGAGCCCTCCGAGTCTGTTGACAACAGTGTAGTACCCCGGCGTACTCGTCGGGATGAACGCCCACTGTTGGCTAGCGGAGCCGCTATAGGAGGATTGATCCACCGGAGCATTGTTCGCGCTAGTGCCGCCCAACAGATCAAGAACCAAACCGCTGTTGACGTTCACGATCGTGTAAAAGGTATTGTTTATTGGAACAAAGCGCCAGCGTTGATTCGCTCCGCCTGTCGAATCCCATTCCTGGATCGTCGTGCCGGCCGTTGTTGAAAGGCCGGTCACGTCGAGGGCTTTGCCGGTCTGGAGATTCTGAATACTGTATGACCGTGTAGGCACGAGCGCCCAGATTTGATTCGGGGAACCGGCGATCGCCTGATACTGCTGAACAAGCGTGCCGTTGGCAATGCCGCCGCCGACATCATCCAGCACAAGACCGCTATAAACGTTCTGTATGGTGTAGAAACCCTGACCGTTCTGATTGAGTATCCACTGTTGGTTGGCGTTCCCAAAATATTGGTACTGCTGAACCAACGTGCCGTTCGAAGTGGAGGCGCCGGTGTCGTCCAGAACCTTACCGCTGTTCATATTCATGATGACGTAAGCGCCTCCGCTTACGGGCACGAAGGACCAGAGCTGGTTAGGGCCGCCCAGGTAGTCGTACTGCTGAATCTGCGCACCGTTGGCGGTAGATGCCATAAGGACATCCAGCACTCTTCCACTCTGCGCATTCGAGATTGCATAAACAGCGCCGGAAACACCAGTCAGAGGCACAGTTACAGAAGATCCATAGACGTTCTCTGTGACGACAAGCGTCGCGTTCTCCATGACGGATGTAGTCGGACTATAGGTGATGTTTATAGCGCAACTCTGCGAAACGCTTCCATAGCAGTTACTGCTGAACGTGAAGTCTGAAGCATTCGGACCTGTAACCGAAATATTGCCGACGGAAAGCGAAGATCCGTTCGGATTACTGATGGTAATTGAGCCGGTCTGCGTCGGCGAAGACGCTGCTGCGTTGAGCACAAGCACGGTGGGATTTACCAGCATCTGTGCGGAGGCCACGGCTGCACCTCCTCCCGAACCGCCGGCGCCGCTCGAACTTCCCGCGCCCGCCCCGATCGGCAGCGTGACCGTATTGCTAATGAACGCGTTTTGCGCGACATACAACTGCGTGGTCGAATTGGCCGAAAGATCGGACGGCACGATCATCTGGATGTTATACATGCCGTACCCGCCTTCCGTGAGCCCTGCCTGAACCACTTCAGCGGTTTCGCCGTTCATAGTGGCTGTCACACTGTTGAATGCGGTGTTCACTGCCGGGCCATACCACGGCGAGCCGGTGTCCACCGGGAGCACATTTCCGTTTACGTCCGTTATGGTGCCGAGGCCAGTTGAACTGACCTGAATCAGTTCGCCCGGAAGTGCCGGGTTTGATGGAGTGATCAGCGAATTTGGCGTTACCGCGCAGCATGTGGTCGGCGTGTAGGCTGTGACCGTTACGGTCGCTCCGGCGCTGCTCGTTCCTGTTATAGAGATGCCCGTACCGGGCAGCCCCGGCAATCGGGCCGTCAGCACAATGCGCGAGAATGATCCGCCTTGCGACGCGATCACATTCGGATCAGGCGCACTGTTGATCATGTTCAGCAGGTTTGTCGCGATGGTGAGCGTCGTGTCGGTGGATAGAACTGTGTACGTGTAGGTCGCGGGCCCGATAGTGATGGTGGCCGTATTGCCCGCGGTTACTGTTCCATCGATAGAAACAACCGAGGTGGCGTTACCCGGTTGATGATAAGCGTTAATTGCTGGATACGGCCGCGTCTGTCCGGCATATGCGGGCGCATCGAACAGGCCTGGGTTTGCCGGCGCAATATACATTGGGGTTGCGTTCGACACAGTCACGGACCCGTCGTTGTGCACTGTGCGCACGTAGATACTCGTACTGTTCCGGTCTGTGAACGCTTCCGTTCCCGCTGTGCCCGCGTAGACATCGCTGCCGTTGACGAAGCTGAAGGGAATTTGGCTGATAATCTGCGTCGGGGAAACACTCAGAAGGGGGGCCGCGATTCCGTCCATGAATACCTCGACCCCACCCAATGACGTGGGCAGAACCGCACCATTGCCCTGCGAGGCGGTCACCGTGTTATCGGAAAGATTGCTGCCGCTGCTATCGATTTCAACCAGCATGCCCGCCGAACCGGTTCCCGCGTTTCCGGCGGCCAGATAAGCGCCGGACGCCGTCGCCGTTTCAACAGCGGTGCCAGAGACCGATGCCGCCAGGGTGATGGAATCAAAGGCTAAGTTCGTCGCTTTGGAAGACACATAGACAGTGCCGGTCCCGATTCCCGCAAAGATCGCGGTTACGTTCGGATCGCCAGCTCCCGAATTTGAGCTGTTGATGGCAGTCACCAGCCCCTGCGCGATTGTGTCGAGCGTGTCGTTCTTGACGACTGTGTATGTGTACGCGGTCCCCTGGACGGTGATGGTAACGGTATCCCCCGCGGTGATTGAATCGCCAGACGTCAGCCCGATGACCACCGTGCCTTCCTGCCGGATAATTTCGCTAGCCCAGTTCACTGCAGACTTGTCGGGCAGCGGAGTATCGGCAGGCGTGAACACCAGCACGCGCATATTGAAAGGATCGGAGACATATAGATTAGTTCCATCGAAGGCTAGCGACGTGGGCGAAGAAGTCACGTCCACCGCGCCCGTGTTATCAACCAGCGTGCTTGTGATTGAGATGGTAGCGCTGGTGTCCTGATCGGAGACGAAGTCTACCTGACCAAGCACCTCATCTGCGTTCGCGCTGTTCTGAGTCGGAATCGTGTTGAAGATAAGGACACGATCATTGCCACCATCGGCAATGAACAGCCGCTTGCCGTCGGAGAGAGCATAACGCGGGAAATTCAACGAGGCAGCGCAGGGAGCGCTATTGTCGGCCGCACCGCAAAGCGCCGAACTCCAGTTCGGGACCGCAGTCTGCATATTCGGCTGGCCCACCACGACATCGGCAGCCTGGTCGTTGTTCAGGTTCAATTGGCCGTTGACGAATGCGGTGTTCCAGATGAGCACTCGATTGTTACCAAAGTCCGCAACAAACAGGCGCGTGCCATCGGAAGTGACCGACGTGGGATTCAACAGTAACTGCGCCGTCGTAGATGGAAAGTTATTAGTGATCGGCGGCTGAAAAACCGAACTGAAGCTGGATTGCCCGAGCACGATGTCCGCAGGTTGGTTGTTCTGCGTGGGGATGTGTTTCCACACAAGAATGCGATAGTTCTGCGTGTCGGCCACAAACAGGGCACCGTTTTGTATCCACACGCCTTGTGGTCCGCGTAACGAATTGGCGTTGACCGGCTGCGGCGTTTGAAAACTGGTGAAGTTTGTCTGGCCGAGAACGATGTTTGGCGCAGCATTGGTACCCGTGGGCACGGGGTTCCAGATCAGGACGCGATTGTTATCGGTATCGGCAACTGCCAGATAAGTACCGTCCGTCGCCACGGCAGTGGGTGTGGTCATGCTACCTGCCTCGGCAGTGCTGCCGCTGGTTGCGGTCGCCACTTGAGAGCGGCCGGGACTGCTGCTGAGGAAATCGGGTTGACCCACAACTACGTTTGCCTCATACCCGCACAAGCCGCAGGCAGTCGAAAACGGAGTGAGGGTCGTGAGATCCACGTAAGGAGCAGGTATTTGCGTGGTAGAGAAACCCATGACGCGATTGTTCTCTGGCAATGCAGCGATACGGTTCGAGTCAGCCACCCAAAGCTCCCCTTTCGCGTACGCGAGTCCGCTCGCTCCGCCCAGCAAGTTCTGCGCGGAGCCGGCTTGCCCGCTCGAGAAATTCTCCGGCTGCCCCAGTTCTGCTCTGGCAGCTTGCCCGGTAACAAATTGTTGTTGTGCGTTAGCTAAACAAACGGATAGGAAAAAAAGAGAAACTGTACTCTTTCGCAAACAAAGCCCCAATTTTCAACTCGCATGACCGCGACACTCAAGTGGATCGCGACAGATTGCCAGCGCGAAAAGCAACATATTCGCTACCGGCAGGAACGCGCGTTCGCGCATTCCTCATCACTATAACAGCGGATGGGACGTGGTTAGGGGCTTTCGGGTTGCGCTGGGAGTGCGGCGGCGCCGGGCAAAACGTCGTGGGCGGTTAATCTACGACCGGCGCATCGGTCAGCCGCATCACAGAGACTACGAGTGTAATTTTGAGCAAAAACGTGCTCTAACGAGCGTAATGAAAACTACCCCGGCGCTAGTTCTTATTCCAGTGATTTGCGTCTTCGCGTGCAGTAAGCCAGCCACAACGCCGGCAAGTTCGGGCGTTTCTTCCGGGACATCCACCGCGCCGCCTCCCTCCAGCTACACGCCACGGATTGGCGTGGGCGTCAGCACGGGCTCGCGCACCTGCATCTCGATCCACAACGGCAATCTGACAAACGGTGCTGCGGTGACTCTGATTGAGGCGACGGCTCCTCCGAAATACGTGCCCGCCACAATCGCAGGAGTTGCCCAGCAGGCATGCCCAGTGACGCAGAACCTGGACACAACCGTTTCCAACTATAACGTCAATGTGCAGGGCCCGATTGACAAGCTCGTGCCGCTCATCGGAGTCCTGGGAACTCCGGTCATCACTATCAACTCCAATAACGTGGCTCAATCCGATATCGACCAGAGCGGCCATCCCGTGAGTTTTCGCGCTTGCAGCGCCCAAAACGGTGTTCACCTCACCGTCTGGAGCGGCAATCCACTGAGCGGCACACTCCTGTGGCACGGCTATTACTACGATTCGGGCAATCCTGGCGTGGGCCCTCCGTGCACTCCGGCCGAAATGCCCGCGTCCTAATGGGCTGATTCGTTCAGTAACTCCGCGAGATACTGTTGCCAGACTGCCGCGTAGGTGTGCGTGCCGTGGCCGTGTGTCTGATCGCTGGCTGGAATCAGCACGAACCTGCCGTGCTGCACGCGTTTGATGTCGCGGGGCGCGATATTCAATTCAGGCGGGTTGATGAAATCATCGGCAGAATTGATGTACATCACCGAAGCTTTGACTTTCTCAAGATCTTTCGACGGGTCGTAGTCGCGCGACGAGGCTACCGCATACAGAAGGTCATTCGCGTCCGTGGTCTTCCTGCGTTGCGCTACTTGTCTCGTGAGCAGCGCGTCCGCAGCATCGGGAGTCGGAGCTTCTTTTTGCATTTGGATGGGGGCGCTGCCGGCGATGATCAACATATATATTGCGCCGGTCAGGCCCGCAGGCTGCTCCGTGTAATCGCCGTGGTTCCACTGCGGATCGTTCCGGATGGAATCCATCAGCATGTCGCGCCAGATGCGGTTGCGGCCGGCGATCGGCTCCGGCAGACACGCGAGCGGCATCAGCGCGTCCACGAAATCCGGAGTTCGTTCACCCCACATCCACGAATGCATGCAGCCCATGGATGTTCCGAGGATCAAGCGCAAATGGTCAACGTGCAGGCCCTCCGAGACGAGCCGATACTCGGCTGTGACCATGTCCGTGTAGCCATAATGCGGGAACTTGCCGCGGATGCCGTCGCTTGGCTTCGAGGAACCACCGTGGCCAATGTCATCCGGCAAGATGATGAAGTATTTCGCCGGATCGAGCAGTCCGCCGCTGCGCAGAAGCACGTCGTGGAACTGAGGCGACAGAAACTGCCGGCCGCTGCCGCCGGTTCCGTGAAGGATCAGGACAGCGTTGCTGACATGTCCCGACGCGTCGCGGCGCGGTTCGCCCATCGTCATGTAGTGCAGCTTCAGAGTTGGCAGCGTTTCCCCGTCGGCAAAATGGAAGTTTGTGATGGTGAAGTCGCCCGGGCGCGGCTCTTGCGCCAAGACCACCGAACCCAACATCCCGGCGGCGAGCAATCCAACGGCAATGGTCCTCATCAGTGCCCATGGTAATGCCTGTCGTCGTACAATTCGGGCGATGCCTCTACTAGACAAAGTTCAGAAAGACATGGTGGACGCCATGAAAGCCAAGGAGGAGGCCCGGCTCGGCACGTTGCGCATGATGAAGGCGGCGCTGAAGAAGCAGGAAGTGGATTCGATGAAGCCGCTTGACGAGCCCGCTGAAATGCAGGTCATGAGCACGCTCATCAAACAGCGGCGCGAATCGGCCGACATGTTCCGCAAAGGCGGCCGCGAAGAACTTGCCGTGCTCGAAGAAGCCGAGATCAAGCTCATTGAGAGCTACCTGCCCGCGACCGCTTCGCAGGACGAAATGGAAGCTGCCGTTGCCGCGGCGATCTCCGAAACGGGCGCCACCACGCCGAAGCAGATGGGTTTGGTGATGAAAGCGGCTCAACAGCGTCTGGCAGGCAAGCGCGTGGAAGGCAAAGAGCTAAGTGATCTGGTGAAGAAGAAGTTGACCCCCGTGAGCTGAAAAAACGAACCCAATTGGGTTTGAATCGAAAAATGGCCGCGCCGCCTCACCACCGCCCGGGTAAGTCAGTGACTTGGTTGGGCAAATACTTGTCTTTGGCGCTGACGCTGCCCGCATCCGTGTTTGCCGGGTATCTGCTCGGCGCGTTGGCGGATCATTACTTCCATAAACCCATCCTGATCGCGCTTGGGATCATTCTAGGTATGGCAGCGGGCCTGATTCAAATTCTGAAGGAACTCTCGCGGGATGTGCGCAAGTGAATATTCAGCGGCTGTATTTGCTGACCCTGGTATTCGGAGTAATTGGCTTCGTTTCGTATTGGTGGCTTCAGGGCTTCACTTCCGGGCTGGCGTTTTTGTTGGGTTCGCTCGTCTCGCTGGGGAATCTATGGCTATTTCACTGGTTGGCGCGAGCCATTGCACCCGGCGAGCGGTCGCAAAAACCGTGGCAGGCCGGCGCCTTCATCGGCCGGTACCTTATATTATTCACATTAGGCTATATTATTGTTAAAGGTTTGAACGTCAACCCTTTACCGGTGGTATTCGGGTTGTTCGCGAGCACGGCCGCGGTAATATCCTTCTCGGCGGCCGATATCATTCAAAGCTTCTTCAGACCCCGACATACTGACTAATGCACGAACTCTGGATCACCAAGATCTTCAACAACACTCTGGCTGGACCGGCAAACGCATTGCTGAACGCCATTCATTTTCCGGCCGCAGATCCTGCGAGTCCGTGGAGCGACTGGATGGTCTGCGAGATCCTGGTTTTCCTGTTTGTCATCGTCCTGTTTGCGATCCTGCGCGCCCGCTTGTCGGTTGATCGGCCTGGGAAGCTGCAACACACGATGGAAGTGCTCTACGATTTCGTGCACGCCTCATCGGAAGAAATCGTCGGCCACGAGGGTCCTCGCTATCTTTTCTACTTCGGAACGATTTTTATCTTTATCCTGTTCCTGAACCTGATCGGGCTGATTCCCGGTTTTGATTCGCCGACCATGTACCCGATGGTTCCGCTGGCGTTCGCGGTCTGCACGTTTTTCTTCTATCATTTCACCGGGGTTCGGGCGAACGGCGCCGGTTACATCAAGCAATTTCTGGGACCGTTTCTGATCATGGCGCCGCTCATGCTACCCATTGAGATCATCAGCCACTTCGCCCGTCCGCTTTCGCTCACCGTTCGTCTGTGGGCCAATATGTTTGCGGGCGAACAGGTTTACCTCACGTTTATTTCGCTGACGAAAGTGGTGATACCTGTCATCTTTATTGGCCTGCACACCTTCGTGGCGTTCTTGCAGGCGTACATTTTCATGCTGCTCGCGATGGTCTACGTTGGCGGAGCCGTTTCGCACGAGCATTAAGGCTTTATCAGCGCTTTCAGTGTGAGCGCCCGGCGTCCCAACGCACGGTGTCGAACCACCTCCTGAAAGCCAATTTACTAGGAGAAACTCAACAGTGAACAAGAAACTCATGATGCTCGCCGTTACCTTGCTGGCAATAGCGAGCCCAATGTTTGCCCAAGCGAACGGAGGAGCGGCTGCTGCCGATCCGTCGAACTATCGCTTGGCAGCAGCTTACATCGCAATGGGCATCGCTTCCGGACTTTGCGGTCTCGGCCAAGGGCGTGCGACTGCTTCGGCTGCCGAAGCGATGGCGCGCAATCCCGGAGCCATTGCGGCTATCCGCGTTGCTCTCATTCTGGGTCTGGTGCTGATTGAATCGCTCGCGCTGTACACGCTTGTGATCACGTTCATCGCCCGCTAATAAACAGTCGAATCCGAAAGGGCCTGCTGGTGCTTTCCGCGCTGGCAGGCTTTTTCATTTGGGATCATCAAATTTGATGAAAGTTCAAGGTATCTTTCCAGCACTCACGACTTGCTTCGATGACGAAGGCGGGCTATCCAAAGAAAAAACGATTTACAACATCACCAAGCTGAATAAGATTGCACTCAGCGGTTACGTGGTTTGCGGATCTACTGGCGAAACGCCGCTGCTCTCGACCGACGAACGGGTGCACCAGATGGGTTGGGTCAGCGAGGCCGCGGCTGCAGGTAAAACGTTGATTGCCGGCGTGGGCGCCGAAAGCGTTCATGAGACCGTTCGCCTCGCCGGTCTTGCAGCCGATGCAGGCTTTCACGTCGCATTAGTTCTTTCGCCCTTCTACTACCGCGTGCAGATGCACAAGCCTGATCTGCAACTGCTATTTTTCCGCTCTGTTGCCGACCGCTCGAAACTGCCGGTACTGCTGTACAACATTCCCCAAGTGACCGGATACGATCTTCCGGTGGAGACGATCGCTCAACTCGCGGAACATCCGAATATCATCGGCATGAAAGATAGCTCCGGCAATGTGGAGAAACTGAAAGAAACGGTGAAGGCGGCGAAGCCTGGGTTCCAGGTTCTCTCAGGCGCGGGAGTGAACTTCCTGGACGCTCTACACGGCGGCGCAACCGGAGCTATTTTGGCGCTCGCGAATCCCCTCCCCTATGCGAGCGTCACAGTTTGGGAGGCTTTTCGAACGCGCGAGTACGAAGCCGGACAGGATTGGCAAACGCGCATCAGTCCCGCCGGAAAGCTGATCGCTACCAAATACGGCATCCCCGGACTGAAATACGCAATGGAGTTGAACGGTTACTACGGCGGTCCTCCCCGGCTTCCGTTTTTGCCGCCGAACGCACAAGCGAAAGCCGAAATAGAGCAGGCGTTCGACGGGTTGCGCAGCTAAAAGTCGACCGCAGCATCGTTCGATTTTGTGCCGGCCCGAACGCGTCATGAGAATAGGGAAAGTATCACGTTATTCTGATTTTGAGTCGTCTAACAAACAGGAGAAGGATGGAACCCGATTTTCTTATCGATACAGAACAGATTCCACGTGTGAGAGATGCAGTCATCGCCATGCGCGTGCCCAGTTTGGTGGTTTTGCTTTTTTCGACGTGGTTTACCGGTACGCCTATCGCATATTACGGCGTTTCGGATCAGCCAAGCGCGGCAAATTGCATCATTGCCGGCGGACTGGTGGTGACATCCGCCGCCATTCGGCTGGTATGGCCGCTCGCCACCATGGGGTTTGCCTGGTTTAACGTGCTTATGGGGCTTTGGATCTTTATTTCGCCGTTCATCTTCGGCTACGTGGATCAAACCGCATACACGGTGAATACCATGATCATGGGCGTGATCATTGTGGGCATGTCGCTTGCTTCCATTTTTGCCCGCCGGTTCATTGGCACGCCGCTCGCAACTGCGTACGAAGACCGGCAGGGTCTCGACGATCAGGTGTACGACTACATCGGTCCGGACACGCGATTCCATCTCTAAAACACCCATCCGGAGCTTTACATTAAAAGCGAACATAAGGCGAAAACAGATGCTATGCTGATGTCTGGACATGCTCATAGCGCCCGCTTCGTCAAAGCACGTTTTAGCTGATCTACGCGAGAAAATTGACACTTTGGAAGGTGCGCCGCGACGATTCGGGCGCACCATTTCCATTTGCGACGTGGTTGACGCCGTCCTTCCCGGTCGCGGCTTACCGCTCGGCTGCATTCACGAAATAAAAGGTAATCCAGCTAACGTTATCGCCTTTGCGGGCTTGCTTTCCACGCGCATTCCGCGCCACGGCTCCGTGCTCTTCATCGAGCCGAATCGCACACTTTTCCCCTTAGGACTGCTGCCCTACGGCGTCGATCTCACACGCTGGATCCACGTCCGCGCCCGAAAGCCCAAAGATCTCGTCTGGACCGTCCTCGAAGGACTTCGTTGCCCACAAGTGACAGCTGTTCTGGCCGTGATAGCCAAAGCCGATCTCACCTTTTCCCGACGGCTGCAACTTGCAGCCGAAAGCAGCGGCGCAACGGGCTTCTTGTTCGGCAACATGGCATCAGCCATCACGCGCTGGCAAGTCTCCCCTGTCAGCAACTTCGGCTGGTCTCTTGAACTTCTTTACTGTCGGGGAGGCAGGCCGGGAAGCTGGCATGTTGGCTGGCGTAATGGACAGCTCATAGAACTCTCACGCGCCATGCAGCGCGAACTCGCGGCAGAAACGGCGCTGGCAGGATGATATGTCGCGGCGTCTGCTTTGCCTATATTTATCCGATCTGCCGCAAGAGCCCACGGAACAGAACCGTGTCAAGCAGCGGCTGATTCAGTGGTGCAATCGCTACTCGCCGATTGTCGCCGATGATGATGCCGGCGGCATAGTGCTTGATATCACCGGTTGCGCGCATCTGTTCGGAGGCGAAGAAGCGCTGTTGAATGACATCCAGACGCGGATTCGTGCTGCCGGGCAACGCGTTCGAGGCGCCATTGCCGATACCCTGGGCGCAGCTTGGGCATTAGCTCGCTATTCAAAGCAAGTCATCGTCATCGGCAGCGAGTTGCCACAAGCGTTGAACCCGTTGCCTGTGGAAGGCTTACGCTTACCGGAAGATGTCACTCGCGCATTGCGCCGCGTCGGATTAACTAGCATTGGCGCATTCCACAAGATCGGGCGGCAGGCATTAGTAACGCGCTTCGGGGCCAGCACTCTGCTGCGTCTCGATCAGGCGTTCGGGCAAATCGAAGAAGCGGTTACGCCGTATCGGCAACCCGCTCCTTACAGCATCAGGCGAGCACTGCCTGAGCCAATCGCATACACGGGCGCGGTTGAGCATGTTGTTGCCGAACTCGTAACAGAACTCTGCCTGCGGTTGCGGAAAGATCACACGGGTGCACGCCGCCTGAATCTCGAGTGCTATCGCGTGGATGGCGCCGTATCCACATGCGGCGTGAGCACGTCTAAACCTGTCCGTTCGGTCAAGCACCTGATGCGTCTGTTCTCGGAAAAGATCGAGACTATTGACGCCGGCTTCGGCATTGAAACGCTGATCCTGTCTGTGCTGAATTTCGACCGGTTCGATCCGGCCCAGCTCACGCTCACACATTTCGATCCGGATCGTAACGACAACATCGAGGCTTTCGATGAACTGATTGACCGCATTGGCATGCGGCTCGGTTTTGAGCACGTCAGCCGCCTGCGGATTCAACAGAGTTTCCTCCCCGAACTCGCGCTTCAATTCGAATCCGTAATGGCGCCAGTTACGCCGAACGCGATCTGGCCGGAGTATCGCTTGCGCCCGGTGTATTGGGTGGATCCGCCGATGCGCATTGAAGTAGCGACGATTCATCCGGCTGGATCTCCCGTGCAATTCCGCATGGGCCGGGATGCGCGCCGCATTGTCAAATCCGAGGGTCCGGAGCGTCTGACGCCGGAATGGTGGAGGCTCGAATCTCGCGTTTGGCAAGTCCGCGATTACTACCGAATTGAAGACGATCGCGGCTGCCGCTTCTGGATTTTCCAGGAGTTTTATGCCGCTGCGACACTGGCCAGGCGCTGGTTTCTGCGCGGGCATCTGCCTTAATCACGTTGCTTGGCCAGTTATTTAAACCAGGTGCAGCATGTACGCGGAACTGCAAGCTTCGTCCAACTTCAGCTTTTTGCGCGGCGGATCACATCCGCAGGAAATGGCCGCAACGGCAAGTGGCTACAGCTATAAGGCAATTGCGATTACCGATCGCAACACGCTGTCCGGCATTGTCCTTGCGCATTCGCATCTCAAGAAGAATAAGAGCGACACGCGACTGATTGTCGGCGCGCGCCTGGATCTGGCAGACGGCAATAGTCTTCTCTGCTATCCGCGTGACCGCGCGGCTTATGGACGCCTGACGCGCCTGCTGACACTCGGACGACGCCGTGCGCAGAAAGGCGAATGCATCCTGCACCTCACTGATGTAATGGACCACGCCGAAGGCCAGCACTTCATCTGCCCATTTCCGGAAGTTCTGGATGAAGCCACGATCCGCTATATCAGGAGCTGCGCGGACAAATTGAACGGCTGTTTTCATCTCGCGCTGACGCATACCTGCCGCGGTGATGACATCCGCTGGATCCATACAGTGGCTGATTTTGCGTATTCGCTGGGTATTCCTGTCGTCGCGACAACGGATGCGCTGTATCACGATCCTGACCGCAAGATGCTGCAGGACGTGCTCACCTGTATCCGGGAAAGATGCACGCTCGATAAGGCAGGCTTTCGCGTGGAAGCAAATGCCGAGCGCCATTTGAAGCCAACGCGTGAAATCGCTCAACTATTCGAAGCGTGGCCGCATGCAGTGGCAGCAACTCTGGAGATTACCGAGGCGTGCCCCTTCTCGCTGAATGAACTTCGCTATGAGTATCCTGACGAAATTGCCGAGCCCGGACTAACTGCATTCGAAGACATGGTGAGACAGACATGGACCGGTGCGAAATTTCGTTATCCCGAAGGCATTCCGGGAACTGTTCGCAAGCAACTTGAGCACGAATTTAAATTGATCGGCGAGCGTAATTATGCGCCTTATTTTCTGACTGTTTCGAACATCGTCAAATTCGCCAAAAAGCAGGGTATTCTTTGCCAAGGACGCGGGTCAGCAGGCAATTCGCTGGTTTGTTATTGCCTGGGTATCACGGAAGCTGACCCAGTGGAACGCGGACTTTTATTCGAGCGTTTTATCTCGAGCGCACGCGACGAACCACCCGACATTGATGTTGATTTCGAGCACGAGCGGCGAGAGGAAGTCATCCAGCACATTTACGAAAAATATGGCCGTGAACGCGCCGGCATCTGCGCGACCGTTGTGCATTATCGAACCCGACGCGCCATACGAGAGGTCAGCAAGGTGCTTGGTCTACCGGAAGGGACTGCTCCGGCGTTGCTCAAATCCGTGTGGGGCTGGAGCAACGAGGGCGTTCCTGACGATCACGCGCGCGAGGCAGGTTTCGATCCATCCGACCCGCGACTGCGTCTCGCTCTTGATTTATCGAAAACGTTGATCGGATTTCCGCGGCATTTATCGCAACACGTCGGCGGGTTCGTGATTGCCCGCGGCCGACTGGATGAACTGGTGCCGATTGAGAATGCGGCAATGGAAGACCGCACGATCGTGCAGTGGGACAAAGACGACATCGACCAACTCGGAATGATGAAGGTAGACGTTCTAGCGTTGGGCATGCTGACTGTAATTCGAAAATCCTTCGAGCTGCTGAAACAGCATTATGGAATTGAGCACACATTAGCCGATATTCCCTCAGACGACAAGGCGGTTTATGAGATGCTGCAACGCGCGGATTCCATCGGCGTGTTTCAAGTGGAGAGCCGGGCGCAGCAGAGCATGCTACCTCGGTTAAAGCCGGCGGAGTTCTACGACCTGGTGATTGAAGTTGCTATTGTTCGCCCCGGTCCCATTCAAGGCGACATGGTGCATCCTTACCTGCGCCGCAGAGAAGGTAAAGAAGATGTGGACTATCCGAGCGAGGCGCTCAAGAACATTCTGAAAAAGACAATGGGTGTGCCGTTGTTTCAGGAGCAGGCGATGCAGATCGCGATCATCGGGGCAGGTTTCAGCCCAGACGAGGCCGATGAATTGCGCCGCTCGTTGGCAACCTTCCGGCATGTAGGTACGATCTCGGGACATCGGGATCGATTTATTCGCGGCATGCTCGATAACGGGTATGAACTTGCATTCGCAGAGCGGTGCTTTAGCCAAATCGAAGGATTCGGCACGTACGGTTTCCCGGAGTCCCATGCAATAGCCTTTGCGAATCTCGTGATTGTCTCGGCCTGGATTAAGTGCCACTATCCGGCGGTATTCTGCGCGGCTCTCCTGAACAGCCAACCGATGGGTTTCTACGCGCCGGCGCAACTGGTTCGCGATGCGCGAGACCACAGCGTGGAAGTGCGGCCGATTGATGTCAACTTGAGCGATTGGGACACAACGTTGCAACCCACGACACGGTCTGGCAAATATGCGATTCGGCTTGGCCTGCGGTTAGTCGCTGGTCTTTCTGAAAAAGACGCAACGCTGATTGTGAAATCGCGTGGAGCAGGCTACACGTCCCTGGAAGAAATTGTGTTGCGCTCGGATTGTTCGCGCCTCGCGATTGACCGTTTAGCGCAGGCTGACGCATTTGCTTCGATGCGCCTCAATCGCAGGCCGGCGCTTTGGCGAGCCGGCGCAGTAGAGCGCGATATGCCGCCGCTATTCCGCACCGTGCAGACCGGTTTATTCGAAGATCCGAAGATTGAACTTCCGCGCGCTTCGCCGAGTCAGGAAGTGGTGGAAGATTATGTCGCGACGGGCCTCACGCTGCGCAAGCATCCGCTCACTTTTCTGCGCTCTTGTCTGCGCAAAAAAGGCGTCATTCCCGCCGCGATGGCGAAGGAAACCCGGGGTGGCAGGATTGTGACCGTCGCTGGCTTGGTGTTATTCCGGCAGCAACCCGGCACGGCACACGGCACTATATTTCTTTCGATTGAAGACGAAACGGGCGTGCTCAACCTGATCGTCTGGGACAGTCTGAAAGACAAGTTCCGGCAGGCGGTCTACGCAGCGAAGCTACTCGTCTGCCGCGGCGAGATTCAGCGCGAAGGGCAGGTGCTGCACGTCATTGCGCGACACCTTTGGGATTGGTCCGACCAGTTGCGCGAGTTGCACAAAGAGCACACGGCCCCGACACTGCCCGTGCATACGCGGAGTTTTCGATAGCAGTCGCAGGTAAGCCGTTTGACCCATCGTAAGTTGCTGATTTTACAAGGCGCAGATTTCGCAGATTTTGCCTAAATCGGCCTGTATGTACGCGATTTGTACACGGAAAGGCAGTTTTCCATTCCGCTTCGTGCAACAAGCGCGCGAATTTTGCAGTAGAGCCGCTATCCTCAGGACGATCTAAACGTGAAGATTGCGGCATTTATCTTTCAGCCAGTACTCCGAAGTGCACCCACGATATTCATCCCTTCTAATGCGTGTTAGTTTGAGAAACAAGCAATCGCGCGTTGCCTTCTCTATGTTCCCGCTTTCGCAACGTAGTCGCCACTGGCTTCTGGTCGCATGCATTGTTCTCATTCTTTTCTCGTCTACATCCGTGGCCGGGAGATTGTGCGACCAAACGTTTGACTCCTTGACGACACTGCTACTGACGGAGTTAGCAGGTTTTACTCCTTCAAAAGCGGACTTATATTTCGTAGCTGAGAAGGGCCTGCATATAGCCATATATTGCACTTTTGCAATGCTGCTTTGGAACGTACTGACATATAAAGCACATAAGTATTGGGTGGTCCTCATCAGCGGTACTGCATTAGGCGGGTTGAGCGAACTCCTTCAGCGGTTCTTTCCTTTACGCGATCCGCGTATTACGGATGTATTCCTGAACATTACGGGAACGGCGATCGGTATAGCGCTTACGATTGCTACCCTGCGGCTAAAGCGGTTTTCAATCGCGACCCGGTGCGGTCGGCATTAAGAAATTCCCTATTTCGTACTAATCTGCCCGATATGTCTTCTAGGTCAGAGCGTTTTTCTTTCTTGAAGAAAAATGTG
>DATBEG010000014.1:0-130504 GCA_036276155.1 Bryobacteraceae bacterium | reverse complement strand
CGTTCCTGACGGTACTCAATCTCTGCGGCATGTTCCCGGGATACTTGCTCTTCGGAGTGCTCGCCGACAAATTCGGCCGCAAGCGCACGCTGATTACATACCTGATATTTGCGGCACTCTCCGTGCCTGCATTCGCCTACGCTCGAAATCCCGCACTGATTCTCCTCACCGCATGCATCGCAGCATTTTTCGGCACCGGTTTCTTCACCGGTTCCGGCATCCTCGGTAGTGAACTTTTCCCTACCAGCATCCGCGCCACCGCACTGGGCGTCTCCTACAACGCCGCGCGCGGCCTCAGCGCGTTCGCACCGTTTCTGATCGGCTCCATCGGCGAAACGCACGGACTCTCGGCCGCATTCACGCTATGTGGTGTCGCCTTCGCTCTCGCCGCGGCCAGTGCGTTCTGGTTGCCCGAAACACGCGGGCTGGAATTAACGTGATGTGCGATTGACCTGAGCGTGTCTAAAATTATCTCCGCGATATACTCGCTGCGCTATGACTCGGCGCACTCTTGTTAGTTCATTCGCACTCGCAGCTACTCTTAAATCGCAGCCACCGCAGCAGACACAAGCACCCGCGGCGCAACCCACTCCGCGTCCGCGCCGTCAGCCGCATACCGAATGGAAGCCACGCCTCGGAGTCTTGGGTCCATACACACCTGCGAACGTTGAGTTCGCCAAGACACACGGCTTCACCAACATGATTCTGGGTGCGGGTATGCGCTCGACGCTCGACGCGAACACTATTACCGACGCTCAGGTCGAACAAGCCAAAGCCACCCTCACGAAATTCGACATGCATGTCTCGGCTTTCCAGATCAGCGGAAACCACATCGATCCCGACCCTCAGCGCCGTGCGCGTCAGAACGAGTTCTTCGTCAAGGCAATCGACCTCGCCGGCAAACTTGGCGTTCCTTATATCGGCACGCAGTCGGGCAAGGATGCCTCAAAGCCTTTTCTACAACAGGTGGACGAAATCGTCCGCGTCTACAACGAAAAGTATTTTCCGGCTTGCGAACGCAATCACGTTGCCATTCTTTGGGAACCCTATCCCGAATCGCCCAACATCGCCACCAGCCCCGTCGGTTTCGAAGCTCTGTTCAAAGCCTTTGGTGACACGCCCTATGTCGGCCTGCAGTACGATCCGTCCCATCTCGTCCGTCAGTTCATGGATCCCATTCAGACCGCTCGCGACTTTGTCGATAAGATCCGTGATGTCCATCTGAAAGACACGGAGATCAACTGGAATGTTCTCCACGCGGGCGGCATCAACCCCGTGAACAACGCACGTTGGTGGCGCTATCGCATCCCCGGCATGGGTTCTATCAACTGGCGCGAATTCTTCAGCGTCCTGCAGGATGTCGGCTACTCAGGCGCGATGAGCATTGAACAGGAAGACCCATTGTATGGGGCAGATAACAATCCCGGCCCAGATTTTAGCCCCGATTTTCAAACGGGCTTCATTATGGCCAAGCGCTATCTGGATCAATACGTGCCTTGATCGCTTCGCAACCCCATTTTCACTGAAAAGGCTTTATGCGAACGATTGCATAAAAACCCTTTCACGTATATACTTTCCCGTAGCGGTCAGGCCGTACTAGTGGTTTCGCGCGATTTCAGGGAGCGCACCAGTCTGGCCGATTTTTGTGGTCGAGTTTAGAAAATTCTCTAAGTTGAGGGGTCTCCATGAAGAAGAGCGGTTTCACCGCGTTAGTATCTTTTTGCCTGCTCATTGCCGTCTGCATGTTCTGTTCTATTGCGGCATTCGCGCAATCTGACGTAGGCACAATCACCGGGTTCGTCAGGGACCAATCCGGCGCCGTCGTCCCAAATGCACAAGTCACCATCACCAGTGAGGCGACTCAGGAGAAGCATACGGTCAGCACTGACGCTGCTGGCCATTACACTGTTCCGAATCTCTTGCCTGGCTCATACACCATGGATGCCGAGGCACCTGGGTTCAAGAAGTTCGAGAGTAGTCGCAACACACTGCAAGCGAACTCCACCATTGCGTTGGATGGCAATCTCAGCGTCGGCCAAACCACCGAGACGGTAGAAGTCTCCGCGACGGCGGAAGTACTGCAAACCGAGTCTGGCGCGGTACAAGCCGAAGTGACCGGTAAACAAATTGAGGATCAGGAGCTAAATGGCCGGAGCCCTATCTACTCCGCACAGCTTCTACCGGGCGTCCGTAGCAGCGGAACTCTCGGCGACCAGAACGGCATAGGCCTTGGCGGAAATCCGTTTTCTATCAACGGAACGCGCTCACAAGACACCTTGGTCTCTGTCGACGGCGCACCCGCGATGCGTACTCGTGCAAATGGTGCTGTCATCGGTGTCGCCGACGTGGATGCCACGCAGGAAATCCAGGTTCTCACTTCCGACTATCAGGCCGAATACGGGCGTGCCGGCGGCGGTCAGATTCGCATTGTCACCAAAAGCGGCACTACCGATTTCCACGGCACGTTGTACGAGTATTTCCAGAATTCGGATATGAACGCGAATACCTGGGGACGAAACCTCAGCACCTCCACAAACTTCGCGGCCCCGTACCGCTATAACAACTTCGGCTTCGCAGTCGGTGGCCCCGTGGCAATTCCCGGCAAATTTGACGCATTGCGTCAGAAGTTCTTTTGGTTTGTCGCCGAAGACTGGATCAGGAAACGCTCTACCCAGACGCAAACGCAGGCTGTACCCACAACTCTGATGCGACAAGGCAATTTCAGCGAGTTGCTATCTGCCAATCCGTGGTACAGCGGCACACACCAGCTTTACTACCCCGGCACTTGCCCGAAACTCGGTGCGTCTACCTGCCAGCCTATTCCTGGCAACATCATCCCCCCCAGTTCGCTCAGCCCAAACGGAATGGCCATCCTGAATGCATATCCCACCCCTACGCGCGGTTATCAGCAGGGAACGCAAAACTGGATTGCTCAGGCGGCGCAACCGTTCAATCAGCGCAAGGAAGTGCTGAACTTTGACATATTGCCGAACGAAAAGCATCACATTGAGGTTCGAAAATCAGATCTCGCGTATTTTGAATCCGATCCTTTTGATCAAGGTACAAACGAGACGCCGAAGTTCTTCAATCGTCCCAACCAGACCAATACGCTCGCGTGGACCTGGACCATTAGCCCGACGCTTATCAACGAAGCACGGGGCACTTTTAGCCTTGACGACGTTTACATTCCTGTGAACACCTCGGCAATCGGCTTCAATCGCCAGAGCTTAGCCGATCCAATCACCTATCCATACCTGTTTGGCAGTAAGGATATCGCGGGCAAGATCCCAACGATCAACCTCAACGACAGCTTCTATAGCCTGGCCGGTGGTCCATATCCGTCCCACTCCTCCGGACCCATCTATGTCGGAACGGATAGCATTACGAAGGTTTGGGGTAATCACACAATCAAAGCCGGTATCTACTTCGAATACTCGGGCGAGAACGACGAAGATCAGATCAACGTGAACACTGTTCCCGGTGGTGCAAATAACCAGAACGGCAATTTCACCTTTTCCGACGGCGGCACGGGCGCCACTTCCGGCGTCAGCGTGGCCAATCTCGCTTTAGGTTACGCCGACAGTTACACAGAAATCGGACCGCGCGCCTACACCGTCTGGCGTGGCTTCGACATCGAAGAATTCGCTCAGGATTCCTGGAAAGTTAATTCCAAGCTCCACATCGACTACGGCCTTCGGTTCAGCACCATCACCGGTTTCTATCCGCTCTGGGGCAATGCCGACTACTTCAACGGCAAGCTCTACAACCCGGCTCAGGCCGTCACTGTTAACGCGGCGGGCAACGTAGTTCTCGGCACGGGCAATCCGTACAACGGCATGGTTATTCCCGGTCTCAGCAGCTTCCCGAGCGCGGCGAACGGCCGTGTTCTTGCTGCTACGAGTCCAATCTGCGACGGAGCCTCTTGCAATGGCTTGTTCAACCCAAGCCTGCCAAAGACGTACATCAACAACTCCAACAACCTGCAACCCAGAATTGGCATTGCTTACCAACTGGATCCGAAGACCGTCATTCGCGCGGGAGCCGGTGAGTTTGTCACGCGCATGCCGTTGCTCGACAATATCTTCCCGGGTGGCAACTCGCCATTTCAGCCGTTCGTTACGGTTCAGAACGTTCGTGTGGATAATCCCGGCGCATCGCTGACCACAGGTACTGCGGCTGCGATCACCGCGACCACGCTCAACCCGAATCTGAAGCAACCCGTCTCCTGGAGTTGGAATGCCACCTTCCAACGTGAGATGTTTTGGAATTCGTTGTTGTCGATTGGCTATGTTGGGCATCGCGGCTATCATGGATGGGATGTCTATGACATCAATCAGGTGCCGGCAGGGACTCTGACTAACGCTCCCTCCGGTACTAATGTCAATACCTTGCGTCCCTATAAGGGCTATGCCGCTATCCAGGAAGAAGAAAGCGTGGTCAACTCCTTCTACAAGAGTCTGCAGGTTACCTGGCAGCGCCGCTTCACGAGCGGATCCATGTTCCAGGTGGCGTATACGTTATCCAAGAGCCAGGACAACAGCTCGAATTACCGCGACATCGTTCCCGACACTTACAACACCAGCAATTTGTGGGGGCCCTCCGAGTACGATGCGCGGCATATGGTGGTGATCAACTACATCTACGATTTGCCGTTCTTCCGTAATTCAAACAATCTTACCGGTAAGCTGCTCGGGGGATGGCAGCTCAGCGGCACGGCGCAGTTTCAGACCGGCTCACCGTGCGGTGTGGGCGCCAATACGGATTACGCCGGCGTCAGTTCGAATGATCTCGGCACCTTCGGTTGCGGATCTGAAGGCCAATTCTGGGTAGTAAACGGCACGCCGACAATCCTGGGCAACTTCGCTTCCGGTCTAAACGCAAACGCCAGCTCACCGAAGTACTTCAACACCTCTGTATTTAGTGCGCCGCCCGCTGGCACGTTCAATCTACAACCGGGTGTGCGTAACTTGATCTATCAGCCGGGATTCCAGGATTGGAATTTGATGCTGTTCAAACGCTTCGCCATCAACGAGCGGAACAACATTGAGTTCCGTGCTGAAGCGTACGACTTCATCAACCATCCGAACTGGAGTGGTCCGAACCTGAACCCGACTTCGAGTACTTTCGGTGAAGTGACCGGAAAGAGTGGCCTCATTCGCGACCTGCAGCTCTCGTTGCGCTACTCGTTCTAAGAGCGTTACAAATCAATTTCCCGCGCAGCCTCAAACTGCGCGGGATTTTTTTGCGTTTCAATTTCCAAAAGCCCGAGATGATAAACCTGAATAGAATATGGCCCAAGTAACGGCAACTCCCAAAACGTACGATGTCGTCATTGTTGGTTCGGGAGCTGGAGGCGGTGTGGCCGCCCAGGTCTTGGCAAATGCCGGCGCAAAGATCTGCATGCTCGAAGCCGGCGACTGGTTCGACTGCACGAAACAGTCGAAGATGTTCGAATGGCCGTACAATGTTCCTCATCGCGGCGCTGGCGACCGCGTGCACAAGTGGGGTTACTTTGATGCCACTACGGTCGGCGGCTGGGAAGTTCCCGGTGAGCCCTATACAAATGCGGAAGGTTCCGATTGGCTCTGGTGGCGCGCTCGCATGCTGGGTGGCCGTACGAACCATTACGGGCGCATCTCGCTGCGTATGGGTCCGTACGACTTTAAGCCCTACAGTCGCGACGGCAAAGGTTTCGACTGGCCCATTAGCTACGAAGATCTCGCACCGTATTACGACAAAGCGGAATCGCTCATCGGCGTTTTCGGCAGCCAGGAAGGATTGGAGAACACTCCCGACGGCAAGTTCCAGCCCGCGCCGGCGCCGCGTTGCTATGAAAAGGTCATCAAGGCCGCTTGCGACAAGCTGAGTATTCCCTGCATTCCCTCCCGCCTGGCCATTTTGACGCGGCCCCTGAATGGCCGGCCTGCTTGTCACTACTGCGCTGAATGTGGCCGCTCCTGCGGTGTGAATGCGAACTTCAACTCACCTGGCGTTCATCTGTTCCCGGCGCAGAAAACAGGCAATCTCGAAATCCGCACGGGCGCTATGGTCCGCGAAGTGATGGTTGGGCCCGATGGCCTCGCGTCCGGAGTATCTTACGTCGACAAGAAAACGCGCGGCGAAGTTCAGGTCCGCGGCAAGATTGTGGTACTTGCGGCAAGCTGCTGTGAGACGGCGCGCATTATGCTCAATTCCAAGAGCAGTCAGTTTCCTAATGGCATCGCAAACTCAACCGGACTCGTCGGCCATTACATCATGGATACGGTCGGTTCAGCGGTGAGTGGCTTTTTGCCGCTAATGCAGGATCTGCCTCCGCGCAATGAAGATGGCGTCGGCGGCATGCACATGTACATGCCCTGGTGGCTGTACAAAGAGCAGAAGGCCGGCAAGATGCCGTTCGCGCGCGGCTATCACATCGAAATCGGCGGCGGCCGGGCTCTTCCCGGCGCGGGCGCGTTGGGCGGCTACGCGGAACGCTGGCTTGGTGGCGGATACGGCGTTGAACTGAAGCAGAACCTGCGCAAGCTCTACGGCTGCGAAGTTCATTTCTCCGGTCGCGGTGAAATGATCCCGAACGAAGACAGCTATTGCGAGATCGATCCGACGGTTGTCGACCAGTGGGGCATCCCCGTCCTGCGCTTCCACTTCAAGTGGAGCCAGGATGAGATCCTGCAGGCCAAGCACATGCAGGATACGTTCGTAGAAATCATCGCGACCATGGGCGGCACAGTCACGCGCCACGAGGGCGCGGATACGAATTGGGGCATCGCGCGCGGCGGCGAAATCATTCACGAAGTCGGTGCCACCAAGATGGGCGACAATCCGAAGACGTCAGTTCTGAATCAGTACTGCCAGGCTTGGGATGTCAAGAATCTCTTCATCACGGATGCCGCGCCCTTCGTCAGCAATGCCGACAAAAATCCAACGCTCACCATTTCCGCTCTCGGATGGCGCACATCCGAATACATTGCAGATCAAGTAAAGAAATTGAACGTGAAAGTCTGAAGGAGTTTCCCCATGGCCGAAAAGAAAAATACTAACTCAACTGAATCGTCGCCCGTCAGCCGGCGTGATCTATTCACCATTTTGGGGACTGTTCCCGCCCTGGCAACCGTGGCCGCCGCGGCCGAGACACACGCGATGCATCATGTCGCTCCCCCGGCCAAGGATACCGCGGGTCCGTATAAACGCCAGGTATTCGACGATCACCAGTGGCGTACGGTACAGGTTCTCTGCGATCTGATCATTCCCGCCGACGATCGCAGCGGCAGCGCGTCCCAGGCCGGCGTTCCTGAATATCTTGATGACTGGATTGCGTTCCGCACGAGTCAGGACCTCAACCAGGATTTGCAAGCGCAGATTTTTGGCGGCCTGATGTGGCTTGATCGGGAATCAAATCGGCTATTCGAAAAGAACTTCGTCGACGCCGCTCCCGCCCAGCAGAAACAGATTCTCGATCGTATCGCTTACCCGCACAAAGCGGCTAAAGAAGACCACCCCTGGACAATGTTCTTCAGCGAGTTGCGCAGCTTGACTGTGAGCGGCTTTTTCTCGAGCAAGGTGGGCGTCGGAGATCTACCCTACCTGGGTAACACCGCAGTCATGGAATGGAAAGGTTGCGACCCGGAAGTCTGGTCGATCATCGAGAACCGAATGAAGAACGGATATTCGGGCGTTATCGACGTTAAGCCCTGGTCGGCCTGAACTCCGACCGGGACCTAACGGTCCTTGAATAAACTATTCCTGCCGGATAGCGGTTTTCGGGAGGTGGCCGAAGTCGCTGGCTGCCGCCGAGCGATTATCGATCGCGGTGTTCCCGCAGTTTCGCTCGCAACCTTCTCGACGGGTTCCGCCTCGACGGGTTCCGCGTTGCCGCTCTCGTTTAACCGCTCGATTTCTGCCCGTTCGTAATTCACCGGCACTGTTTTCTGAACGGTTTCCACATCCTCCCGTTGAAGGACATGGATCTCCTCGGTGACCACCCACTCTTTGTGTACTCGGATCACCTCCGACACGACAGGAATGATCAACGTGCTTCCTTCGCGCCGCGTCGGCTGCGGTCCATCCACAACGCGATTCGTCTTCACGCGCTTGACCTCGGCACGAGACGTCCGCAATTGCTGCTCAATCAGTTCGTCTTGAGTCTCGACGTGCTTGGTGACGCGGACGCCGCCCGTAACCACGGGAACGGCATCCGCACGCACTTCCTCCTGAACGACCGGAACAACAATGTCTCGATCGTTAGGATCTGGTTCGTTCATAAGCGTTAATCACCGTGAGCGGTTGCGCTGCGCGTCCGCCCTGTCACCTTGTCCCAGCCGTACCGGATCGAATCCTTGATCTTTTCCCACGTGCTGTTCGGATATCGGCGTCCGTAATCGCTCCGAAGATCGGATTCCACCTCGTCCCAGCTACGTCCCTGATAGCGCGGATCGTTCGCCGCCGTGTACCCGTATTGGTAGGCCGGCTCGTACTCTTCGTATCGTCCGCCGGAAGCGGCATATCGGGTCTGGAAATCTCGTCGGAAATCCTCCCTGTAGTCGCCGGTTGCTGTTGTCCCCGGTCCCCTGCCCTCGTTTGGGACCCTTCCGGTTGCGCTTGCCGCAGCACTGGTGTGCTTACCTTCACCCAAATCCTCGACTTGAACTTCCTGCCGCCGCACGGTATCACGCACGGTCTCGGTTCGTTCCGCCACATCCTTGCTCACCCGGACTTCTTCCACCACGCGCGCCTGCTTCTGCACAACAGCCTCTTCGGCGAATTCCTGAACTTCGATGACTTCTTCCCTTCCGGTTCTTAAATCGCCGGCCTGTGCCGGCCGGTTTACCGGCTGCCGGTCCACGCGCACGGTTTCCTCGCGCAGATTCACCTTCTCTTCTTTTGGTGTCTCGATTACGCGAGAGTACACGCGTACGCCGCCGCGCGCCACCGGCCGTTTGCCTACCTGCAAATCTTCTTGCACGACAGGAATTGATTGGGGCAGGTTCTGCGAACCAGCGCGTTTGGCGCCGCCCGTTTGCGCGGCCCGCGTAGAGCCGGCGTTGACTTGGCCTGCGGTTGCGGTTCGACTTTCGGTTTGATTTTCATTAATATCAACGGGATTGTACTTCTGCAAAATAGCGGTCGCACGGTCCAGGTTCTCGTCCGAAGTTTGAACCGTCAGCAAGACGCCTCCGGTGTTCGCGGCGTTCTCATACGTCGCGACGTCTGACGAATCATCGTCCTCTCCGAATAGCGATTTGAACCATCCCTTGATGCCGCCTTCGTGCTGATGAGTTGCGTTCCATTCCCGTGTCGTTCCGGTCGAGCCCGCACTACTATACGACCCGACATAAACATCATTGCTACTGAAACCATTTGACTTCAGTTCATTCGCTGCGCTCTCCGCGTCCGCCCGGTCTCTGAACACGGCCACTAGCGTTGATCGATTGTTTGTCATCTTTTACTCTCCAAGGTATTACTGACCTCGCCCTGTGGACGGCATCACATCGCGTTTCGTACCTAACAAAATCGTGCATTCCTGAAAAAATCTGCACTCGAACAAATGCTGAACGTTTCACTTCCGGCCGCAACACTTCACGACGCGGCGGGATCCTAAATGCAGTAATGGCACAACTCGAAGATCTCAAAAACAAGTACAACTCCGTACTAGACACGATTCAGCGCGAGGGCGTTCGCCTCACGCATTTGCACGTGCAGGACAACAAGCTGTTCATTCAGGGTGCCGCTCCTTCTGAGCAGATTAAGAACGATGTTTGGAATCAGATCAAAGCGGTCGACCCCACCTATCACGATCTGACGTGCGACCTCAGCGTCGACACCAGCCTCCCAAACCCGGTGCAGCAGCAACAATCGCAGGCTCAGGCCGCAGCCGCGGGCGCAAGTCTGGGAGGGAACACGGGCTCAGGCGGTCGCACGTACAAGGTTCAACCCGGCGACTCCCTTTCGAAGATCGCCAAAGAATTCTACGGCAATGCCAACGACTACAACAAGATCTTCGAAGCTAATCGCGGCAAGCTGAACGATCCCAACAAGATTCAGGTTGGGCAGGAGCTTGTAATCCCGTAACCGGCACTTTCGCGTGGCAAGCCGGCCGCTAGGCTGCCGGCTTTTTCGCGGCACTCGCGCGCTGACTTCGTCTGTGGAGAGCGTTCTGAATCATCAGGTACTCGCCTAAATTCTCCTGAGTTACGAGCCCGACAAGTGTGCCGTCCTGCAGCACGGGCATGACTCGCGTGGGCGAACTTGCCATGCGCATTAGTGCTGTTTGCAACATCTCATTCGGCTCTGCTATCTCAAACTCACGCTGCATCACGCCGGTCACCAACTGATCTGGTCCAAACTCCGACAATCCGGTGAGCAGGTTTGCGCGCGTCAAAATTCCCATTACACGATCGCCCCACATAACAGGAAAATCGTGCTGTGATCCCTCGATCACAGCCTTCATCGCAGCACCCAAAGTATCCGCGGTATTCAGCGTCTTGAAATCTGTCAGCATGGCCGTCCGGATCGGCGTGCCCGTGAAGGCATCTTTGAACTGTACGGATTGCGACTCATGCGCCGCACCGATCCACACGAACAGCGCGATGAACACAAGGAAGGGATCGAAGAAGAGGCCCACCAGTCCGAACACGAGGGCCAGCCCCTGCCCGATGGCAGCAGCCAGTTGCGTGGCGGCGACATGATCCATGCGAGTTGCCAGTAAGGCACGCAGAGCACGTCCGCCATCCATCGGAAAGGCCGGCAAAAGATTGAACGCGGCCAGCAACAGGTTCGCAACTAGCAGCCGTTCCAGAAATGGTCCGTTCGTGATGCTCAATCCGCCGACGGGCTTGAACCCGCTCGTCAGGAAAAGGACAAGATACAGGATGGCGGCGATCGCAACATTAACGAGTGGCCCGGCAATAGAAACGGCCAGTTCCTGCGAAGGTTTCTCGGGCAGTTTTTCGAATCGCGAAACGCCGCCGATCGGCAGTAGCGTGATGTCCTTCGTCGCGATGCCGTAGTGCCGGGCCGTCAAGGCGTGCCCGAACTCATGCAGCACGACACAAGCGAATATCGCCAGAATGGACACAAGCCCGCTTCCGACCCCGTTCATGTTGTGCGAACCGAGCCAATGCAGAGCCACCACCCATAAGATCAGCAGCAGAAAGGTTGCGTGGACGTAAACATCGATCCCGGCAAATCTGCCGATCTTGAATGACCAACGCATGAAGTGTCCCCTCTGCTACAGCTTGCTTGTCGACGAACACTCCGGATGTCCGCAGCCGCACTGGACATCGGGCGTGCTGCCAGTTCCTTCGCAATACGTGCTGCAGTAATCGCTTCCTTCTTGCGCTTGACATCCGCAGGATGGGTGCGCACACTTCTTCTGTTCAGCCATTTCGTTCCTCACCACATTGGACACGTCTGGTTCAGCGAAGTAACTGTTGGTCTGTGTCTTACATCAAACATTCGAATGAGTCACCTGCAGAAGCTAGCCTACATCCTTGGTTCGATGCTGGTTGGCGTGTCCACGTACCTGATCGTCATCAACAGGAGAGAAGTTAGCCGCAATCGTCGCCGCAATTCGCCGCCTGTCGAGGAACTCGCGCATGATCTGCAGGATGCCTGGTCGGGCTATCACAATCGCTAAACCATCCCGGTCGGCGACCTGCATCCTCGCAAATTTTGCAGTACCCTAACCAATGGGTACACATGTACAAGCTTTCCTTGCTTTTCGCTGCAGCCGCTCTGGCTGTGCTTCCGCTACGTGCTCAGGACGTCTGCAAAGATGCTGTCGTCAAACGCCTGAAGGTGTCGCGTGATTTCAGTCTGAAGGTGGCGGACGCTATGCCAGCCGCAGACTACAACTTCAAGTTGACGGCCGCCCAGATGAGCTTCGGCGAGCAGATGGCCCACATGACACAAGGCCTTGCCTATTTCCTCAGCGCGTTCAAAGGCGAGAAGCCGAATCCGAGTAAGCCTGCCTCCATGAGCAAGGCCGATATCATCGCTTTTATGCACTCGGGCTTCGATAGCGCCATCTCATACGTCGAGTCCTTGACTCCGGAACAGATTTCCAAAGAATACAAGGGCATGGGCAGCACCGCGACCGGCGTCGACATGCTCATGGCCATGCTGGAGCACACAGCTCACCATCGCGCTTCAGCGGAGATGTATCTGCGCGCCAAGGGCATAACGCCGCCGCAGTATATGGAATAGATAGTAACGGCACATCAACCCGAGGGGCATCGATGAAACTATTAGTGTCTCTGTTTTTCATGTCTCTGACCGTTCCTTTGACTCCATCGACTGCCTTAAGCGGCGACACTCCTGCACCACCGGCGGCTCCCCGCATCCTTCACCAGGAAGTCCGGCATGGCGAAACCATAACGGACAACTATTTCTGGCTGCGCGAGAAATCTGATCCCCAGGTTGTCAAATATCTCGAGGCGGAAAACGCCTACACTGCCGCCGTTACCAAGAACCTGGAGCCATTTGCGGACAAGCTCTATCAGGAGATGCTGGGGCGAATCAAGCAGACCGATTTGAGCGTTCCGGTTCGCCGCGGCGATTACCTGTACTACTCGCGCACCATCGAAGGCCAGCAGTATCCCATCCAGTGCCGGCGAAAAGGAAGCATGGAAGCTCCCGAGGAAATTCTGCTGGATCAAAACGAATTGGCGCGCGGCCATAAGTTTGTCGGCTTAGGAGCGTTCGAAATCAGTGATAACCAGGACCTGCTCGCCTACACCGTGGATTTCACTGGATTCCGCCAATATTCGCTTCAGGTCAAAAATCTTCGCAGCGGCAAACTGCTGCCCGATACGGCCGAGCGAGTCACCAGTGTCGAATGGTCCGCCGACAACAAGACTCTCTTCTTTACAACGGAAGACGAGATTACCAAGCGTCCCGACAAGCTGTTTCGCCATGTCCTGGGGTCTTCCGCCCCAGTGGAACTCTACGAAGAGAAGGACGAGACATACGATATCGATCTAGTGCGTTCGCGCGACCGCAAGTTCATCTTTCTGAATATCGAGAGCAAAGACACAACGGAGTTCCGGTATCTCTCGGCCGGCACGCCCGAGGGCGAGTTCGCCGTCTTCCTCCCGCGACGCCTAAAACACCGGTACTATGTCGATCACCGCGAGGGTCTCTTTTACATTCGCACAAACAAGAACAATCGCGATTTCGAAATTATGACCGCGCCGATCGAAAACCACGCGGAGAAAAATTGGATTTCGTTTGTTGCGCCCCACGAAGGCACGCTGGTCGAAGAGGTCGATCTCTTCAAATCTTTCGCGGTGCTGGTCAGCAAATCAGAAGCGCTCAATCACCTGCGCATCTACAACTTCGCCGATCGCTCCTGGAAAGAAATCAGCTTTCCGGAACCGGTCTACGCGGCATCGCCGGGCGGCACTCCGGATTATGAGTCCACCACCTATCGCTACAGCTATCAGAGTTTCATCACTCCGCCCAGCGTTTACGATTACGACACGCAAACCGGAGCTTCGCAGTTGCTCAAGCGCCAGGAAGTCCTCGGCGGCTATGATCCGTCGCAGTACAAGTCTGAGCGTCTCTGGGCAACCGCCCGCGACGGCACACGCGTGCCAATCTCTATCGTTTACAGGAAGGATTTCGTCCGCGACGGAAGACACCCTCTTTTTCTGTACGCGTACGGCTCATACGGCCTCGGAATGTCGGCTACATTCTCAAGCAGTCGCTTGAGTTTGCTCGACCGAGGCATGAGCTACGCCATAGCGCACATTCGCGGCGGCGACGAAATGGGGGAGAAATGGCGTGAAGACGGCATGTTGATGAAAAAGAAAAACACGTTTCTGGATTTCATCGACAGCGCTCAATTCCTCGTCGATCAAAAGTGGACTTCGCCGGACCGCTTGGTCATCGAGGGCGGCAGCGCCGGCGGCCTTCTTATGGGCGCAGTCGTGAACATGCGGCCCGAACTGTTTCGCGCGGTGCATGCTGCCGTTCCCTTCGTCGACGTGATGAACACGATGATGGATCCCACGCTTCCGCTCACAGTGCCGGAGTATCTCGAGTGGGGCAACCCGAATGAGAAGCCAGCCTATGACTACATGAAGTCGTATAGTCCCTACGACAATCTAGAAAAGCGCGCCTATCCCGCCATGCTCGTCACCACGAGCTTCAATGACAGCCAGGTGATGTATTGGGAGCCGGCTAAGTACGTGGCCCGTCTGCGCACGCTCAAGACTGACAGCAAGCCGTTGTTGCTGAAAATCAAAATGGAACCTGCCGGGCACGGGGGCGCCTCCGGCCGCTATGACCGACTGAAAGATACCGCGTTCGAATACGCCTGGATGTTGAGTCAGGTTGGGATCAGCAACTGAATCTGTCAGCACAGATACGAACACTTTATCGACAACCCCACCGAAACACTCGCCCTTCACTTGCGTCAATAAATGAAAGCTGGTTAATCTGGGTGCAAAAGCATGAAAATACAAAGTGTTGAAGATCTGTTCCTAAGTGGATTGCAGTATGTCTACGATGCTGAAAAGCAGTTGACACAAGCGCTCCCACAGCTTGCCGAAGCCGCCTCTACGCCTCAACTTCGTGAAGCTTTTGAACAGCATTTGCAAGATACCAAAGAACATGTTGGGCGTGCCGAAGAAATCTTCAAGCGTCTCGGCGAGCAACCGCGGACCAAGCGGAACGCGGTGCTCGAACGGATGCGCGAAGAGGCCATGGAGACGATTCAAAACACCGATAAATCGGAAATTCGCGATGCAGCACTGATCATGGCCGGAAATCAGGTGGAGCACTACGAAATGGCTGCATACGGCTCACTCCGCACGTTCGCGCGCCTTCTCGGCCACAACGACGTTGCCGAGATTCTTCAGAGGACACTCGACGATGAGAAAAAAACTGACGCCAAGCTAACCGAACTCGGCGAATCTCAGGTGAACATCCAAGCTCTCCATAAGTCCGCTGTCGCAGGAATGGCTTACTAGCGCTGTTCTTCTTCAAGACAAAAGGCCGGAGCGACGTCTCGGTCACCCCGGCCTTTTTTCGTGTCAGCGCTGTTCTCACCTTCGCGCCGACCAGTTCTTCTTCCCGGACCTACAACGGGCGAGCGCCTCTCCAGCACTCGCCCATGCGGCTGATTATCAGTGAATCGGCGTCCCAAGCTGTACAGCCGGAAGAACGGGAGTTCCTTCCAGCTTCACGGTGTCGAGCTCGGACGGATCGAAGCCCAGTGCGCTGAGAATCGTCGGCGCGACCTGGGCAGTCTGCACTTCCGAGGCTACCGTCTTGGCTGTGAACGACGGATTCGAAAGCAGCAGCATCACATTCGTGTCATCATGCGCGAAGCCGCCGTGCTCGGCTTGCTTTTTGCCGCTACCGGTGTAAATGATGCCGACGTTCGGCGTCACGATAATGTCCGGCGTGCGAGGATCGCCGACCGGAGTCTGGCCCGTGAATGCCGGATATCCCGGCGTGTCGATCATCGATCTGATGCTCTGTCCGAAGTAAATCTGACCCAGACCGACATAGGTTGAGTTTCCCGGAGTGTTGCTCGTGTCCTCCAGCAATGTAACGGCTGCTCCCGTTTGGTTCGGTGAGGTGAGCCAGATCAGCGAAACATCATCCTCCGTCGCACCGATTCCGGTCGGGTTATTCGGTGATTCCGAGTACGGAATGAATCCCATATCCGCGTTATCCAGCAGCGTCACCGGCGATACCCCATTTGTCGCGTTGTGACCCGGGATGCCCAAAAAGCGCTTCGGATCAATCGGTGATTGGCCGTGCTTTGCTGTGATTACTATCATCGTGGATTCGAACAGCCCGTGCGCCTTCAACGCGCTCACCATCTGGCCCAGAGCGGCATCGGTGAACTCGATCTCCTTCAGCATGCTCGGCGTCGGCGTTCCCTGCGCATCGGTGTAGCCACCATAGACGCCGTTCTCAATCAATTTCTGCCCCACGCTGACCGCCTGGAAATTCATGCCGAAGATGCCGGGTACTTTCGTCTTTGCCGTACCCGGGTGGTTTTTGCCCGCAATCTCGTTCAGGATCGCGTTCACCTTCAGCTGGTCGTAGCAGCGAATGTCAAAGAAGCTGTCCACCGATTGGCTCACGGCTGAAGACTCATCCAGGTTTGCGCAAGATTCGCCCAGTGATGTTGTGACGCCCGCGACTGCGGCTATATTTGCGGGGAGGGTTGCGTCGGAGTTGATCTCGGGCGCATAGAAGTCGTCCAGGTTGTTCCCGTTGCCGGGGCCGGAGACTGAAGAGTAAGCAGGATGTTTATCCGACCAGGCCGTGTATCCACCGTGTTGGTGGATCACGCCGAAGATCGTATTCGTTCGCGGAAAATTCCACGGATAAACAGGGGCACAATTGTTGTAGGGATCGCGAATAAGCTTATTGGGATCGATCGAAGCAAATCCGCCGTCCGTAGGAGCTGCTCCCGGGGCGCCGCCGTTCAGCAGGTTTTGGTTAAGGTCGATGCCTTCTTCGTACTCCGTTCTCGTGCCGTTCGGTTTGTTAGCCGTGCATGTCCCTCCTGCCACGCCATTTCCGGTTGTAATCGTCGGGGGAGCGAGCACGCGATCGTACGCTACGTCATAGTAAACGCCAAAGCTGCGCGGTGAACCACCGCTCACAATGGATGTCAAGCCTGGGAACGAATCGGACGGCTTCGAAGTACTGGCATTTCGATAGTTGATGCCCGTTTCCGCGAGCTGAAGCAGAGTCGGGCAATACGGCGTGCCGCCATTCAGCGCTCCGGTCGTGCAATTCAAGAAATCGACAGCGTGCATGCCGTCGATGCTGATCAGCAGCACATGCTTAATGGGGCCATGGTCATCATCCTGGTCCAAGCCTCGCGGCAATGCAGTTGTCGCAGTTGTAGCAACGAGTGCGCCGGCCAGCAAGACGGAAAGATACTCTCTGTATCTGGTCACTTAGTGACACCTCCAGGAGAGTATTTACCTCTTCTGTCTTACAAATGAATGACTATTTGCTCGCCTCGCGATGGTGGTGCATTTTGCGTTGGATATCGGGCCAGAATTCTTTCAAAACATTGGCTGCCGCGTCTACGCCTAACTGCTCGACTAATTTGATGCCCGCGTCCGTTGCATCACGATTGTCCTGATAATAGGCCTGCGATATCGCAACAGCAGTGGAGTTACCGAGGATCTCCGAAAAGTTGAACTGCATTCGGCCATTATCGCCGTGTGTGATGAAGATCTGCCCTGCCGCATATCCCAGTCTCGACCAGGCGCTACCTTTCAGTTTGCTGAAGTAGCGAGGATCCTGATGAAGCAGGGACGGGTAGATGGCCTCTGTCATGTAATCGCCGATGACGAAATCGGCAAGCGAGGTGCCGAAGTACCTTCCGTAGCCGGCTGCGCCTTGGCCGAAAGGACGATTCGAGTTCGTAAGCTGACTCTCCCCTGCAAAGCCTGCAGCGAGAACCACGGTACCGCGATCGAAAGAATCCTGCGAGGCAATCACAAACTTTTGCCTAGTCGAGAGCGGCGTGTACGGATTCGGGAGAATGTCCGTCCGATAATTCGGAACGATTCCGAAAATTCGTTTGCTCTGTCCGAACGCAGTCGTATCGCTGGAAGGTTGGGGAGACGCTGAGGGCTGGGGTTTCTGATTCGCGTCCTGGCCAAGCACGCTCGTGGCCATAAGCGCGAGGCACAATGCTACGAGGGTTGTTACACGTGTTAACACTTGATAGTCTGATGTCTCTGCGGCCGCGAAGTTCCAAGAGGTTGTTGCAACGGCTAATTCACAATGTCGGAATTGTTACAAGATCCGCAGCTCGCTACTTTCGCACGACTCGTTTTAGCGCTGCTGCTCGGCGGCATCATTGGTATCGAACGCCAATGGCGTCAACGCGCCGCCGGTCTTAGAACGAACACGCTCGTCTGCCTGGGCGCGGCCGCCTTCGTGGATCTCGGCCAGAACTTAGGTGGCTACGCCAATGTGCAAGTCGTCGCTTATGTTGTTTCGGGAGTCGGCTTTCTCGGAGCCGGAGCCATTATCAAGGATGGCGCGGGGATCCGTGGTCTCAACACTGCAGCCACGCTTTGGTGTTCAGCGGCCGTAGGGGCCTGTGCGGGAACAGGGCAGTGGCTTACTTCCCTTTTTGTGACCGCGCTGCTGATGGTCATCAATCTCGGGTTTCGTCCGATTTCACGCTTCATAGATAAACACTCGATAACTCAGGACCAGAACGTCGTGTACCGTATTCACGTCGTGTGCGCCGACACGCATGAGGCCCAGATGCGCACGACCCTGCTCGCTCATCTTGCCGAGCGACCGTTGACATTGCGTCAGCTCCGCACGGAAGATGGCAGTGAGCCGCATGAGATCTCGCTCCACGCCGAAATTGAAGCGCCCGAGCGTGACCGCTTCATGATCGAAGATCTGGTGCAAGCGTTGCGCCGCGACGAATCGGTTACTTCCGTCGAGTACGGAGAAGGAAGCAGCGAAGTCGAGTAACCTTACGCTGTTGTTGCGCTGCTCATAGTCGGGGTCGGACTTACTCTACGAGCTGCCGCTTCAGGATGTGATCCGCGCCGGCGCGCAAATTCGCGCGTGAACTCTGCGCCGAGGAAAAAGATCTGCGCGGAGTAATATACCCACGCAATCAGCACAACGACCGAGGCCGCAGCTCCATACATAGAGGAGTAACTCGCGCGGCCAAGATAAAGCCCCAGAAGGACCTTACCAATGGTAAACAACAGAGATGTCACCGCCCCGCCGAGCAGCACATCACGCCATTGCAGTTTCACGTCGGGCATGACTTTGTACACGGCGGCAAAGAGTACCGTGATGAGGATGAACGAGAACGCCACGTTGACCATATGGAACAGCATGGCCTCCCCCGGAAGTACAGACGCGGACAAAGCGGCAAATGCAGAAATCCAGGTACTGATGACGAGTGACACGATCAGCAAAAATCCCACGCCCAGAACCATCGCAAACGAGAAGAGCCGCTGCTTGATGAAGCTCGTAATCATGGCGAAACCAGAGGCCTGCGGGTCCGGCACCTCCCAGATGTAATTCAACGCGCTTCGCAGTTCAATGACTACGCCAGATGCGCTGAACAGAAGTGTGATCAGTCCGAAAATGGTCGCCACCACTCCCTGCGAGGTATGGTCCGAACCTTTGACGAACGCAGCCATGGCGTTCCCCGCCGCAGAACCCATCAGCGATTCCACCTCCTCGACGACTTGTTTCTGTGCAGCGGAATGCCCGAGAAACAATCCGACGATGGAGACGAGCACCAGCATCAGCGGGGCCAGCGACAGGAGAGAATAAAACGCAAGCGATCCCGCGAGCCGCGTCGCGTTCTGTTTGTTCCATTGTTTAAGGGCTGCGACGAGTAGGGTCTCGATATCCGCCCACCTGACGTACTTCAACAATTTGACCGCGTAACTGAAGCGCTGTTTCTCCGGCGCCGTCATGTAGAGCACCTTCCGCTAAGGAGATGCCGCGAGTGAGATAACTGTTCCGCACTACCAGCGTTTAGAATCTGGCTCCGCGGCAAGTATTTTGAACTGGCACTCTTGTGGCAGATCGCATATACTGTTTCGGCTATGCCAAACATCGACAGTCACAATCCCGGCTCATTCTGCTGGTTCGAACTCGGCACTACGGATCAAGCGGCAGCCAAACAGTTCTACAGCGCCTTGTTTGACTGGACGAGCGAAGACTTCCCCATGGGGCCCGGCGGCACCTACACGATGTTCAACTTGAACGGCCGATATGTCGGCGCATGCTACACGCTGAATCCCGCCCAGCAATCGGAGGGAGTTCCGCCCCACTGGAATCTCTACGTTTCAGTAGAGAATGCCGACTCCACTGCTCAGCGCGCCGGTGAGCTGGGCGCCAAACTCTACATGCCGCCGTTCGATGTCATGGAATTTGGCCGGATGACCATTATGGCGGACCCGACCGGCGCAGTCATTTCGATCTGGCAACCCAAACAACATTCCGGTACCGGCATTACCGGCGTCGATGGCACCGTGTGCTGGGCCGATCTCAGCACCACGGATGTCGATAAGGCGAAGAACTTTTATAGCTCGCTGTTCGGCTGGAGCATCAAGGCCGGCGAACACGATGCCAGCGGCTATCTTCACATCTTTAACAAAGGAGCGGGTATTGGCGGCATTCCTCCCGCTGAATACCGCAAAGCGGGAGTCCCACCGCACTGGCTCGCTTATTACTTCGTTTCCGATTGCGCCGCTACTGTCAGCAAAGCCGGGGAACTGGGGGCACGCATCTATATGGACAGCCACACCATCCCGAACGTTGGGACAATGGCGATCATTGCCGATCCGCAGGGCGCGGTCTTCGCTCTGTTCCAGCCCCTCGCGGCGGCAGCATAGGAGGGTGACAGCATGGACGAAGTGACCCGCGGCAAAGTGACCGGCATTGGGGGCGCATTTCTTCGCACCCAAGACCCGGAAGCCCTCTACGCCTGGTACGAGCGGCACCTTGGCGTATCCGCGACTTATGGCTCTTTCGTTTTTCCGGCCGCGACGCAACGTGGGGACGTCGCGGTAGCATTCTTCAAACGCGACAACCCCTATTTCCCCGTGTCACAGCCGGCGATGCTCAACTTCCAGGTGGATGACCTGGATGCGGTTCTGCAGAGACTCATCGAGGCGGGAGTACCGGTCGACAGCAAACGTGAAGATTCTCCTTACGGGCGATTCGGTTGGTTCACCGACCCGGAGGGCAATCGAGTGGAGCTGTGGCAACCGGTCTAAACCGCCGCGGTTAGCCAAAACCCCCTTAACAAACCCATTAGTGAACCCATTAATAAACCCAGGCTACGCTGAATAGCGTGCTGCCTACTCGCAAACTCGCAAACCTGGATGTCTCGGCTATTGGCCTTGGCTGCTGGGAGTTCACCGGCACAGCCTATGGGGCCGCCGATGAACGGGAATCGATCGACGTGATCCACAGAGCGCTCGACTTGGGTATCAACTTTTTCGATACTGCGGAAGCATACGGTCCTTTCACAAATGAAGAACTTCTTGGGCGCGTGCTGAAAGACCAGCCCCGCGATCAACTCGTCGTCGCGACCAAGTTCGGATTTCGCCATGAAAACGGCGCGCTCATCGGCGCCGACAGCCGCCCGGAACACATCCCGGTCGCGGTAGAGGGGTCGCTGCGCAGGCTTCAAATGGACTACATCGACCTTCTCTATCAGCACCGCGTCGACTTCAATGTTTCGATTGAAGACACGGTGGGAGCGATGGGCCGGCTGGTGGAGCAAGGCAAGGTGCGGTGCCTGGGTCTCTCCGAAGCGGGAGGGAAAACGATTCGACGCGCTCACGCCGTTCATCCCATTGCCGCTCTTCAAAGCGAATACTCGTTGTTCGAGCGCAACCTGGAACCGGAGATCATTCCAACGCTGCGCGAACTCGGCATTGGCCTGGTTCCGTTTGCGCCGCTGGGACGCGGTTTTCTCAGCGGTGTGGTGAAGCGCGCCGAGGAATATTCGCCCGACGATTGGCGTCACACCGACCCGCGGTTCCAAGGAGATAATTTCGAGGCGAACGTGGCGACGCTGCGGACGGTTCAAATTCTGGCGGCGCCGAAACACGTCACCCCGACGCAAATCGCGCTTGCGTGGCTGCTGCAGAAAGGCCCTGACATTGTGCCGATCCCGGGCACGCGCAGTCGTCTTCATCTGGAAGAGGATGTAGCCGCGGCTTCGGTCTCGCTGACGCCGGAAGATATGACTCACCTAGAAAACGCGTTCGCACCGGGCAAGGTGGCGGGACCTCGCTACAACGAAGCAAGGATGAAGCTGGTGGATCGTTAAAATTTCATGAGGCGTTTGGCATGCATTGCCCCTGGGCGTACGGGGTCCGGTGCTCTTCTGGCTCTTCCTACGATTCGGGGATAGGAGATAGAGAGACCTGAAACTGTACTACCCGTCGAATCGGGATTGAATAGAAAAAATTCGAGGCACACCGGCCGCGAGCCCTGTCAGGGTATTTCGAATGGATTCTACTCGGATTCGCTTTTAGGGGGGTCGGGCAATGGCGGAGTTTGCATATTGGAACACCCGTCTTGGCGTTCTACAGTTAAGGCATGTACAACGCTAAGGCTTACTCCGCTGTCAGTGCGACCTCGCCGCTTGCCTCGACTACGATCACACGACGCGATCCAACGGAACACGACGTACAGATCGAAATTCTCTTTTGCGGTATCTGTCACTCCGACCTTCATCAAGTCCGTAATGAGTGGAGCGGTGTCATGCCCACTGTTTACCCCTGCGTCCCCGGCCACGAGATCGTCGGCCGTGTTGCCAAGGTCGGCTCCGCAGTAAGCAAGTTCAAACCCGGCGATCTGGCTGCCGTCGGTTGCATGGTTGATTCCGATCGCAGCTGCCCCGAATGCCAGACTGGCCTGGAACAGTTCTGCCGGAACCTGACGCTTACCTACAATTTCCCAGACAAGCACCTCGGAGGCGTCACTTACGGTGGCTATTCCGACACCATAGTGGTTGACGAGAACTTTGTCCTGCGAGCTCCTTCGAACCTCGCTGTCGCGGGTGCCGCCCCTCTCCTGTGTGCGGGAATTACAACATACTCGCCCATGCGCCACTGGGGTGTCACTAAAGGGAAGAAAGTGGGCGTGGTTGGACTCGGCGGACTGGGCCACATGGGCGTGAAGTTTGCTCACGCGCTTGGCGCTCACGTGGTTGTTTTCACGACCTCACCCAAAAAGAAGGAAGATGCGATCCGCCTCGGCGCCGACGAAGTTGTCATATCTCGCAATGCCGATGAGATGGAGAAGCACGCCGGGAGCTTCGATTTCATCCTCGATGCGGTCTCCGCCGATCACGATATTAACGCCTACATCCAACTCCTCCGCCGCGACGGCAACATCACCCTGGTTGGCGCGCCTGAGAAGCCTCTTTCCGTCGCCGCCTTCGGCCTTCTGTTCGGACGGCGCAGCCTCTCCGGCTCCCCCATCGGCGGTATCGCCGAGACCCAGGAGATGCTCGATTTTTGCAGCGCACATAACATCACCGCCGATGTGGAAATTATCCCCATCCAGAAGGTCAACGAAGCCTACGAGAGACTGCTTAAGGCCGATGTGAAGTACCGGTTTTCTATCGATATGGCTTCTCTCAAATCTGAGTAACCCGATGAGTAAGCACTCCCCCGTTCCGGGCCTTTTCTGCTCGACGCTCTGGTGGTCGCGAAGGATGGTCCTAAGCTCCGTGAATTGACTTCTTAGACCTTCCGACAAACCGCGTCGCTTCCGCCCGTCCCGCCGGGCGGTCCTCTTGTTCCGGGCGGGTTCGTGATGGGCGCCGTGTAGAAACCCGCCAGCGAGAGTGTTGCCGGCGGGATTGCCGACGACGAGCGTCAATGCAGCCTGCTTCGCCGGCGTGAAGGTTATGCCCACAATGCGAACCGTTTGAGAATCAGTCTGATGAGCGGGGCTGCTCACGAGTTCACAAACGGAGCCGGAGCACGCGCGGCTGCGATCTTTAGTGGTCCGTCTTGCCCGTCGTAGACGTGGACTGCACGGCTTTTTGAGAACTGGTGGAGGTAGCGGTGGTGGACGTGGCGGTAGCTTTGCCATTCCAGTCGGCTTCCGTGGCAGCATTGCCCACGACGTTATTCACTACGTCGTGCTTCACGTCCTGTTTAACGGCCTTGTCCGCTTGCTTGGCGGCCTGAGCTGTTCCGTCGCCAAGTTGAATGACCTTCACGATAACGGGTTTGACGCCGAATTTCTTACAAGCAACGACACTCGGAAGATAGATATCAAGTCTGCGGCCTTGTATCTTTTCACCTGTATCCGCAACCACATACTCGCCCGAATAGCGGCCAGCATGCTTGATCTTAATTCGGGTTCCAATGGGCAAGATGTCGGGATCGGCCGCGACAACATGACGATGAACAACCTGGCCAGAAGCGGTGATACCTTTCTGCGCGTAGGCGGTCGCTTTATAGGTGCCATTCAGGTGTGGCGTTTCTGCGATTGCTGACACGGCGGTGCCTGCCAAAAGCGCAATTGCAAGTACAGCGAGTCTTAGCACAACCGTAAGACTCGCGGTCGAAGTTAGTCGCAACAGGGATTATTTTTGCTTCAGTACTATGTAAGTCAACTAACGACAGCGCGCGCATTCTTACGGTGCATATTTTCGACGAACCAGGAATGTGTAGCTGCCGATTCCGAGCAGCAGGAAGCCGAAATTCGCCAGCATGGGAGCGTAGTAGCTGCCTGTGCTCTGTTTGAGCCAGCCGGTCAGGAGGGGCGCAACGATGCCGGGTATGTTGCAGGCCATGTTTTGTAAGGCGGCCAGGCGCGCCGCCGGTGCTCCCGGAAAGATGGCCGGAGTGAGGGCCCAGTAGTTACCGGTTGCCAGGCCCATGCCGCTCAGTGAGAAGATCGCAAAAAACAAAGCCACGTCTTGCGAGGCTGAAAGCGCGCCGATCAGTTCGGTGGACGCAAAAATAAAGCCCATGACGACGAATACCCGGCGGATCTTGATGGCGTCACCTCCTCGCGTTGCCAGGGTATCTGCCCAATAGCCAGCGCTTGTAGCGATAATGGCGGCTCCCCAGAAGCTAAACCCGGTAAACCAGCCGGTGGAGCTAAGTGACAGCCCCCGCTGCTCAGCGAAATAGGCCGGGAGCCAAGTGAGACAGAAGTAGAGGAAGTAGTTATAGCAGAACGAGCCGATGATGATGCCCCACATGGCCGGGCTCTGAAACAGCTGTGAGAACGGGACGGCGTTCACGTCAGGGCGTTTCAGAATTTTCCGCTCGACGATGCGGTCGTTGTTGCGCACTAGCATCATCCACGGTGGGACCCACAGCAGCGCTCCAAACCCGAGGGCGAGGAACATAAAGCGCCAGTTGTAGGAAACGATGAGCCAAGCTATCAAGGGGCCACCGATAGCCGGACCAACTTTCGCGGCGGCTTGGTACAGGCCCATCACGAACCCGTGCTTTTCAGGCGGAAAATTCAGCCGAATCCAGCGCATGCCTGCCGGGGTATTAACTGCTTCCGCCGCGCCGAGCAGCAGCCGCACCGTGAATAATGCGGCGAAGGTGGTGCACCATGCTGCTGAAGCCGCGGCGATGCTCCACAAGATGAAGCAGATAGCAAACGGCCATTTGACGCCGAAGCGGTCGACGATCCAGCCTGCCGGGATCTGGAGGGCCGCATACGTCCAGAAGAAGGCCGAGTTTAACAATCCCCGAGCGCTGTCATCGAGCACGAAGAAGCGCTTGAAATCAGCGGTTGTGAGCGCGATGGAAAGGTTCTGCCGGTCCAGATACGCGATGATGAACGCGGCACACAGCAGAGTGACGATGGCCCACTTGCGGCCGCTAGACATCAGCCCCTGCATCGGTGGGATTCAGAGCCGGCATCGAGGGAACGTTATCATAAGTCGGTTTTCGGATGAAGATTACGGCTTTGAAGCTACACTCGATTGCGATCGCCGATCCGCCTTTGCGCAGTTCCTATGGACTACATGCCCCATGGGCGCTGCGAACGATTGTGGAGATTGAAACCGATGACGGTATTAGCGGGGTCAGTGAGACATACGGAGGCGAGGCGCCGCGAGCTGCGCTCGAGGGAGCGCGACAGAATCTGATTGGGCGGGATCCGTTTCAACTCGCGGGCTTGTATCAGCAGATGTGCCGCGAAAGTGCGCCTGTACGCGATGTGCCCGGCGGGCGCTCACAGACCTGGCTGGTACCGGGTGAGAATCCACTCGATCAGAACAATCGCACCTATGCTGCGATTGAGATTGCATGTCTGGACATTGTCGGCAAGTCCATCGGCAGGCCGGTCTGCGATGTCCTGGGTGGACGTGTTCGAGATGCGGTTGCGTTTTCGGCGTATCTGTTCTACAAGCACGCCGGCGGCGGCGGGGATGGGCATTACGAAGACAAGTACGGCGAAGTGCTGGATGCGAAATCGATGGTTCGCGAATGCCGAGCCTTCATAGACGAATACGGGTTCAAAGAGATCAAACTGAAAGGCGGCGTGCTGGAACCCGCTGACGAGATTGACACCATCCGGGAACTGCGTTCCGAGTTCGGCGCATCCGTCCCGCTGCGTATCGATCCCAACTGCGCATGGTCCGTCGACACGTCCGTGCGTGTCGGACAGTCGCTGAAGCAGGAGTTATCCGGCGGTGGCTATCTGGAGGATCCTTGCCCCGGTCTGAAAGGCATGAGCGAGGTCCGCAGGCGGCTGCTGGAAGACGCTATCGAGACGCCATTGGGCAGCAATGTAGCTGTTACTCAGTTCAGCGATGTTCCGCGTGCACGTGAACTGGATGCCGTGCAGATTGTGCTTTCCGACCCGCACTACTGGGGCGGGCTGCGACAGGTTCAGTATTTGTCGAACGTCTGCGAAGTGCTCGGGATGGGGCTGTCGATGCACTCGAACAGTCACCTTGGCGTGAGTCTAATGGCTATGGCCCATGTCGCGGCCGCATGCCCGAATTTGACGTTTGCCTGTGACACGCATTATCCCTGGCAAACCGAAAGCGATGAGGTCCTTCAAGGCGGTCGTATTCGCTTCCATGAAGGCACGGTGGGAATTCCGAATAAGCCGGGACTCGGTGTTGAATTGGACGACGATCAGGTGGCGCGTGGCTGCGAGCGCTACGAACGCATTGCGTTCCGCAAGCGTGACGACGAGGCGGAAATGCGCAAGCACGTTGATCCAAACTGGCGGCGTGTGCTGCCGCGTTGGTAAACGCTGGATAGACTTGTCGCGTGCTGATTTCGCAAACCACCAGACGGGCGTTCCTGGGCGCCGTTGCTGTCGCGCCAATCTGTGCGCAAGCGGCAGGCAATTGGGTTGACCTCTTCGATGGCCACACTTTAGACGGCTGGCGTCCGAGTGAAAACAAGAGCTCGTGGTCCGTTCGTAACGGCTGCCTGGCTGCTGGCGGCCCACGTTCGCATCTCTTCTATGTCGGTCCCGTGCGCGGGGCAGACTTCCGTAATTTCGAGCTGGAAACCGAAGTTCTCACTCGGCCTGAATGCAACTCCGGCGTCTATTTTCATACGCGCTATCAGGAAACCGACTTCCCCACGAAAGGCTTCGAAGTTCAGATCAACAATACCGCTCGTGGCGAAGGCAACTACCGCGAGCGCAAGAAGACCGGATCGCTGTATGGGTTGCGAAACATCTATAAGCAGTTCATGCCGGACGACCAATGGTTCAAGATCGGCATCGTGGTCCACGGCAAGAACGTCCAGATCCGCCTCAACGGTATGCTCGTCGTCGATTACGTAGAGCCCACTCCGCCGGTGATACCGGACGGTCCTGAGCGTGAGCGCTTCCTGGATCACGGCACGTTTGCGCTGCAGTGCCACAATGATGGATCACGGGCCTTGTTCCGCAGCGTGCGCGTCCGCCCGCTTCCAGATGACACGGCAACGCCCAAAGACGAGCCCGCGCCCGTTGTGGACGAAACGTATCGCGAAATCATCAACGTCGGCCGGCATAACGTCCCCACGGTGGATTACCATGTGCACCTCAAGAACGGGCTCACTCTCGAAAAGGCATTGCAGAAATCGCGTCGAGATGGCATCGAATACGGCACTGCCGTGAACGCGGGCATGTTACAGGCCGTGAACGATGATGCCGGCGCGCAGGCTTGGGTCGCGAGCATGCAGCATCAACCCGTGTTCCTTGGCATGCAGGCCGAAGGCCGCGAATGGACCAATACCTTCTCGCGCCAAACCGTCGCTCTATTCGATTACGTCTTCACCGACTCGGAAACCTGGACCGACGATCACGGACGCCGTATGCGGCTCTGGATTCCGGAAGAGGTTGGTGTGATCACGGACGTGCAGGAATTTATGGAGACTTTGGTTCAGCGCACGGTGGGCATCCTCGAGCACGAGCCGATTGATATTTACGCGAACCCAACCTATATCCCAGCCCAAATTTCGAAGGACTACGACACCCTCTGGACAGAAGGCAGAATGAAAAAGGTGGTGGATGCCGCGGCGCGAAATCAGATCGCCATTGAACTCAACAACCGCTACCGCATACCGAGCCCTAAATTCGTTCGCATGGCGCAAGCCGCAGGCTGCAAGTTTAGCTTCGGGTCCAACAATGCCGGCGCATCCGATCTCGGCCGCTGCGATTATGGCTTGCAAATGCTACGCGAATGTGGACTGGGCTGGCAGGACTTCTTTGTTCCCGGCGCCTGGGTTCCGCGGGCGATTGAGCGCAAAGGCGCCGTGCTGCGTGAATAAGTAATCCGCCGACGGGTGAGCCGCACTTGATTGCACTTACATTCCCGCCCGTCTCTCTTCCAGAAGTGCGGCAATATTTGAGTCAATAGAGATATGAGACGACGTTTGGTGATTATTCTTAGCGCCGTAGCCGCGGCGATCGTGGTGGCGGTGATCCTGTTCGCAACATTCTTCAACGTGAATCGCTATCGTCCGCAGATCGAGGCCGAGCTGCAGAAAAGGTTGAATCGCCCGGTCACGCTGGGCACATTGCACCTCCGCCTATTTTCTTTTTCCCTCAAGGTTGACGGACTGACAATTCAGGAGTCGCCCGCGTCTGCTTCCAGTCGTCCCTTCGCGACGGCGCAAGAGGTGTATGTGAGCGCCGGTTTGTTTTCGCTGCTGCACGGGCAGCCGGACATTCACTCCATCAGACTGCAGCGGCCGCAGATCGAACTCATAAAAAATAGTGCCGGCGTCTGGAACTTCTCGAATCTGGGCTCGTCCGGAATCCAAAACGGCCAGCACGCATCGTCAGAGCAATCACTCGGTCAACTCACCCTGAGCAGCGTCAAGATTACCGATGGACAAATCGCCGTCACCGACGAGAGCGCAAAAAATCCGCGCACAGTCTACAACCATATTGATGCGAGTGTGTCCGATTTTGCGCTGGGGAAGCGGTTCGATCTCGATTTGGCGGGGCACTTTCCCGGCGAAGGCAAAGAAACGATAGCATTCAAAGGCAAAGCCGGACCCGTCCAGCCCGGCAATATTCCCGTCGACGGTAAACTCTCTATCCAACAGGTATCGCTTGCAGCCTTCAATGCAGTCGCAAACGGCGCAATTCCGCCTCAGACTGATGCCGTTGCCTCGGGCGACGCGACAATTCAGTCTGCCGGCGATGTTATCAATTGCAAAGGCTCCGTCACGCTGATCAAGCCGGTCGTCCGGGGCGCGCCGGTTCCGTATTCGATTGACGCCCAATACGATCTCTCCTTGGAACAGAAAACGGATGCATTGTCGATTCGCTCCGGGACAGTTAAGATTGGGCCAACGGTTGTCTCTCTGAATGGCGCCGTGAACTCGAGTACAAAGCCCGCGAAGTTGAACCTGCATGTCGGCACCACAAACGCCTCCGTTCCGGAGTTGATGAGCCTGGCGGCGCTTGTCGGAGCGGCTTCGAATTCGAGTGTGCCGATTAAAGGATCGTTAACAGCGAATCTTACGGTGACCGGATCTTCCACCAGCCCGAATGTACAGGGCGATTTGTCCTCCAGCAGCCTGCAAGCCGAAAACTTCGTCCTGACCAATGTTCAGGCCAAAGTAAACACGGTCAACGGTTCGGTGGGGCTATCTCCGGAATCGGCGATGATTTTCGGAGGACGAGAAGACGGCGATATCACGCTCGATACGAAAGCGCAACATCCGCTCTGCCACGTGAAGAGCAAACTGACGGGCGTGGATACTAACGCGTTGCTGACAGCGATTAGCTCGTTGAAGGATACACTTTACGGTAGTCTCGAGGCCGACGGCGATTTGAGCTTCGCGCTGGACTCGGGGCCGAATCTGGCAAGCACCTTGAATGGGACGCTCGGGTTCAATGTCACCCACGGTCATCTGAAAAACGTGAATATTATGAGTGAGCTGTCGAAGGTGGGTCGTTTTCTCGGGAGTGCACCCGCGCAGAGCGCGTCTGGTACGGACCTGCAGCGCTTCTCAGGAACCCTGAAGATTCAGAACGGAGTCGCAACCACGAATAACCTTGTTGCTGTCATGGCAGAAGGATCGCTGTCCGGAACCGGGTCCACGAACTTTGCATCGCAGGCACTAGACCTGCATGTAACGGCCGCCCTTAGCAGCGGGACAACCAACAGCGTTGGCGGTACGGGTGTCGGCGGATTCCTAAACACCGCGCTTGCCAACAATAAGGGCGAGTTGGTTTTGCCGGTCCTGGTTACGGGAACGACTGCGCACCCGGTATTCGCACCGGACATGCAAGCCTTGGCAAAAATGAAACTGAATCACTTGTTACCCACAAGCGCTGATCCGACCAACATGACCAGTGGATTGATCGGATCCCTGGTCGGCAACGCGACCGGAAATAAGCCGAGCGGCAATAAGGCACAGCAGCAGAATCCGGTTAATTCCATCCTGAACCAGTTTGTGAAGAAAAAACACTGAGCTGGGCTGTTGCCCAGTCGTTACCGCTGCTATACTCACAGAAACCTGTTAGCTGAACAACTCTGATTTGCGGACGCAGACCAAGGCGTCTGTCCCGATCCACGTCCCCGCAGACGTCTCGTCGTTTCCGACTAGCGTTCTTGCTGCGGGTAAACACTTCAAGGGGGCATATGCGTTACAGCATTTCCATACTCTTCTTTTCTGCCGCACTTCTTGTTGCAAGTGCGCTGAACACCTTTGCTCAGGTCACTGCCACCGGCACTCTCCAGGGCACCATCACCGATAAGAGCGGAGCGGTCGTACCTAACGCCGAAGTCACCGCTACCGAAACCGCAACGGGTTTAAAACGCGCCGAGCACTCGAGCGGCTCGGGCGTGTATACCTTTAATCTTCTTCCCGCCGGGCACTATGACGTTCAGGTCAAAGTCGCGGGATTCGCTACCGGTATCTACAAAAACGTCGATCTATTTGTCGGCCGCACAAGCACGCTCGATTCGCAATTGGAGCCGAACACTCAGACGGAGATCGTCACGGTAGAGTCGGGCAGCGTGCCGCTTGTCGATGTGGACAAGACCGATGTGAGCCGTCCCGTTACCCCGGCCGAAGTGGAAAACCTTCCACTAAACTCGCGCGACTTCGTCTCACTCGCGATTCTCGCGCCGGGCGCGCGTCCCGTCAATTCCTACGATCCGACGAAATCCCGATACGGCGTGTTCTCAGTGGACGGCTCCAGCGGTCGGAACGTGAATATGACCGTGAATGGAGTGGACAACAAAGACAACTCCGTCGGTGGCCCCGTTATGCAGCTGCCGCTCGAAGCCATTCAGGAATTCAACATTTCGACGCAACGTTTCTCAGCCGCGAACGGACGAAGCGAAGGCGCGGCCATCAACGTAATCACGAAGTCGGGCACAAACGACTTTCACGGTTCGATATTCTTCCAGGATCGCGACCAGACCTTCGACACGCTCAATTATTTCGAGCAAACCGCGCATGGCGGCACCGGGCAAAAGGCTCCGTTCAGCCGTCAGCAGTTCGGCGGTTCGGTTGGCGGCCCGGTAAAGAAGAACAAAGCGTTCCTGTTTTTCGCGATCGAGCGTTCGCGCGAGCAGACCAGTCTGAACATCACCGGCACCGCTTACAACAACGATGTAGCATTAGCGACGGTTGCGAATCTGCCGGTAAAGCCTCAGCCTACGCAAACGATTCCCACGCCTTTCTACGACTGGCGCTATAACGGCCGCTTCGACTACCAGATCAACGACAAAAACACGTTCTCGACCAGCTACACGAACCAGAACAATATCGGCAATAACGATCAGAACGGATCCACCAGCGATCTTTCGCAGAACAACTTCACCAAGAACCAGCTCATCATTTCGAATGCCACGTTGAACTCGGTCATCACGCCGAACCTCGTGAACTCGTTCACCGCCGGATACCAGTACTGGAACAATCTCATCGCGACCAACAACTACCTGGTGAACCTCACCTTCCCCGATCTGACGATCGGCACCAACGGGAACGTCCCACAGCAAACCTTTCAAAAGAAGTGGCAGTTCAAGGATGACTTAGCGATCACCCGCGGCAAACACTCGTTCCGAGTTGGGGTGGACTTCTTGGACGAACCCGCTCTCGCCGGCTTTTTTCTCACGGATGCTACGCCGGTCATCAGCTTCTTCGACGATCCGCTTGCGATCTTGAGTAACACGACCAAATACCCTCAGGGTTTTTCGACTCCGGGCGCGGTTCAATCGATCACTCAAGCCACTACCGGCAACTCCTATTACGCCGAGCACAACAAAATGTTCGGCGCGTATTTCCAGGACAACTGGAAAGTAAGCCCGCGTTTGACATTGGATCTCGGTCTTCGTTGGGACAAAGATATGGGCCTGAACGGAGGTTCCGTACAGCCGATGTCACGCACCTATCTAGAGTTGAAAGCCATCAACAGTCCATACGCCGGCATTCCACACGACGAGAACTACGACTTCAGCCCGCGCGTCGGCCTCGCGTATGACCTGACCGGTGCCGGCAAGCACATCATCCGCGCCGGCTACGGCCTCTACTTCGGCCAGATTTTCGAGAACATTCCGTTGTTTATGGAGCAGCAGGCCAATGCCAGTCTGTTCACAACAGTGGCTTACACCAGTTCAGGCCCGGGCAGCCCCACAGCGAGCGTTTTACCCGGCGGCCAACTGCTTTCTGCCTGGCGCTTCGGCATCAATCCTATTCCGCCACAGCAACCGGGCGCCGCCAAGCTACCTACGGGCGCAACCGGGCAGATCATGGATCCGAGCTATCGCAACCCGTACAGCGAGCAAGCAAACTTCGGCTACTCGTGGCAGGTTACCGGCGATTCGGTGATTGAGGCCGAATACGTCCACGAACTTGGATTGCATGAAAGTAAGACGATCGTCATCAATCCCACCATCAACGGCGTTCGAAACACCACGGCTGCTTTCCAAGCCCTGGGATTGCCCGTCCTGGGCGGCATCCGCGATTACATGTCGATCGGGCGCAGCCGCTACGACGCGATGAATCTGTCGTACCGCAAGCGGATGAGCAAGCGCTTCTCGGTTAACGCAAGCTACGTGCTTTCGAAGGCACTGGCTTACAACGGCAACTCTGCCGCTTTCGGAAACACGCCAACCGATGAATTGAACTGGTTCGCACCGCACGATCTGGGTCCTACGCCGGCTGATGAACGCCATCGCATCGTGATCAGCGGGCTTGTTAGTCTGCCTTGGGGCATCACATTCACGCCCATCATGCAGTGGGCAACCGGGCGTCCTTACAATCCGACGGAGGGAATCACAGACGTTTTCGGCTACGGCAGCGGTGTGGCGGCTACGCATGCTATCGTCCTGAACAGCGATCCGACAAACCTGACAGCGACGGCATCTTATACTTCCTCGCAACTGACTGCCTGTCTCACTGCCGGTACGTGTCACCAACTGCCCTATGATGCGCTGCGTGGCGCAGACTTCTTCCAGTTGGACGCACGTTTCGGCAAGTTCATCAACTTTGGCGAAAAGGCAAAGCTGGAAGTGTTCTTCCAGGCTTTTGACCTCACCAACCACGCCAACTTCGGAACCAGCTACGGAGCCAACATCCGCACCAGCACGTTTGAGCAGCCCACCGGGTTTATCACTTCCTCCGGTGTCATCGTTCCCCGTTCCTTCGCGGGTGAGTTCGGCGCCCGTTTCAGTTTTTGAAGAACTCCCGCAAAATGGTCGCGTTGTGAAACGCTGTTACTTTGCGGTGTGTCGGCGCGCATCCGTGCGCTTTGCGCTTCTAAGTTAGTAGACTGCAAGAACCTGGGCCGGTCAATCACGTTGGCCGGCTCTTCTCAATCCACTTATGAAATCAACAGTAGTCTTATTCGTCGCGTTCAGTTGTTCTGCCCTGGCCCAAGGTTTACAACCTCAGGATCTGCATCGCTTCCGCTCCGTTGGCGAAGTGCAGTTCTCACCTGACGGAAAACATCTCGCCTATACGGTCACAAGTGATGCCGGCGACCGAGGACCCTTCGGCCAAATCTGGATCATGGACATGGCGACGAAGAAACCAGGTCGGCTGGGCGGCGAGAAGGAAGCTACCGGCCATCCTCGTTGGTCGCCGGACGGGAACTGGATTGCCTACACCGGCGGCATAGGTGAACAGCGCGGCCTTACGGTAGCCCACCCCGACGGTTCCAGCGTGACGTTCGTGGCAAAGATGACGGGCACAAACTCGCCTCTTCCGTTCCAGGGCGAAAATGTCTCCTGGTCGCCGGACAGCAAGAGCATAGCTTTCGTTTCAGCCGTGCCCGGCCCTGAAACGGAACTGGCCACTGGCGATCCGGTCGTGGTCACGCGTTATCTCTACAAACCGACCGCTTCGGAGGGTCTGAGCCACTTCAATGACAATCGCCGGTTGCATCTGTTCGCAGTGGATCTCGCATCCAAACAGATTCGTCAGTTGACCACCGGAAATTTCGACGAGCACTCCGTCGACTGGTCGCCGGATGGCCGCGAGATTCTCTTCGAATCGAATCACGAGCCTAACTCTGACGAGTTCTTTAACTATGATGTCTTCGCCCTGAATGTCGCCGACGGCAGCATCCGCCGCATCACCGCGACGGAGAGTTCCGAATACTCACCGACCTGGTCGCCGGATGGCAAGTGGATCGCGTTTCTTGCGACTCGCCGCGGCTTGACCGATCGCGAAACTACGATGGAAGACACGCATGCCTGGTTGATGGACCGCAACGGGCAACAGCGTCGTGAAATCGGCGCAGCCATCGACCAGCGGCAGCATGGGCTGCGTTGGTCGGATAACGGTGATGCCGTGTACGTCACTTATAGCGAGCGAGGTAGCGCGCACCTGGCTCGCATCGCGGTTGCAGCGGGTCAGCCCACCGTGCTGCTCAACGACACCGGTAATGTCGGCAATTTCTCCGTTGGCCCCCACGGCGAGATTGCTTATACCTTCGCGTCAACCAAGGACTTGGCACAACTGTATCTCAAGAATGGGAGCGCCATGCCGCAGCAGCTTACTGACTTGAATACCGACGCCCTCTCTGAAAAGCAATTGGGCGAAGTCGAACCGTTCACGTTCTGGAGCAACGACAACAAGTTTGAAGTGGAGGCGTTTCTAGTCAAGCCGGTCGGTCTTAAGCCGAACGGCAAGTACCCGATGATTGTCGAACTTCATGGGGGCCCTCACGGCCAAAATGGTCCCGCATTCAACTTCAAGGACCAAGTCTACGCCGCGCACGGCTGGGCGGTATTGCACGTGAACTACCGCGGTTCCACGGGGTATGGACAGAAGTTCACGGACGCTGTTTTCGGAGACCAGGACGGCAACGAAGGCCAGGACGTATTATACGGAGTCAGCGCCGCCGTGCGACGGTATCTCTGGATTGACCGCGATCGCATGGGCATCGAGGGTGTGAGTTATGGGGGTCAGTTAAGCGATTGGCTGATTACACAGACAAACGAGTTCAAAGCGGCGATTCCCATTGCGGGTATCTCCAACCTGATCAGCTATAACTACATGACCTACTACAACCAGTACGAAGAGATGGAGTTCGGACAATTTCTTCACCAGGGTCACCTGATGGATGATGCGTGGGAGCGCTCCGCGCTGAAGCACGTCGCCAACGTCCACACGCCCACCATGCTGGTTCACGGCGAGAACGATCCCGATGTGCCTATCGCTGAAGCCGAGCAGTACTTCGTCGCATTGAAAGACGTCGGGGTGGATACGATGATGGTCCGCTATCCGCGTGAAGGACACGGTGTCCGCGAGATTAAGCATCAGATCGATCTCATGGACCGCAGCATCCGATGGTACGAAGCGCATTTCCCGCCAGCGGGCAGCGAACACGTGACTAATGTACAGCCATGATGAGCCGGTTCACGTAAATCAGATTTAGCCGCCGTCTTTGCTATTTGGAGGACAAAATCGGCGTGAAGGTGTAGGCAACCAGCACGCCGCGCCCTGGCGCAATGCCATTTGCCAATAGGAATTCGGCGATCGCCTTAGTGTTGGTCTGAATGCTCGTGACGCCAGTTCCAGTAATCCTGCTGTTGCTTTTTGCTTGCTCTGTCAAACTCGGATTGCTTTACGTGGTGCTCCTCACGATATCGATTCCAGGCTGCCGATTCGTTGTCATTCCACTCGTGCTTGTCCTTATGAGCGGTATCGTAGTAGCTCTTGTTAGCTTCAGTTCGGTGGTCATCTTGAGCAGTCAATGCTGCCGGGATACATAGCGCGCTTGCCAACGCGAATCCTACTAGTAATCGTTTCATAGTGACTATGATGGTGCAGGTCAGTGGCCACATATTTATGTGATCCGAGCTTGATAGGTTATCGGAGCTGTTAAGCCTTTCTGAATCAATCGCATAAGCTGCAGGCCGCCGCTCGCTTCCGCGGCACGCTTCTGTTGTGAGTTTCTTCTTTGCTGGTAAGGAGTTCCGCCCATGAGAGAAAAACCTTCATGCCGTGGATGGCCCCTCTCTTCATGGCTAACATGTTCGCTCTTGCTCGAACTCTCTTTCCGCGTATTTGCGGCGGTCGCGGAAATGCTCGCGGCGCGCCGGCTCCGCCTTCACGAGTACGACGCGATTTTCTCCGATGGACCATAGCAGCGCCTCACCATGCGCGAGATCTTCGCTGGGTATCTCCGGTGTTTCTTTCTCGATGGCTTTTCCGAACTCCTCCATTAGCGTGTGCGGCTCGCGACCCACAATCAGGACCGTGTTAATGCTGCACAGCGCCATGTGCGAAACATACTCGGGATGCACAGTGAACAGTAAAAGGTTGCTGAATTCTTCCCGCATGTCCGTCGACGCAGGGGCCCACTCGCGCGGCAGTACGTGGTGCGCTTCATCGATTACGAGCCAGTGCGGACGGCCGGTGAGAAGGCGCTGATTTTGAAGTTGGCTAATCAGGGCTGCGAAGTAAGTGGGCCGGTCCGCAGTGTCTACACCCGCCAGGCTCACAATCACTTGCGCGTCGGGGTCCTGGAGCACTTGCTTGACGTGCTCGATGCTCGGGGGACGTTTCTCGTCGCCGACCGTCCGGCATCCCGGCAGATTCTCGTAGTCCCCTTCAGGATCGATCAGGCAGATCTGATATTTCTGCTGCATGATTCGTTCCAGAAGTCCCATGACTACGGTTGACTTGCCGCTTCCCGATTGCCCACAGACCAGCACGCTGCTGCCATAGGCAGGCAGCTTTGCTTCACCTTCCTCCGACTTCCCGAGCAGGAGGCAGCGCCGCATTCGCTTCGTTCCAGCCTGGCGCAGATCGTTGTCAATTAATTTGTCAATCAGTTCCGTGACACCCGCGCCGCGCTCGCCCTTTGTCACCAGGTCGCTCTTCTCTTTAAGAGCGGGAATTGCGTTCGCGACAGCAACGGCAAACTCGCAGCCATCGAGGAAAGCGTGGTCGTTCTCGGCGTCTCCGACCCCGACCACGTTGTGCCTGGAAAGCCTTAGATCCTCCAGCGCGCTACAGAGACCGGTCATCTTATTGACGCCTGAAGGCAAAACCATAACGGCGTCTTTGTTGAAGATGACCTGTAACTCCAGGCCGGACTCGCGGATTGCGTCGATTACCTGCTTCTCAAACGGGTGCCATGTTGCGATGATGACGTCGCCGACGCTAATGCCGGTGACGCCCTTGTCTCGCAAGCTCTGGACAAAACTCTCTGGAGGTCGATCGGCCAGTACTTCCTTTTCGCGCGTTGCCGGATTGTAAAGGAGCGCTCCGTTTTCCGCGATCACTCGCGCGCAGAGATCCAGGCGAGGAAAAATCGATTGAAGATCGGGCAGCTCTCTGCCTGTGACGAGAATCAGTTTGCGCCCGGATTGCGTCAATCGCTCCAACGCTTCAATGGTGTGCTCATCCACCACGCCGTCATGCGCCAGCGTTCCGTCGTAATCCGTGGCCAGTGCGAGATACCGCATACCTATTCATGGACCAGTTTGCGGCACCGTGCGTTTTGCGGAAAACAGAACTGTGGAACACTTGCGCAACGTCTTTCGTAGGCATATGGCATGACTTCCATGTGGCTGGATCTGCGTTTCTCGTTTCGGGTGATCGCGAAGGACTGGCAGTTTGCCCTGATTGCAATCATCGCTTTGGGTCTGGGGATTGGAGCAACCACGGCCATCTTCAGCGTAATCGAGAACGCGCTGCTCGATCCGTTCCCATATACGGACTCCCAGCACCTGGTGAACGTGGAAGTTCATGACCTGGATTCCGGCCGTCCCGGAGGACGCAGCGGTTACACGATTCCCGAGCTTCTGGACATTCAGGAACGCGCGCACTCGTTCGACCAAATCATCGCGAAGGATCAGATTGACGTGCTTTATGCTCGCGGCGACGGGACCGAACGGCTGCAAGGTGGACCTACGAGCGCAAACACGTTCGCAGTTCTGGGCATGAAGCCCGCTATCGGTAGATATTTCGGAGCTGACGATGCAAAGCCGGATGCGGCCGCCGTCTTCGTGATGAGTTACAAAATGTGGGCCACGAATTACAATCTGGATCCCTCCGTTGTAGGCAGGAAATTTATGTTTAACGGACAGCCTTACGCGTGTATCGGCGTGATGCCGCCACGCTTCACGTGGGGCGCGGACGATCTTTGGATGCCGCTTGCCCTCAGCCGCGCAGACAAGACAGGTGCAACGCGCTATGTTTGGCTGCTCGCGCATTTGCGGCCCGGGGTTACGCGTCGCCAGGCGGAAGCAGAGATGACGAGAATTCTGCAGGGCGTGGCGAAGCAGTATCCGAAGCTGTATCCGAAGCGCTTCTCGGTGCAAATCGAAACGCTGGCGGAGGGAGTCGTGGGACAGTTCCGCACCATGCTCCTGATCCTGATGGCAGCGGTGAGCATGCTGCTGCTAATCGGGTGCAGCAATGTGGCCAACTTATTGCTGGCGCGCGCAACGGCACGTGAACGCGAGATTGCAACGCGCGCTTCGCTTGGTGCTACGCGTTGGATACTCATTCGGCAGCTTCTTTGCGAGTCGGTCATCCTGGCTCTAGCGGCGGGCGTCCTCGGGTGCGGCATGGCCTGGGCCGGGATCAAAGGACTCGTGGCAATCATGCCAGACGGGGTGATGCCGGCGGAAGCCGTCATTCGTTTGAACTGGCCAGTGCTTCTGTTCGCGCTTGGAGCAGCCACGTTTACGGCACTCGTGTGCGGTTTCGTCCCCGCGCTGCATGCCACACGCAAGAACCTGATCGAGCCGTTGCGTGGAGCGAGCAAAGGCAGCGGCGGTGGATTTCGGCATGGCAAGTTGCGGGCATCCATTGTGGTTGCCGAGATCGCGCTTTCGCTGGTACTGTTGACCGGCGCCGGCTTACTGATGAGAACGTTTTTCGCGCTCCAGGCGGTACAGCTTGGCATCAACCCGAAGAACATACTGGTAGCCCGGACGCCCTTGCCGAAAGGGCGATACCTGACGGCAAAAGAAAAAGGAATATTCTTTCGCAAGGTGCTGGATCGGCTGAACGCACTGCCGGGCGTGGTGTCCGCGACCGAAACAAGCACATTGCCGCCGTATGGCGGATTTCGAACCGAAATGGATGTGCCCGGAATAACGCATTCGCAAAAATGGCTGGGCTTTGTCCAGTTGTGCAGTGAGCAATATTTCCGGACGCTCGAAATCAGACACGTTGCGGGAAGACTGCTGTCGCAAGCGGATGTCATGAGCGCGCGCAAAGTCGCGGTAGTGAATCAGACGCTTGTAAATAAATTTTTTGGGAAGGCAAATCCGATCGGGCGTCAACTTAGGCTCAGTGAACTCAAGACAATACCCGACCCCATAGCCGATCCTGATTTCGAAATCATCGGCGTCGTTGCCGACGCAAAGAACCAAGGCTTGCAGGATCCCATACTGCCGGAAATATGGGTTCCCTACACGGTAACCGCTTTTGGCGAGCGCGGTGTGCTGGTGCGAACATCTGTCGAGCCAATGGGCCTGCTGAATTCGGTTCGCAAAGAGATTTGGGCCGTGGACCGGAATGTGGCGTTGACGTTTACCGGCACGCTTGAGAGTTTCATGCAGCAGTTTTCCTATTCGGGGCCGCGGTTCGGGCTGATTCTGTTGGGAATCTTCGCACTGAATGGGTTAGTGCTGGTGGGTATTGGTGTTTATAGCGTGATGGCCTATGCGGTTTCGAGACAGACCCACGAAATCGGGATACGCATGGCGCTGGGTGCGCTACAGGGGAATGTTATCGGGCTGGTTCTTGGCAATGGTTTCAAGCTGGTGCTACTGGGGCTCGGGACTGGATTGGCAGTTAGTTTTGCAGCAACGCGACTGATGAAGCAGATCCTGTTCGGCGTGTCCGCGTTCGACCCTTTGACGTTTGGGCTCGTCATCGGTGTGTTGGTGCTGGTCGGGAGTGCGGCCTGTATGTTCCCGGCAAGAAAGGCAACGAAGGTGGACCCCGTGATTGCGTTGCGATACGAGTAGCTGAGAATGGGCGACGCGGTGAAAGTGGTTGATTTGGGCCGTTAATAGAATAAGAAAGGTGGCCCGGACAAGCCCAACGGTGCACGAGCGCCGCAAAATGCTGTAATATAGGACTAGGTCAAACGATCAAGTGGGCGAAAAGCCCACTTTTTTATTGCCCGCGAAGGAAATCACGGATGCCCGCGGCGGAAAAGACGGATCTGCTCAACAGGATCACCGAACTCGGTGATCAAGCCGCCCATGGTACGTCTATCGAGATCGTGGAAATCCAACTCAAGGGAGCGGGAAAATCGCGGCTTCTGCGAGTGTATATCGACAAGTCCGGTGGAGTAACCCATGGCGACTGCGAGATCATCTCGGAACGCCTGGGGAACCTGCTCGATCAGGATGACACGATTCCGGGGGATTCGTACACGCTCGAAGTGAGTTCCCCGGGCGTGGAGCGAAAGCTCAGCCGTCCGCGCGATTTTGAACGCGTGATCGGGAAGAAAGTTCGCGTGGCGACGCGAGAGCCGATTGAAGGCTCAAAGCGCTTGGAAGGCAAGCTTGCCGCCTTCGACTCCGGAACTCTCGAATTGGAGTTAGCGCCGAACCACCTGGTGCGGGTTCCCCTCGATCAAGTTGAAAAAGCCAACTTGAAGTTCGAGTGGTAACGAATTAGCTTCCACTAGATATTTTTCCAACTATTGAGGTTTTTTGAAGTGCCTTCTATTTATCAGTCCATCGAGATACTCAGCAAGGAAAAGGGCATCGACCCGCAGATCGTTCTCGACGCGGTCAAGGACGCCATGCTTGCGGCCGCGCGCAAGCATTTCCGTTCGACCGAAGACCTGGTTGCAGACCTGGATGAAAACTCGGGCAACATTCAGATTTATCAGGTCCGGACGGTAGTGGAAGCGGTTGAAGATCCCATTAAGCAGATCTCTCTTTCACAAGCGCGCAAGATCGATCAGAAGGCGGAAGTGGGTCAGGAAATCCGCGAGCCCAAGCCCACGGAGGCGCTGGGACGCATCTCCGCCCAAACTGCGAAGCAGGTGATTCTACAAAAAGTTCGGGAAGCGGAGCGCGACAGCGTATTTGTCGAATTCCAGGGTCGTTCCGGCGAACTCGTCAACTGCACCGTAAAGCGAATGGAAGGGCAGGACTACATTGTCGATATGGGCAAGACGGAGGCACGGCTGGCGAAGAAAGAGCAGTCGCGGGTAGAATCGTTCAGCCTGGGCGATCGTGTGCGCTGCGTGATCAAGGGAGTGGAAAAGGGTGGCAAGCTATCTGGTGTTATTGTTTCGCGCGCCGCGCCCGAACTAGTGATGCGCCTCTTCGAACAGGAAGTTCCCGAAATCTATGACGGCACGGTTGTGATCAAGGCGTGCGCCCGGGAAGCGGGTGAACGCACGAAGATTGGGGTTGCCAGCCGTGACCGCGATGTGGATAGCGTAGGGGCCTGCGTAGGCATGAAAGGCATGCGCGTGCAGTCCATCATTCGCGAACTGCGCGGGGAGAAGATCGACATCATCGAATTCTCTGACGACCCGGTGGCGTATGTGACTAAGGCGTTGAGCCCGGCGAAGATTTCCCGCGTCAGCATCATCAATCAGGCCGACAAGCATATGGAAGTGGTTGTCGACGATCTGCAGCTTTCGCTCGCGATCGGCAAGCGAGGTCAGAATGTCCGTCTGGCCGCCAAATTGATGGGTTGGAAGATCGACATCAAGAGCGAAGAAGAAAAGCGGCGCGAAAACGATTCGCGCATGGCCGATATGGTGATCTCCGGCGCGCCTGTGTCCGTTCTAATTGAGCATGGGCTGGACGAGAACATCGTGGAACTTCTGGTTGCCGGCGGAATCGGAACCGTAGAGCGCCTCGGCAGCATGACGCCGGAAGATCTGGAAGCAATTCCGGGCATCGACGAAGGAATTGTGAGTCAAATTCAAGGCTCCGTTGTCTCTTTTTATGAGTACGACGCCGCACAGGAGTCTGCTCCCGCGCAAGCGGAGGAGATAGAAACAGTGATCGACGAAGAAACGCAATCGAACCACCACGAACCGAACCGCGCCCGCGAGGGGGCGGACTTGCATGGAAGCGACGACGAACTCGTTGCCCCTTTTGAGAACATTCAAACCGGAGTTCTGGAGCACGACCTGGCCACTCATGAGTCGTCCATCCTGGAACACATCGAGACGGAAGATACCGGCGACGCCGAGGTTTTGGACCTCGGACGGGTCGAAGGACTGTCTGCCGCACCCTCGGTTCTCCGGAATCTAGTCGAATCGGAAGAGCCTGTGGAAACCACGGAATCTGATACGATTGAGAAATCCAGGTAAAACACTACAAGTGGCGGTAGTGTAAGGAGTTATCAAGCAGTTTCTTCTATGAAGAAAATTCGAATCAACGAGCTGGCGCGGGAGCTCGAAGTTAAGCCCGGCGTTATTCTCGACATGCTGCCCGAATTGGGCGTGCAGGAGAAGAAGACGCATTCCAGTTCGATCGACGAAGACGTCGCGATTGTGGTGAAGCAGCGTTTGACGGGCTCCTCAGCGCCACTCCAGAGCAGCGATAGGCACGTCGGCCCGGATGAGAACGGTGAAAATGGCGCACAGCGATCTGCCCCTCATCCGCCACTCGAGGCCCACGCTGCCGCGGGTGCGGCCGTACCAGAGCCGCTTCAGGTCTCGGCTATTTCCGAGCAAGCGGCACAGCCGCAGCGCCCCACGCTGACGCCGCTTCGTTCGCCTGCCCGCGCCATTACGCAAGAAACGACGCCCTCCGCACCGCCGGCAACACCCGTTACAGCGACCCCGACCGTCACGACAGAATCCGAAGCCCCCGCATCGTTGTCCACTACGACGACCGCTGCGGGTGGGACCGAAACACCCGCGCCTCCGGCTGAGCACGATCGTCCGATTCCCGTTTTCAAACCTATTCGTCCGCCGCTCGGCGGAGGTGGGCCACTGCATCCGCCCGTGGGCCCGTTGACGGGTCAGGGCAGCCCCGGTACTCCCAGCAGCCGCACCATCGCGATTCCCGCTCGTCCTCTGCCACAAGCGCCAGCAGCGCGGAGTGCGCCATCTACGCCGCTTCCGTCCGGCCCACGACAGCCGCTGCCTTCGTCCGGTCCGAGAACGCAATCCGCGAGTCCGTCGGCAACACCGGGAGCCCCCCTTGTTCGTACGCCTCGGCCGATGACGCCACCGGCGGCCCAGCGCTCGGAAGGCAGCAGTCCCGGCACACCCGAACGCCCGGCTTCACCGCGTCCTCCGACGCACGTGATCGCGCCTGGGGGTCCGGCAAGTTCGGTGCCCGGAGCGCCTATTCAGCAGGCGCGTCCGCAAGCTCCACGTCCGGGATTGACGCCCGGAGCGCCCATTGCGCCGCGTCCAGCCAATCGCCCGCTCGCGGGCCAGCCGATTGCACGACCTACCGTTCCACCTCGCCCGGATATGGTGCAGCGGTTGAAGCAGCAGCAGACGCAACAGCGGCCTATGCCGTCGGCACCTGCAAATCCTCGTCCTGCCGCTCCCGGCAGGCCTGCGCCTGCACCCGGCCAGCCTTTGTATCGCGGACCGATTCGTCCCGGGCAACCGCTTATGCGCGGTCCCGGCGGCCCTGGCGCGCCCGGTCAACCCGGCGGTTTGCGCCGCCCCGGTGTGCGCCCCATGCACCCAACGGCGCTACGTCCGGAAGCGCAGACTCTGCCGCCCGGCGATCCCGGCCGTCGGCATCAGATCAAGCCAATCGCACGTCAAGGCGCCCGCAAGCGCGAGGATCTCGAAGAGGGAATCCTTCGCGAGCGCGGTCCGCGCCGCCAGATGATTGCCGAACCACCGCCGATCGATCGAGAAATCACGGTTGCGGAAGGTATCACGGTCAAGGAACTCTCTGAAAAGCTGGGCGTGAAAGCGAATCTGGTTATCAAGAAGCTGGTGGACACCAAGAAAGTGTTTGCCACCATTAACCAAACACTCGATGTGAAGCTTGCCGGAGAACTGGCGCGCGAATTCGGTGCTTCCACCAATCAGGTCAGCTACGAAGAAGAGAGCACGCAAGATATCGAACTGGCCGAGGAGAACAAGGATCTGGTTCGCCGCGCTCCGGTGGTGACCATCATGGGTCACGTCGATCACGGTAAAACCTCGCTGCTCGACGCCATTCGTCAAACCAACGTTGCCGGTCGCGAGGCCGGCGGCATTACGCAGCATATCGGCGCGTATTACATCGAGAAGAACAATCGCAAGATTGTGTTTATCGATACGCCGGGCCACCAGGCGTTCACCCGCATGCGTGCCCGCGGCGCCAAAGTCACTGACATCGTCGTTCTGGTTGTTTCAGCCGACGACGGCGTCATGCCTCAGACCCTTGAAGCCATCGATCACGCGCGCGCCGCGGGTGTGCCGATCATTGTTGCGATCAACAAGATCGACAAGCCCGATGCTCAGCCAGAGCGCGTCAAGCAGCAGCTTGCCGACCGCAACCTGCTGGCCGAAGACTGGGGCGGTGATGTGGTCATGACTCCGGTCTCGGCGAAGACCGGGCAGAATCTCGATCTCCTGCTCGAAATGATTCTGCTGGTTGCCGATATTCAGGATTTGAAAGCCAATCCGGGTCGTCCGGCTCTCGGCACGGTTCTCGAAGCCAAGCTCGACAAAGGACGCGGACCTGTGGCCACTATGCTGGTGCGCAACGGTACTCTACGGACCGGTGATTCGTTCATCTGCGGCCAATTGTTCAGCAAGGTTCGCGCGATGTTCGACGATCGTGGCAATTCGGTCAAAGAAGCAGAACCTTCCATGCCGGTGGAAGTCACCGGTCTTGAAAGCCTGCCAGAAGTTGGCGATAGTTTCCAGGTGGTCTCCGATACATCCAAGGCGAAGCAGATTGTGCTCTATCGCGAGTCGAAGGCGCGCGATCTGGCTATGGCTAAGGGTGCTCGCGTGGCAACGCTCGATTCGCTCAGCCGTCAGTTCAAGGAAGGCGATCTCAAAGATCTCAACCTGATCATCAAGGCTGACGTGGGCGGTACGGCGGAAGTGCTGTCCGACACACTGCAGCAGCTTTCGAACGAAAAGATTCGCGTACGCGTGCTGCACACCGGCGTCGGCGCCATCACCGAGAGTGATGTGCTGCTGGCCTCGGCTTCAGACGCGATCATTATCGGCTTCAACGTTCGCGCTGAGCGCAATGCACAGGCAGTGGCGGATCAGCAGAAGCTCGATATTCGCATCCACAGCATCATCTACGAGCTGATCGATGAGGTGAAACTCGCGATGACGGGCCTGCTTGAACCGGTGTTCAAAGAAATCACTCAGGGTCACGCAGAGGTGCGCGAGACGTTCCGCATTTCGAAGGTGGGTACTGTTGCAGGTTGCTTCGTCACAGATGGAGCCATTCGCCGCGACTCCCAGGTACGCGTGCTGCGCGATCGCGAAACCGTTCACACTGGCCGCATTGAAGCTCTGAAGCGCTTTAAGAACGATACCAGCGAGGTTAAGAACGGCCTCGAATGCGGCATCTCACTGGCCAACTTTAACAACATTCAGGTGGGCGACATCATCGAAGCGTTCGTGATGGAGCGTATCGCCGTCCAGATGCCCGAGCCGACCCCGGCCTAACGCTGAACCTTGCCCGTAATTGGTGTGCTAACTCTCGACATCCACGTCGAGAGTTCGCACTCGCTTAAGGAGAAGCGCCACGTGGTCAAGAGCCTCAAGGATCGGCTGCGCGAGCGCTTCAACGTTTCTGTGGCGGAGATTGATTTTCTGGATTCGTGGCAGAATTCGGTGGTCGCGGCCGTTACTGTTTCAAACGACCGCGTTCACGCTGAAAAAACACTACAAGCTGTAGAAGCGCATGCCGCGAGCGTGCTGGGTGGCGCGCTCGCGGGCAGCACTATGGAGTGGATCTAAGTACCTTAGGCTTTGATCTCCGGGACTACGTATGGTTTCCGGTACGTCCCCCGCAGCAGCTCGTTCGCTTCGTGGTCGTTGATCGCCATTTCCGTCTGGGGATCGAAGTTGATTGTTCGACCAAGCCGGTAGGAAGCGTTGCCGAGGTGTACGAGAGCGGCGGACAGGTGGCCTTCGAGAATAGGTGCGTTCACACCGGTGGTGTTGCGGGTGCGGATGCAGTCGATGAAATTGACGAAGTTTTCGTTTGTGAGCCTCTGGTGCTTCTCGGGGCCAGGTTCGTTGTGATCGCCAATGAACGACTTGTAGGAATCGTAATCGGCAATAGCGAGATATCCCTTTGAGCCATAGTAGAGGTTTCCGATGGTGCCCGGCTTGCCGGAAGCGATACCAGTAGTGCGCTTTGGCTTGGGCGGTTCCTGTATATAGACGGCGGGCTTCAAGCCTGCATCCGGAACGCCGCCTCCGCTGAAGGCTTTTGTGCCGATCTCCGCTTCATGATTGGTCATCCAGCCGCGAACTTCGAAGGTCATCATTTTCTTCTTCTGATTCGGACCGTCGAATTCGTAGGCCACCGTGATCATATTCGGCGTTTGCTGATCGTCATCGAACATGAAATGACCACCGATGGCTGTGACCTTAGTCGGCAGCGTGACGCCTAGTCCCCAGCGGGCGAGATCCACTTCATGGATGCCCTGGTTTCCGAGATCACCGTTACCGGTGTCCCAAATCCAGTGCCAGTTGTAATGGAACCTATTCGGCGTGAACTGACGCATGGGCGCCGGACCGGTCCACAGGTCGTAATTTACGCCGGCCGGAACCGGCTCGGGACTTGCGTGACCGATAGTGCCACGCCACTTGAAGCAGAGCCCGCGAGACATATAGACGTCGCCGATGAGGCCCGTCTTCATATTGTTCATGCCTTCGAGAATCGCCGGGCTGGAACGGCATTGGCTGCCGTGCTGGCAAACAACGTTGTATTTCTTAACCGCGTTCACAAGTTGGCGGCCTTCCCACAGGTTATGTGAGCAGGGCTTCTCGATGTAGAAATCCTTGCCGGCTTGCGCTGCCCAGACGCCCATCAAGGTGTGCCAGTGATTCGGAGTGGCAATGGAGACGGCATCGACATCCTTGCGCTCTAGCAGCTTGCGAATGTCGACTTCGGTCTGCGGCTTCGGAATGCCCATCTTTTCGCATTGCGCCAAGCGGCGGTTCAGGACATTTTCGTCGCAATCACAGAAATAGGCTAGCTCAACACCCTCAATAGGGTGATAACCTTCAACGTGGTTCCAGCCGCGGCCGTTGAGCCCAACCACCGCGACTCGAATCCTATCGTTTGCACCTAATACCTTTTTGGCAGAGGCGGCTGTCGCCATTGCGGCCGTTGCGCCTGCCCTTAGAAAATCTCGTCGCTGCATGTCAGCTCTCCTTTATTCACTCTAAACCTGTTTTAGTACTTTCATGATGCCGTCCATCGATTCCACGCTCGATGTATAGGCGTCGCGTTGCGCGTTTCGGTAATGCGTCTCGAGCGAGAGCGTGTTCGAGTAGTGCATCTTTTTCAGGGCCTCGAATTGGTCCTTGAAATCGATGTCGCCGCCCCCTACCGGACGCCACTTGTGGTCGGCTTCATCTTTAAGGTGCATGTGCCCGATACGGCTGTGATCAAACTGGTCCCAGGCTTTGGGGAATGGTTGTTCCCCGGCCATAGCGCAATTACCGGGATCCCAGTTCAGCATGAGGGTGCGATCCGGAATGGCCGTAAGGAGTTTATTGATCTCCTCGCCAGTTACGGTGTTGCAACTCTGCTCATTCTCGACGAGCAGGATGACGTCGTTGGCTTTCGCGATGGGCAGGGCTTTGTTTACCTGCTCGACGATGCGATCGAAGACGGTATCCGGATTTTCGACGCGCCCGAAGGTGAAGATGCGGAGTTTGTTCGTGCCCAGGATATGAGCAGCTTCCGCCGCTTTCTTCAGGTTGTCCATCTGAATCTGGAAGCCGCCCTCTGACGGATTGAGTTCCCCCCCGGCTTCGTGAATAGGAGTCGTCCCTGGCAGGGGAACCTTATACACGTCTGTGTCGAGCACGGACAGTTTGACCCCCGCATCATCCAATTGCTTGCGGAATTCCTTCAATTGGACAGGCGTTGCGGCTTTGTACGCATATTTGCTCTTCCCGTCGATCTTCAGGTTCCGGATCTCCGCCCATTTCAGACCGTATTTCGGAAAGAACTGCGTTAGAACAACGGTCAGATCAGGACTGACTTCGTCGGTAATGACGCCCAACTTCCACGGATAGTCGAACGTTTCCGCCATGCCGAGCTTGGCTGCCAAGCCGAACGCCGCGGCTGCGCCAAAGCGATTGAACTCTCTACGATTCACGGTGATTCTCCCGCTCAACAGCATATTACGCCTACCCTTACACTCAAGAAGGAGGCCCACCATGGACAGCCACCGCGCTCAGCGAATTTCCGAAGCTCTGCGTGAAGAATTGAGCGAACTGATCGCGTACGAACTTTCAGATCCGCGCATCCATGACGCAGCGGTGACAGAGGTCCTTGTCTCTCCGGATAAGCGCCGTGCACAGGTTCGTTTGCATTTTCAGGAAGCGGCGAAGGATCAACAGCAGGAAACGATCGCGGCGCTTGACGGCGCACGCCATTTTCTACGGCGACAACTGGCCGAGCGGCTGAATTTGTTTCGCGTGCCCGAACTGCATTTTGAAGCGGACGTCAATTCGTCGGAAAACGGGCGCATGGAGAACCTGCTCAAACGTATCCGCCGGGGGCGGCCGCGCGACGCGGGGGAAACTGCGCGCTAATTTTATCCCTTAAATTGGCGCGCCCCGAAGTATAGTTTAAGAACGTGTTGGCGAACTACTCGGGGGCAGCATGCGCGGACCTGCTGTAAGTGCCGGTCGTTTCCTCGACGCCTGCCGGCGTCGGCCTACTGACGTGCGCCCAATTTGGTTCATGCGCCAAGCCGGGCGGTACATGAAGCAGTACCGCGATGTTCGCAGCAAACACAGCATACTGGAGATCTGCAAGAATCCGGAGCTGGCCGCCGCGGTCACTCTACAGCCGATTGAAGTGCTGGAGGTGGATGCGGCGATCATCTTCGCCGATCTGCTTCTGCCAGTAGAGCCCATGGGGCTGAAACTCGAGTTCATCAGCGGCGAGGGCCCGCTGATTGAAAACGCGATTACGGCGCCGGAAGATATCGACGATATTTCAACCGAGCGGACCGACGATTTGGGTTACGTCGCCGAAGCCATCAAATTAGCGTGCAAGCACCTGGACGGAAAAGTTCCGGTGATCGGATTCGTGGGCGCGCCTTTCACCCTTGCGAGCTACATGATCGAGGGCGGCGCATCGAAGACGTTTCTGAAAACCAAACGCCTCATGTACTCGGCCGAGACCATGTGGCGGCGGTTGATGGGAAAACTAGTAGATGTGCTGGGCGATTTTGCGCGTATGCAGGTGGGAGCGGGCGCACGGGCGGTCCAGGTATTCGATAGCTGGGTGGGTGCACTAAGCCCGGAAGACTACGTGCGCTATGTGCAACCGTACTCGCGAGCGCTGATCGAGAGGATTCGCAGCGCGGGCGTTCCGGTCCTTCACTTCGGCACGGGAACGGGCGGATTTTTCAAAGAACTGCACGCGGCGGGCGGTGACGTGCTTGGTGTCGACTGGCGCGTGAACATCGATCAGGCCTGGATGGATATCGGGTATCGTTCCGCGATACAAGGCAACCTGGATCCAGTTGCGCTCTTTGCTCCCCTACCGGAGCTTCGGACGAAAGTTGTCGATCTGCTGAAGCGGACCGGCACACGTCCGGGGCACATCGTCAATCTCGGGCACGGTATTTTGCCGGAAACACCGGTGGAGAACGTGAAGGCCGTTGTTCAGATTGTGCGGGAGTTTCACCGCTGAAGGTTGCGGTCATTGGCGGCGGCGTCTCCGGACTGACTACCGCATTTTATTTGAAGCAGAGCGGCATCCGCTGCACGCTTATTGAGAAGGCCGGGCAGTTGGGCGGGCTGATTCGAACCGATACCTTACAAGGCTGCCAACTCGAAGCGGGTCCGGACAGTTACATCGCGACGAAAGCGGCTGTTACGGAGCTGGCGAAGCAATTAGGCGGACTCGACAGCGAAATAATCGGGTCTAACGACGCCGAGAGACGTGTCTATATCGTTCGCGGAGATCGCTTTGTCGATATGCCCAAGGGCATGTCGATGATGGTCCCCGGCGATCTGAGTACGGCGATGAAATCCGACTTGTTCAGCGTGCGTACGAAGGTCGGATTTCTAACTGAGATTTTTCGGCCAAAGCGCGATCGTCAGACGGACTTTTCCGTTCGGGAGCTTGTGGCATCGCATTTCGGCGACGAGTTGCTGGAGTACGTGACGGAGCCGCTTCTTTCCGGTGTATACGGCGGCGATTCGGCCCAACTGAGCGCAATGAGCGTGCTGCCGCGCTTTGTGACTTATGAACGGCAGTACGGCAGCCTCATTCGCGGCGTACGGCACGAGCGGCGCGAAGCCGGACCAAGTGGAAGCCTCTTCTTATCGTTTCGGCGGGGCATGCAGACTCTGACAGATGCTCTTGCTGCCGAGCTTGTGAACTTCGCGGACATTCTGCACGAAGAGGCGATATCTGTCGACGACGTCTCGAAAGGGTGGGTGGTGCGAACAGCGAATGCGACGATTGATGCCACCCACGTCGTGATTGCGACGCCGGCATACGCGGCCGCCCGATTGTTGGAACAATCGGCAGCGGAGTTGAGCATTGAACTGGCACGCATTCCGTACTCCTCGGCAATACTGGTAACGCTTGTCTATCACGAAGAGGATGCACCGATACCAAAAGGCTTTGGCTTTCTGGTTCCACGACGGGAACGACAGACGATTGCCGCAGCAACATTCGTCGGGACGAAGTGGCCGTCGCGATTGTCACCAGGCCTGGTCGCGCTCCGTGCGTTCATTGTGGATCCGGAATCTCCTAAGCTGCTTGCTTGCGGAGATGCGGAGCTATTGCAGCTTGTGCGAAGGGACTTCGAACGATTTCTGAAGATAAAAGCGGAGCCGCAGTTCTCGACAATGGAGCGCTGGCCGAATTCGATGCCGCAGTATGTCGTCGGCCATGAGGCGCACAGGCAGCGAATCTCTCAACTGGCAAGCAGCTTTCCAGGACTCTACTTGACCGGCAATGCCTATGAGGGCGTGGGTGTTCCCGATTCCGTCCGAATGGCTCATGCGACGGCAAACAGAATAGCCTCCCCGCGCAATTAAGAGTCATTTTCTGAACAGACTTTCACGTGATTTCCCCCGTTGCTTTGGAAATCCGCCTGTTTAATCTTCTGCGGAACCTACGTCTCATAATTGCGGGCGATATTTACGCAACAAGAACGAAGGCAGGAGGGTTAGAAATGAAATTTCTAAGTGGAGCGTTGCTGACGGCAGCACTACTTGCAGCGCCGATTTTTGCGCAGAAAGATGTTGATCAGCGGCTAGCGGCGGCGACTGACGATTTGCACGCTATGATGGATGCCTCCGATAAGGGCATTCCGCAGGACCTATTGAATCGCGCATCATGTGTGGTTGTGATTCCGAACCTGAAGAAAGGCGGATTCATCGTCGGAGCCGAGTACGGAAAAGGATTCTTCACGTGCCGTAGACCCGGCGGAGTGGGTTGGAGCGCACCGGGCGGCATCCGTATTTCTGGCGGCAAGTTCGGTTTGTTGATTGGCGGCGCCGAAACCGATGTAGTGATGCTCGTGATGAACCAGACCGGCATGAATCATCTGTTGAGCGATAAGTTTCAACTTGGCGGTGAGGCGTCCGCAGCAGCGGGTCCCCTGGGCCGGGACGCTTCGGCTATGACAGACGCAGAATTGCACGCCGAGATACTGACATACTCACGTCAACGCGGACTCTTCGGTGGTCTTGATCTCGCGGGCGCCGCCATGACGGAGGATCACGATACCAACCGGCAATTGTATGGCCACGACCTTTCCAACAAGGAGGTTGTTACTGGAGATGTCCATACACCGCCCGTTGCACGGCAGTTCGTTCATGAATTGGACCGAATTTCCTCGCGCAAGTAGTTATTTCAATCCTGGATAGCAGTGACAAAAGCCACTCGGTTCATCCGGGTGGCTTTTGCACGAGAGGTTCGCAGTAAAGCAGGCTGTTGCAGGATTACCACTCAAGCGACAATGGGGAGTTGAAGCTTTCGCAAGTCTTACGTGTTTTTGCCTGCTTGTCAGCCATCTGCGTTGCAGGCGGAGCGCAGATAGGGTCTAACATTCATCAACCCGCCGCTCCAGCCGCGGGGTCGCAAAGTGCGAACTCGCCCGACGATACCGCCGCGCTCGCGTCGGATCTGGAAAAATTCATCAAGGTCTTTTCAACTATTCAATCCGAATCGGCAGACCCCCCACCAGCCGGCAAGCTGATCTATGAGGGCGCCATCCCGTCTATGCTGCGCGAGCTGGACCCACACACCCAGTTCTTCGACCCATCTCAGTTCGACCAGCTCCGGCAGATGGAATCGTCGGAACAAAAAGGGTTCGGAAGCATTGTTTCGGTTCTACCCGGCCAGGTTGTATTCCTGCAGACGCTGCCGGGAACACCTTCGAATAAAGCCGGGATACAAGCTGGTGACGAACTGGTGGCGATCAACAACGTGGCAATTCGGTCGCTGGAGCCAGAGCAGATTGTCGAGTTGCTGACCGAAGCAAGGCAACAGCGAATCACGGTGTTTATCCGGCGGCAAGGCTCGGCGCGGATACTGCAGTTTACGCTCACACCCGAGTTGGTGGATTCACCCAGTGTGGACCGCGCGTTCCCTTTGCAGCCCGGCTACGGGTACATCCGTGTCACGGCCTGGGATCTGCAGACCGCCAAACAATTGGCCGATGCCATCCGGCAGCTTGGGGGCAACGCGCTAAAGGGACTGGTGCTGGACATGCGCGACAATCCCGGGGGAGTGGTGAAGGCTTCGCTGGATGCGGCAGCTATGTTCCTGCAGCCGGGACAAAGGATTCTGACAGCTAAGGGCCGAGTGAGCGAACTGGAAACCGCGGACGTGCCGAAGAACGCAGCGCCTTACAAATTCAAACTGGCTGTGATTGTCAATTCCAAGACGGCCAGTGCTTCCGAAATTCTGAGCGGCGCATTGCAGGACCATGACCGGGCTGTTGTGGTGGGCGAGCCGAGTTACGGCAAAGGATTAGTACAGAGCGTGATGGCCTTGTCAGACGGAACCGGCTTGGCTATCACTACCGCCTTCTACTACACCCCGAGCGGGCGCTCGATTCAGAAGCCGTTGAAAGATTCTGCGCTTTCCGCGACCTTCGATGACAAGCCTGCGTCCGAACGACCTAAATTCAAAACGGATGATGGGCGAACAGTGCTGGGCGGGGGAGGCATTCAGCCGGACATTGTCGTGTACCCAGCACCATTGACACAACTCGAGACGGTGCTGGACGCGAGCGGCGCTCTGACTTCGTTCGCGACACAATACATCAGCTCGCACCCAAAAATTCCGGCACCGTTTGAAGTCACTCCGGACATTTTGGACGATTTGAAGGTCTATCTGTCAAGCCGGCAGATTCAGCCGACTGTAGCCGAATGGGGACAGGAGCGATCTTGGATCGGCCAGCGACTGAAACAGGCGATCATCACGCAAGCGCGCGGTGTAGCAGCGGGCGATGAGATTGAAGCGCAAACCGACGCGCAGATTCAGGCGGCACTAAAGGCGATGCAGGACAACTATTTGGCTGCTGCGCGCTAGCTTCGGGCTCAATCTTCTTTGTGGAGGTAATCGCCACGACTGAAATATTTCTCCAGCCACACATAGAGACAGATGAAGAGGTAGCGGCTGCCCATCTCCTTGATCTTTAACTTGGGGGTCCCGCTCCGGCGGTTGCGCCATGTGATGGGAATCACGGTCCAGGTGAAATCCCGTACGATCGCTTTGAGCGGGAGTTCGACGGTCAGATTAAAATGCGGCGAGAGTAGCGGACGACAACCCTGAATGACATCTGCGCGATAGGCTTTGAAAGCGTTCGTGGTGTCGTTGAGCTTGATCCCGAACATGAACCGGATGAAAAGGTTCGCCAAGCGATTGACTTTCAACTTCACCCACGGATAATCGATGACGCCGCCGCCGCGAATGAAGCGCGAACCGAACACGGCGTCCCAACCCTCATTGAGCAGAGTCCAATAGCGAACTACATCGCGGCAATCGTCCGATTCGTCGGCCATCATGATCACGGCCGCGTCGCCGGTCATCTGATCGAGACCGTAGATGATGGCGCGGCCAAAGCCGTGCGGTCCGGGATTCTGCACGGGACGCAGAGTGGGGACGCGCTCCTGTACTTCAAGCAGACGCTGCCAAGTGGTGTCGGTACTGCCATCGTCGACCACAACAATCTCATGCGGGACGTTGTGGAGGCGCAGCTCGATGAAGAGATGCTCGACAGTGGAAGCAATGCATCCTTCTTCGTCCCGCGCGGGTACGACGATACTCAAAAGCTGAAGCGGCGGCCGATTCTGTTCAGGCAATCGCGGCTTCATAGCACCCCACAGCGGGCCAACCAATCAGGGTTGGCGTGGACATGTTCTGCAATTTCGTTGAGGATAAAATCCATTCCCAGTTTTGGCACCCAGCCGAGTTCGGCAGCAGCGCGCCGGCAATCCATGACAATCCAAGGGGCATCGAAGGGGCGCGGCCGCAGGTCCGGCGACGGCTGATGCGGTCCGAAGCGCTCATTGGCCCAAGCCGTCAGTTGCGCGAGAGACATCGCATTGTGACGTCCGCCCCCAGCATGAAAGATGGCGTCTGCCGGGGGCTTCGTGCGCAGCTGAATTAGAATCAGCTCCGCGAGGTCAACCGGGTGAAACGCGTCTCGCACCTGGAATCCATTGCCGCCAAAACCGATGTAGCGTAGCGGACGGCGCGCGGCGTGCGCATGCAGCCAGTAAGAGAAGATGCCCTGTTCGGCAGTCCCGAACTGTCCCGCGCCAGCCAGAACGCCGCAGCGATTGATCCAGACCGGAAAGCCGAGCGCCGCGCCGTATTCAATCGCCATTACTTCGGAAGCGAGCTTGGTGGCGCCGTACAAAGAGATCGGCTGTTGTATTGAAAAGATCTCAGATAGTCCTTCGGTAGAAAGTCCTTTGGGAAAACGCGCGGATGTATCGACCTCGAAGGCTTCGGAGGTTTTAACCACGGGCAGCCCGGCGAGTTCTTTCACGGAATAGACGCGATTTGTGCTCAGCAGGACGAGGCCTGCTTTGCGTTCGCGACAGTACTCCAGCAGGTTCAACGTACCTGCGAGGTTGTGCTCACAGAGTTGGCGCGGGCTGGAGCGGCCGTCGACACCGGCGAGCACGCTCGGATTCGCCGCGCCATCGATGACGTAATCGGAGTCGGGCAGCGCGTCTACATCGCTACGCATCCGCAGATCACCGTGGACAACGTGAATTCCGAAATGCGCCAGCTCAGAGCGATTCATCTCAGAGCCCGGCCGAAGCAGGTTATCGATGCCGGCGATTTCGAGATCTGAAGAGCGCTCTTTTAGAGCTTTCGCGACGCGGTTTCCCACGAAACCGCAGATTCCGGTAATGAGAATCTTCATCCGGCCATATCGACCGTAACTCGCGAAGATGCGCCCAGCCGTTCATGCCACGAAGCGACAATTTCCCTGAAAGTGTCGTCGAGGGTGCGCGTGATGCCCCAATTCGGATAGTGATGCTGCATTTTGCGGAGATCGCTGTAGTAGCAGATGTGATCACCGATGCGGTTCTGGTCGACATAGGTGTACTTCTGCGGTTTTCCCGTGAGCGCTTCCACGGCTTTGAAGGCTTCCAGGATGGAGCAGGAATTCTGCTTTCCGCCGCCAATGTTGTAAACCTCGCCGCAACGAGGTTTTTCGCAGAAGGCGACGATGAATCGCGCTACGTCCTCGGAATGAATGTTGTCTCTGACCTGCTTGCCTTTGTATCCATAGACGCGGTACTCACGCTCTTCCACGTTGCAGCGAACCAGATAACTGAGGAAACCGTGCAACTCAACGCCGGAGTGATTGGGCCCAGTCAGACAGCCGCCCCGCAAGGAACAGGTGGGCATGCTGAAATAACGGCCGTACTCCTGGGTCATGACATCGGCCGCAACTTTAGAAGCTCCGAAGATGGAGTGCTTGGACTGATCGATGGAGAAGGTTTCGGGAATACCGTGCTCAAAGGCGGGGTCGTCGTAATCCCAGCGTGTCTCGAATTCCTTCAGCTTAATGGTGTTAGGCAGATCGCCATAAACTTTGTTCGTGGACATCTGCACGAACGGCGATTCCGGACAGGCGCGGCGGGCTGCCTCCAGCATGTTCAGAGTGCCGACCGCATTCACGTCAAAGTCGTCAAATGGAATGGAAGCGGCCTTATCGTGCGACGGCTGGGCGGCCGTATGCACGATGGCATCGGGCCGGATTTCGGCTATCAAGTGGAGAATGCCCTTGCGATCCCGTATATCGACTGAGTAGTGCGAATAACTGGGAAGCTCGCTGCGCAAACGCTGGAGCGAATGGCGCGTGTCTCCCTCGGGGCCGAAAAACACTGCCCGTTCATTGTTATCAATGCCAAAAACCTGGTAGCCGTGACGCCCCAAATGCAGGCAAACCTCGGATCCGATGAGCCCGCACGAGCCGGTGACTAATGCTTTTCGTGACACAAGTTAAATTGTAACGAGGCCGCTGTTCCAAAACCCGCCCCGCATCTCCTCACCTTACTCTTCGCCCATTGTCCGGGAGTTCTTAAGCTCCGGCTGTATAAATTGAAGCCCTAAAGACTTGGTACCCTAGGAAGCAAATCGGGAGTATCCTCGTACCTGATCTGGATCAGAGAAGCGTCTATTGGGCTTTCGCGCGGATACTTGAGAAGAGGTCATCTATGAAACGCCTAATAAAAATGCTTTTGCACACGAGCGTAGTACTACCGGCGCCTCTGCTGCTGACCTCCATACCTCTCCTGGCTCAGGACGTCGGATCTTCAAGCAGCCCCGCTTACAGCGGCTTGAGATCGTCATCGGTATACGAGTCGAAATCTACTGAAATCCCACGTTTCTGGGGCTCTTTGACCGGCAGCTATCTGCCTTTCAAACTTGTCAAGGCGACCAGCCAAACAAACGCGACCACGCAGGAGCAGATTTCGTCTCAGGCCGACAATGGGCAAGCCGGCGGCGGGTTAACGCTGAATTATCGGCTGTTTCATGGGTGGTGGGTGAGCGTGGGAGCGATCTACCGATTTGGCGGTTACGACACGACCGACTCGGTAAATGCGAACACGATCTACTTGGAGCGGACGCGCGCACGGTACCTGGACTTTCCGGCCCTGATCCGCTACTCCGGGCCGCATTTCCGCTGGAGCAAATACTCCTTCTACGAAGCAGGTGCTACCATCCGCCGCCCCAACGACATCAAACGTTACCAGATTGCAAACAACGGTACCGAATACTACTGCTGCGCACCCCCGAGCACGACGGCGATTCATCACACCGTTGAAGGCGTGACCGTCGGGACGGGCGTGGCAGGCAAGGATGATTTCGGTATCATCGTTGCACCTGAAGTGCGTTACACGTATTGGATGGGCAATACTTTCAGCTCTCCGACTGTTTCGACGATGAAGAATCAGTTGGAGCTGACGGTCTCGTTCGGCTGGTAGGTTCGCGGCGTTAGCGCTTCGGAAGAACCTTAATCTCGAACAGCTTTGGCCAGAGCTTCCCTGTAACAAACATCCGATCGCCCATCGAATCGTAAGCGATCCCGTTCAAAACAGCCTCGGGGCTCGTGAGTTCCTGCGGAGAGATGATGCCGGAAAGATCGATCCACCCGACGACCAAACCGTCCGATGGTCGAATGCGAGCGATACGCCAGGAATGCCAGACGTTCGCATAGATTTCGCCGCGAACGCACTCGAGTTCATTTAGTTCTGTCGCCGGAGCGCTTCCGTCATGAACGTCGATGCGGCGAGTTTCGGTCAACGTGTTTGGATCAAGACAGCGAATCTGCGACGAACCGTCGCTCATGTAGATGGTTCGGCCATCATTGGCCAGCCCCCAGCCCTCGCCAGGGTAAGAGAACGTGTTGATCTTTCGAAACGTGGGCTGATCGTAGATGAACCCGATCTGGGCCTTCCACGTGAGCTCCAGAATGTGCTGATTGATAACAGTGATGCCTTCTCCGAAGAATGTGGGCGCAACACGCGTCTCTTGCAGAATTTCGCCGGTCTCGAGCTTTTCCTTACGCAAGGTGGACTGTCCGGCGAGTCCGGTACCCTCGTAGAGATATCCGCCTCTAAACTCGAGCCCTTGCGTGAACGCGGAGGCGTCGTGCGGATATGTGTGAACGATATGGAAAGTGTACTCACGCGCTTTAACGACTGGCGCCGACGGAAGCATAACCAGGCCGAGTAACAGCCAGAGAACAATGTTCAACATGATCTACGCCTTCGGGTGCGCTTTGTCGTAGACCGTCTGTAGACCTCTCAGCGTGACTTGTGTGTACTTCTGGGTGGTGGAAAGGCGCGCGTGACCGAGCAGTTCCTGAATGGCGCGCAGGTCGGCGCCGTCAGCCAGCAAATGGGTGGCGTAGGCATGGCGGAAACTATGCGGATGAACCGTCGAGTCGCCGGCAGCCAGAGTTGCGTAGAGTTTGACAAGACGGCGGACTTGACGGTCGCTCAGACGCGTGCCGCGTCCGTTCAAAAAAAGAGCTCTTTCGTCCGGCTGCGGTTTTCGGGTTTCGAGATAACGTTCGATGGCGCGAATGGCGCGCTCCGGGATCGGTACTTCGCGCTCCTTGTTGCCTTTTCCGCGCACGCGCAGCCATCCACTGCGCAGATCGAGGACGTCCACATCAATGCCAACAAGTTCGCTGACACGAATGCCGCAACCGTAGAGCAGTTCGAGAAAAGCGAGATCGCGTTCGCGAGAAGGTTTCTCAACCGGCTCGCCACGTTCCACCGCGTCGATCAGGTTATTCGTTTTTTCCGCCGACATGACGTCGGGCAGGCGCTGCTTTGTCTTCGGAGTGCGGAGACGGCGAGCCAAATTTTGCTCAAGAATACCTTCTTCGAGCAGAAACCCGAACAGTGAGCGCACGGCCGCGAGCTTTCTGCGAATGCTCACCACGTTCAGGTCTGCATCGAACAAGCTGGACAGCCATTCACGAAGCAGCGGCAGGTCGAGTTCCTGGATCTGCGGTGGTTTCTGACCGGGAGGTTCGAGATACTGCGCGAATTGGTCGAGGTCTGAAGCGTAGTTACGCTGGGTGTGCGCGGAAGCGCCGCGACGTGCGAGCTCAGCAAGATACTTCGAGATGGAATCTCGTATCGCGGGCATGGAGATGGTTCTCAAACGCAGTAAGCGCACGACGACATACTTCTCCGTGTCTGGCTTTCTTGTCGTGACGCAGTTTATGCCGCGTGGCCTCGTCCAGCGGCGGCAACAGATCGAAGGTAATGTTCGCCGGTTGAAAATGACGGGGCTCCGCTTGCGTGATGTAGTTTGTCAAGCTGCCGAGCGCGGTTTCGCGCGGCCAGACTTCGGGATTCGCTCCTTGCGCGACCGCGGCAGCATTCCGTCCCGCGATGACTCCTGTGGCAATGGATTCGGCGTAGCCTTCAACGCCGGAGATTTGGCCTGCAAAAAAGAGAAGGTCTTCTGTTTTGAGCTGCAGCGTAGGACGAAGCAGCGCCGGAGAGTTGATGTAGGTATTGCGGTGCATCTGGCCAAAGCGCAGAAACTCGGCATTCTGAAAGCCGGGGATGAGTCGGAACACGCGCGTCTGATCGCCGAAGCGCATGTGGTTCTGGAATCCCACTAGATTGTAGCTGTCCGCGCGAGCGTTTTCCTGCCGGAGCTGTACGACGGCATACGGCCACCGTCCGCTGCGTGGATCATCGAGACCGGCGGGCTTCATGGGCCCGAAGCGAAGTGTGTCGCGACCGCGACGAGCGATTTCTTCGATAGGGAGACAACCTTCGAAGTACAGAATTTTGTCTTCTTCGATGTGCGCTTCATAGCATTCTGCCTTCAGCAGCGCGTCGAGGAAAGTCTCGTATTCGGCTTTGTTGAATGGACAGTTGATGTAGTCGTCCGTTCCGTCGAGAGATTTGTTCCAGCGAGACGCGCGAAACGCGATGCTCATGTCGATGGAGTCGGCAGCAACAATGGGACTGATGCTGTCGTAAAAGAAGAGACGATCTGTGCCGGTAATGCGGCTGATATCGGCGGCGAGAGCGTTGCTGGTGAGCGGGCCAGTCGCGATGATAGTGATACCGCCGCGAGGAATTTCTGTGATCTCTTTGCGAACGATCTCGATCAGCGGATGTTGTTCGATTGCGCGCGTGATCTCCGCACTGAAGCGATCGCGATCCACAGTGAGGGCGTGGCCGCCGGGGATCCGGGCCGCATCAGCAGCGCGCAGCAACAGCGAGTTCAAGGCACGGCATTCCTGTTTGAGAAGCCGGGGAGCTGAGTTCACCTGCTCGCTTTTGAGCGAGTTGCTGCAGACGAGCTCGCCGAAATCAGCGGTCTTGTGCGCCGCAGTCGATTTGAGCGGGCGCATTTCAAACAGCTTTACGCAAACGCCTGCTTCCGCTGTCTGGAACGCGGCTTCACAACCAGCAAGACCAGCGCCAACGACGAAGACCGGCTGCATTCAGAATGACTCCCGGTATTCGCCAAAGACGCGGCGAAGAGTCTCAGAGATCTCGCCGATGGTGGCAAACGCACGGCAGCTTTCGACGATATGCGGCATGAGATTTTCCGTCGAGCGCGCGGCAGCTTCGAGTCCGGCGAGTTTTTCGCAAACGGCGGAAGACGAGCGTGACGCTCGAACCTGCCGCAGACGTTCGACTTGCCTCCGCTCCAGTTCCGGATCGATGCGGAACGGCTTCAACGATTCAGTTTCTTCAATCTGGAACTTGTTCACGCCTACGACAACTTGGCGGCTATCTTCGATAGCCCTTTGATACTGATAAGCCGAGTTCTGAATCTCGTTTTGGATATAACCGCGCTCGATGGCCTTGACAGCGCCGCCGAGTGCGTCGATGCGTGCGATGTATTCGCGCGCGCCAGCTTCAATTTCGTCGGTCAACTTCTCAATGTATTCACTGCCGCCAAACGGGTCGGGTACGGCGGCGACACCGCTTTCATAGCCGATGATCTGTTGGGTGCGCAGTGCGACTCGGGCGGATTGCTCGGTGGGAAGCGAGAGGGCTTCGTCCTGGCCATTCGTGTGGAGCGATTGAGTCCCGCCCAGCACGGCGGCCATAGCTTGCAACGCAACGCGTACGACATTCACTTCGGGCTGTTGAGCAGTAAGAGTGGAACCGCCGGTTTGAGTGTGAAAACGCAGCATACAGCTTCGATCCAGTTTGGCGCCGAAGCGATCCCGCATAAGGTGCGCGTAGAGGCGTCGGGCAGCGCGAAATTTGGCAATCTCTTCGAGAAAGTTGTTATGGGCATTGAAGAAGAAACTCAGCCGGGGCGCAAACGCGTCGACTTCCAGCCGCGCAGATATGGCCGCTTCAATATAGGCGATGGCGTTGGCAAGCGTAAAAGCAACTTCCTGAATAGCCGTGGAGCCGGCTTCGCGGATGTGATAGCCGCTGATCGAAATGGTGTTCCACTCGGGAATCTCTCTGCCCGCCCAGGCGAAGAGGTCCGTGATGATGCGCATTGCCGGGCCAGGCGGATAAATATAGGTTCCCCGCGCTATGTACTCTTTTAGAATGTCGTTCTGGATGGTGCCAGAGAGCTTTTTGAGATCGGCGCCCTGGCTTTCCGCAACGAGCACGTAAAGCGCGAGCAGGATGGCCGCCGTCGAGTTGATTGTCATGGACGTGCTGACCTGATCGAGGCGGATGCCGTCGAACAGTGCGTGCATGTCGGCGAGAGAGTCAATGGCGACGCCGACCCGGCCGACTTCGCCCGCAGCCAGCGCGTTGTCGGAGTCCATGCCCATCTGGGTAGGTAGGTCAAAGGCAACAGATAGTCCGGCGACACCGTGTGAGAGCAGATATTTGTAGCGCCGGTTGCTCTCGTCCGCCGTCCCGAAACCCGCATACTGGCGCATGGTCCAGAGCCGGCGGCGGTACATGTCGGGGTAAATGCCACGGGTAAAAGGGAATTGGCCCGGCTGCTCGGAAGTAGACAAACTATCGAACACGCCGGCCGATACGGCGCGCCTTCAAGAAGGAGCTGACGCCGAAAATGGCCATGATCAGCCCAAGAAACAGAGAAAATCCGAGACCGATGGGGTTGCTGATGACACCGGTTTTGCTATCGAGATAGCGGAACGCGTTCCCGAAGAACATGACAGCAAACAGGACGAAGATGCCGCCGATTGCCTGATTCCAGATGATGCGTGCCGGACGCACCACCTCCGGAACCACATGCTGCGCGAATTTCTGAGCATGGCTGAACTTCACGCTGCGGGCTGTCCGGATTGCGTCCGATAACTTCACTACAAGCTCATGCTAACAGGGAAGGCTGATCCGGATAGATGAAAGCGCAATCCGACTTACGAATAGAAAGGGAAGGAAAGCAAACGCAAGTTTCTCTTGCGTTTTTCTACTTGTCCGGTAAACTGAGCTTGCCGGAGTAATTTTTTCGCCCCTGTTTGCCGCATGCCGAAGCGTAAAGTACCGATCCGCCTTCTAGCCGAAGAGCGCCGTCGGGAGATTCTGGACGTTCTCGGCCAGAACGGTAGAGTGACAGTGGAAGAGTTGGTGAAGCGGTTCGGCATTTCGGCTGTAACTGCTCGCGGCGACCTTGATGCACTGTCGGAAAGCGGCGCGCTGGTACGATCCCATGGCGGCGGCATCAAGCCGTTGACCGCGTCGCCGGAGCACCCGCTGAAGGTGCGCGAAGGCATGCACCACGACGAAAAGGTTCGGATCGCAGAGTTCGCCGCGAAGTTAATAAAGCCTCTTCAGACTGTGATCCTTTGCACGGGCTCGACCTCGGCAGCACTGGCGCACGAAGTGCGGCGCATCGCGCCACACAACATCACCGTGATTACATATGCGCTAAACATCGCGCAGAAAATCGCGGAGTTGCCAAACGTTTCGCTTTTCATGCTGGGCGGATTTCTACGACACCCCTCAACGGCTCTCGTGGGACCACATGCCGAACAGATGATGCATTCGTTGCATGCAGACCACTGTTTCATGAGCACAGTGGGCCTGAACGTGGACGTGGGGCTGACGACGCTCGACATCATGGAAGCCCAGCTAAACCGCCGGATGATTGAATCGTCGGCCGAGGTGACCGTCCTAGCCGACTCCAGCAAGTTCGGCCATCGCAGTCTTTCGCTGATCGCCGACTTTGGCTCTGTCCATCGCGTGATTACGGACACGGGCGCGCCTGAAGCGGATGTCGCCGCGCTGCGCTCCAAAGGCGTAGAAGTCGTCCTGGTCTAACACTTCCTTCCTTTCTTTTTGGGTCACCGCCGGTGCATTTCGCGGCCACTGCGCTTTGTTTCGCCTTTCATGTGCTTTCTTTTACTTTCTTTTTTCTTGACAGGGCTTTCTTCTGCTCTTACAATTCTCAACAGTCGAATCGTTGCAGACGGGTGAATTGCTCTCACTCGCTCTTGAAAGGTAGGTCACTCATGCGCGCCCTCTATCGAATGCTTCTTGCTTCCCTTCTGGTCTTCGGACTGCTTCCTGCTATTCATCCCGTACTGGCACAGGAAATCACGGCCGCGGTCAACGGAACAGTGACGGACAAAACCGGCGGCGCCGTATCCGGCGCGAAGGTGGGGGCGAAGGATCTGGACCGCGGCACCATTTATCCAACGACTACCGGAGGAGATGGGTCATATAGTCTGCCGCGATTACCTGTCGGTCGATATGAGATTCGGGTTGAGCATCCGGGCTTCCAGACTGCAGTGCAATCGAACGTCACACTGGTTTTGAACCAGGTGGCAAAGGTCGATTTTGAGCTGCAGGTCGGCAATGTCAGCCAGACCGTCGAGGTCACCACGGCGGCTCCTGTATTGCAGACCGAAACGACACAGCTCGGCACCGTGCTGGATGCACGAACGAATGTGGCGCTGCCTTTAGCGACGCGCAATTACAACCAACTCACTCTGTTGGCGCCCGGCGCAATTACAACCAGCCCGACTGCCTTCACGGGCTCACAAAGCACATTCAATAGTGGGCGCCCTTACGTGAACGGAAATCGGGAACAGGCGGACAACTACATTCTGGACGGCATGGACAACAACCAGATCTCTGAAAACGACGTAGGTTATGCCCCCAGCGTCGACGCGATTCAAGAGTTCGCGCTCATCACCCAGAACGCTTCGGCAGAGTTCGGGAATTTCATGGGCGGCACCATCAACGTCAGCCTGAAATCGGGTACCAACCAATTTCACGGTGTCGCGTTTGAATTCATTCGCAACGACAAGCTGAACGCGAATGAATGGAAGAATAATTTCCAGGATATTCCACGGCCGCTGCTTCGTTGGAACGAATTTGGCGGTGCCGTTGGGGGGCCGATTAAGCGGGATAGGCTCTTTTTCTTCGCCGATTATCAAGGCTCACGCTACGATCAGCCGGCTACCGGCGCGGGCTTCACGGTTTTCACAGCGGCTGAACGGACCGGCAATTTCTCCGCCATCTGCACGGCCGGATTCAAAAATGGAGTTTGCAATAACCCGGCGCAACAGCTCTACAACCCGTACTCCAGTAGCACGAGCGGAAATCGTTCTCCCTTCCTGAACAACACGATTTCGCCGACGTTGTTTAGCAAAGAGGCTATGGCGATTCTGAGCTCTTCGTTGTATCCGGCACCCATTAATGGCAACCTCGTGAACAATCAGATCAACACGAGCCACACCTACACAAACGGGGACCAGGGCGATATCAAAATAGACTGGGCAGCTTCCGACAAAGATCACATCTTCGGGCGGTACTCACAGCAGAAAGTAGTCAATCCCGCCACCAACAGCCAGCCATTGCTCTACAACACGTTCAACAATTATCCCCTTTACAATGGCGTTGTCGATTACACGCGAACCTTCAGCCCGACGTTTGTGAATGATCTGCGTGGCGGCGTGAATTACTATCCGGTGGCGACGGGAGCTGCGAATCCGGGTTCGAGCAGCAACTTCGGGTTGCCGGGAGCGCCGTCATCATTTCTGCCAGGCCTCACTTTTCTTGGCGGCAACATAACCAACTTCGGCAATGCAGACATCACCCAGGATTTCGCCTCCACAGTGATCGAAGCCGAGGATACGGCCATTCTCACCAGAGGCCCGCACACGATACGCGCTGGATTCCAGTACTTCCGCGATCGCATCAACGTTTTTTACTCCGGCAATGAGGGGTTAGCGGGTGTATTCACCTTCAATGGCCAGTACACCGGCAACACCGTAAACGGCGTATCGACGAATGGTTTGCCTGAAGCAGATTTTCTGCTCGGCTTGCCGCAACAGGTCGGGGTCGGCGCGGGCGGCGGTACCTGGGGGCAGCGTTCCAGCGTGCTCGCGGCATTCGTGGAGGACGACTGGAAAGTCACGCCAAAGCTGACGGTCAATCTCGGTTTGCGCTGGGAACTGCACACGCCCTGGGATGAGGTTCACAACCGCCAAACGAATTTCCAGGAGTTCACGGGAACGGTGTTGCTCTCCGGCCAGACTAATCTGTTCAACAACAACAACGCGCTGTACAACCAGTACAACGGAATCGCTAATTGGCAGCCACGAATTGGCGTTGCCTATTCGCCTGACCAACACACAGTGATTCGCGCGTCGTACACTCTGTCCAGCTTCCTCGAGGGCACCGGAACCAATCTTCGCCTGACGCGCAATCCACCATGGCAGACGGGTCACCTGGTAACCTACAGCTCGGGTTCGAGCTTAGTGCTCCCTCCGACGACGCTTGACCAGGGCTTTGCCGGATTCGCGGCAAACGGAACCTGCACGCCGGCATTGGCACTCGCCTCCTCGCCTGCTTGCTTCGCCGGGGCGACCATCTTTACATGGGACCCGAACAACCGTCCCGCGCTGTCGAATCAGTGGAACCTTAGTATCCAGCATCAGTTCGGCGCAACAACTACTTTGCAGCTTGCATATGTGGGCCAGAACAATGATCACCTGATGGTGCCCATTAATGCGTCACAGAGCTATCTGGCATCGAATGGCACTGTCTATCCCAGCCCCTATCTTGCCGGCAATCCGACCCTCCTGGCGGCTGGACCCACGGACAAACTGACGGCTACGAATGGAGTCCAAAACTACAACGCGCTTCAGGTGAGCCTGGCTAAACGGTTGAGCAGTGGTTTGGAATTTCAGGCGAACTATACGTGGTCAAAGTGCCTGACGAACTCTATTGGCTACTACGGGCTATATGGAGATTTGAATGCCGCAGTGGACCAGAGCGGGGGAAACTACTTCTATTGGCAGAACACGTACGACGCACACGGAAATTACGGACCGTGCTATTACGACGCAGAGCACGCGTTTAATGGATTCGTCACGTATGATATTCCGTTTGGGCGCAACCGTATGTTCGGCAAGAGCATGAACAAAGCCGTGAACGCTGTGGTCGGCGATTGGCAGGTCAACAGCATCGTTACCATCCATAGCGGATTCCCCTTCACCATCAGCGGCAATGATGCTTCTGGCACCGGCTCTTTCGGCTCACTTGCGAGTTGCAGTGGACCTCCGGTTGTTTACGGTAAAAAGAATTCACCCTTGGGAGGCTACCAATGGTGGAGCCAGAGTTCGTTTTATCAACCATCATCAGGATTCGGCAACTGCGGAATTGGAATCGTCAGGGGTCCGGGTCTGCATACAGCGGACCTGAGCGTTTCCAAACTGTTCTCGTTCACGGAGCATACGAATCTCGAGTTCCGTGCCGAGGCGATCAATTTTACGAACACGAAGATTCTGGCGGGACCGAACAGCGGTCTCGGTCCGGATCTCGGCCTGGTGAACAATTCCCAGGGAGCACGCAACCTGCAGTTCGGATTGAAATTTAACTTCTGAGCTAAACCAGGTCCAACGCGGCTTCAAAATCGGCGAGAAGGTCGCGCCAGTCTTCGATTCCGAAGGAAATGCGGACGAGACCTTCGCTTATTCCGGCTTCGTCCAGATCTGCGGCGCTCCAGGCGGAGTGGGTCGTGCTGCGCGGGTGGCACGCCAGCGTTTCGACACCTCCGAGCGAGACCGCGTTGCGCGCGAGCTTGAGATAGCGGAGGAAATCGAAGGCGGCGCGCTTGCCGCCGTGCAGGTCGATCGACAAAAGACCGCCGGGGAAGTCACACTGGGCCTGATAGATTCGGATCTGTTCGGGGTCGTCGAACATTGTCGGGTAGTAGAGCCGCTTGATCTTCGGATGTCCGGCTAACTTTTCGGCGATACGCTGCGCGTTTTTGCTTTGGCGGTTCATACGCAGCCCCACTGTGGGCAGACGCGTGTTGAGGATCCAGCATTCGTCGGGCTGAAGAATGTTGCCGAACAGGCTGCGCTTGGAGCGGATCTTCGTCATCAGCGCATTGTCGCGGGTGAGTGCGACTCCGCCTATGATGTCGCTGAAACCGCCGAGATATTTTGTGGCTGAATACAGCGAGATATCGGCGCCCAGCAATAGCGGATGCTGAAAAGCCGGACCGAGAAAGGTGTTGTCGATCATGATCACCGGGCGCTCGAGAGAGCCGGCGCCGTTGTGCGCCGGATTGAGGTTGGCGGCAGCTTCGCAAACATGCCGGATATCCGTCATGACGATGGTTGGGTTAGCCGGGGTCTCGATGAGAATAACGCGCAGCTTCTTGGCGGAGCGAATCTCTTCTTCAATGGCCTGAGAGTCGCCTGCCGCAACGGGTACCCCGTGAATTCCAAACGGCTGGAGAAAGGCCTGGATCAGTGTTTGGGTGCCGCCGTATATAGGTGTTGTGTAAACGATGGTGTCGCCCGGCTGAAGTATCGCCAGGAGAGCTGTCATGATGGCAGCCATACCGGAATTGAATACGGCAGCGGCGGTTGCACCCGGCTCCAACGGTACAATCTGATCTTCCAGGATCTGTGCGTTGGGATGGTTGAAGCGCGAATATACTAGGTCAACGTTCTCGTCAGGGGTGCGCTGCGCACGTCCACCCATGATGTCGAAAGCGCGTTCGGCGGCCTCGGGACTGGAGAATACATAAGTAGAACTCCGGAACACCGCGGGGCGGGCGGAGCCGACTGAGAGGCTCGGATCGAAGCCCCGCGTCAGGACGTCAGTTTCGGGACGGAGTTGTGACGGATGATCGGAGTGCGACAAGTAAACTCGCCTGTTCAGTACCGAGTGTAGCGCCGAAGTTGGGGAGTCAATTGAAAGGTGGAACTGAGAGTTTTCTTAGTTGCTGAAGCTGCGAGACGGAACCCTTGCGGGCGCCAGGGAGGATTGTTGCTTCAGGGGTCTTTCTATGAGGTTAGTCTCGCTTTGGTGGGAGTTGCCTCCCTGGCTTGATTCCAATATTAGAATATGGAATTGCGGAAATCAAGAGCAAACTCTACAAAAAATCAAATTTCTTTATGGCCCGGCAGTTTTGCGATGGCTAGGGCGCTCGAATACGGGATCTCTAATTGAATTTAACCGTTTTAGGCTCAACAGGTTCGATCGGAACCAACACGCTGGACGTCGTGCGACAACACGGCCTTCGGTTTCGCATATTCGGACTTGTAGCCGGCAGGAATGTGGACCTCCTGTTCTCTCAAATTCTGGAATTCCGACCCAAAGTGGCTGTTCTGGACTCGCCTGGTCTGGTGGATACTTTACGCAATCGCTTGGCGAAGTCAGCATTGCCACGGGCAGATTGGCCGCAATTGGCTTCCGGACCTGAGGCGAGAGTAGAGGCCGCGGTCGCGGCAGAGGTCGATTTTGTGATGTCGGCCATTGTGGGAGTGGCTGGCCTGAAGGCCACGTACGAGGCGATACGGACGAAAAAACGGATCGGGCTTGCTAATAAAGAGGTTCTGGTGGCGAGCGGACGCATTGTGATGGAGGCGGTCCGGGAAACCGGAACGGAGCTGATTCCGGTGGATAGCGAACACAACGGCGCCCACCAGTGTTTTCGTGCCGGGCGGCGGGATGAAGTGACACGGCTGCTGTTGACGGCCTCAGGCGGCCCGTTCCGGGAAACTTCGCGCGAGGCGCTAAAAAGTGTCACGCCAGAGCAGGCTCTGAATCACCCCACCTGGAAAATGGGACGGCGGATCACAATTGACTCCGCCACTTTGATGAATAAAGGCTTTGAGGTGATTGAGGCATGTTGGCTGTTTGATTTGCCACCGTCCCAGGTAGATGTCGTGGTTCATCCGCAGTCCTCTATTCACGCGATGGTGGAGTACAACGACGGCAGCGTCATCGCGCAGGTTTCGGCCACTGACATGCGAATGCCGATCCAGTATGCCATGACATATCCGGACCGGGACCGCGCACCGGTGCCCCGGATCGATTGGACGCAACCGCGGACGTGGCATTTTTCCGCCCCCGACTTCCAGAAGTTCCCGCTCTTGCGTCTGGCTTATGAATCTCAGAAAACCGGCGGGTCGGCATCATGTACGCTAAACGCAGCCGACGAGATCGCGGTGCAAGCGTTTCTGGACGGGCGGATCGGGTTCACGGAGATAGCCGAAGTGGTCGAAGAGACGTTGACGCGGCAAGGTAGCCACGAGCCGGAGACAATAGAGGATGTTGTCGAAATCGACGCGGCATCCCGCCGCGTGGCCCGGGAGATCGTGGCGGCTCGCTCGCGATAGGCTAAATGAATCGTACCGCTGCCGGCTGCGTCCATATGGGTAGCTAGCTTGGTGCCGCGAAAGGGTATAGGGTTTGGTTTTTCTTCACGACGCGTTCTGGTTTGCCCTGCTGTTAGGTGTGATGATCCTGATCCACGAGGCGGGACACTTCTGGGCGGCAATATCAGTCGGCATCAAGGTTGAAACATTCAGCATTGGGTTCGGTTCGCGCCTTTTGGGTTTCCGGCGCGGTGATACGGACTTCCGGATTTCCGCCATTCCACTGGGCGGGTACGTGCGTATGCTCGGGGAGCAGCCGGGTGACGCCCAGGCAGCCGACCCTCGGTCGTTCCAGGCAAAAACGCGTTGGCAACGGGCGATTGTGATTATCGCCGGGCCGCTGATGAACGTGGTTCTGGCTATCGCGATTGTGGCCGCACTCTACATGCACGGCGTTCAGACCGAAGTAGAGCAGAGCAAGGCTGTTGTCAGCAGCGTCACCCCTGGTTCTCCGGCAGCAAAGGCCGGACTGGAAGCAGGCGATAAGATCACCAATTTCGATGGACAGGCGAATCCGCCATGGCCGGACGTGGTGATGAAGACTGCAATGAATGCCAATCACCCGCTGCCGGTCACGGTTGACCGGCATGGACAGACGGTTCATCTGACGATAGTGCCGACGATGGATCCGAAAGAAGGAATGGGAAGCGCCGGCTGGAACGGTGGAGTACAGGTGGCGGAAATCGTTAAGGGTATGCCCGCCGGTTCGGCTGGACTTCGTCCCGGCGATTCTTTTATCAAGGTGAACGGTGAACCTGTTTCTTCGCCGGATACGGTGCGGCAGGCCGTGATGAAATCGGGCGGCAAGCCCGTGGATTTCGTGATTTCCCGTGCCGGGCAATTTCAGAAAATTAGCGTCACGCCGCAGGCCACCAGTGATTCCAGAGCTCCGTTCCAGATCGGCATCTATTTCCAACGGCGGCCGGAGTTCGTGAAGCTCGGTCTCGGACCTGCGCTGGCGCAATCGCTCCAGTTCAACAAGCAGAACGCGCTGTTGATCTATCAGCTTCTCGGAAGCATTATCGAGCGCCGTGTGTCAGCAAAATCCGCTCTCGCAGGCCCCATTCAAATCGCCCAAATTTCCAGTGAGGCAGCCCATGAAGGTGCGACCAGCTATCTCACCATAATGGCGCTCATCAGCCTGAACCTGGCCGTTTTCAATCTCCTGCCGATTCCGATTCTCGATGGCGGAACGCTTCTTCTGCTCATTATCGAGATGCTTCTACAGCGTGAAGTCAGCATGCAGGTAAAAGAAACGGTGTTCAAGATCGGCTTCGTCTGCCTCATGGCGATTGTCGTCTTTGCCATTTACAACGACATCAGCCGCATTCTCACCAAGAGCTGAACTGCCGCCCCGTTTCTTTCGTAGGAAAATAGAACTTCCGGGAGGAGATCGGATGGCGACGCTAAGCACTACTGGTGCAGCTCTGGCCGGGCGCGAAGAAGCGGTGGCGCGGCAAGCTACTGCAGCTATCCCCTGGTACATCTGGTGCGCCGCGCTCGCCGGGACATCCCTAATGGTCGGCGGCCATTGGGATATTTCCTGGCATGAATCGATCGGCCGCGACAGTTTTTGGACTCCCGCACACATGGCGATTTATGCTTGCGGGCTGCTGTCCGGAATAGCGTTCGGATTTCTGATCCTGCACACGACATTCTCGAAAACTTCTCCGCTGGCGATCGGTTCGGTTCACATCTGGGGCTTTCGCGCTCCATTGGGCGCGTTTATCGCTTCCTGGGGTGGGATCGCCATGCTGACGTCTGCGCCTTTCGATAACTGGTGGCACGGCGCATACGGCCTGGATGTGAAAATCGTAAGCCCACCGCACATTTTGCTGTTCACCGGCGGATACGGGGTCGTGCTCGGAACGATGACACTCATTGCCGGGCACATGAATCGCGTTGCGGAACGGGATCGCGCGGCTTACAAGCGAATTTTTCTTTACATGTGCGGAATGATGCTGGTGATGACCATGGTCATTTTCCTCGAGTACTCGGAACGGGTACTGATGCACTCCGCATTGCCGTACATTCTGGTCGGCGCAGTAACGCCCATCATCTTGACGATCGGCTGGCGTGTCACCGGGATGCGTTTCGCGGCTACGGCCATTGCTGCTTACTACATGCTGTTCAATATGGCGCTGATCTGGATTCTGCCGTTGTTTCCCGCACAGCCGAAGCTGGGTCCGGTTTATCAGAACGTGACGCACTTCATTCCGATGGAGTTCCCGATGCTGCTGGTTATGCCGGCTTTTCTGCTCGACATCTTCTGGCAGAAGTCGCGCAATTGGAACCGGTGGGCGGTAGCCGCAGTGAGTGCGTTGATCTATGTGGGAACTCTGGTGGCGGTCCAGTGGCCATTCGCCAATTTCCTGATGTCACCGGCTTCGCGCAACGCGTTCTTCGGCACCATGTACTTCTACTTCGGAATCCCTCCAACCGCATTCGTGGTGCGGAACGAGTTCTATCCGTGGGAGGGAATCATTCCGTTTGCGATTGGGTTGGGGTTTGCGCTAGCGTTTGCAACGCTGACTATCCGCTGGGCCTTCGCTCGCGCGAATTGGTTTAGAGCAATTCAGCGGTAACTTCGAATGCAATCTTCCTTTTCCCGGCGGCTGGCGCTTGGCTGCCTGTTCGCAGTCGTGGCACAAGCCCATGTCGGCAGCCCTGACATTTACCTGGACGGCCAAGCAGGACCGTATCAGCTCTTCGTGACGATACGGCCCCCGCAAGTGATTCCAGGGGTGGCCTCGCTGGAAATTCGTGCTGAGAACCCGGGCGTCCGGGAACTCACGGCGGTGCCGGTTCCAATCGCCGGTCCAGGCGCCAAGTATGCGCCTATACCGGACAAGCTGAACCAATCAAAGCAGGATGCGCAGTTTTTCACGGGCGCATTGTGGATCATGGCGCCTGGCTCCTGGCAGGTCAGGATCGCGGCGACGGGAGAAAAAGGCCGCGGCGTGCTGTCCGTACCGGTGCCTTCGGCGGCGTCCACTACCAAGAGAATGCAACTCAGTATTGGTGCCTTGCTCAGCCTTCTGGGGCTGTTTCTTGTCACCGGCATGGTGGCGATTGTGGGTGCGGCGAATCGCGAGGCGAAATTGGCGCCGGGAGTAATCCCGAGCGAGCACGCAAAGCGCAAAGGTCGGATCGCGATGGCAGTTGCCGCAATCGTGCTGCTCGGCATTGTATTCGCGGGCGATTCGTGGTGGAAGAACGAAGCCACGCATTATAGCGACACAGTCTACCGCCCCATCGAGATGACTCCGACGCTCGACGGAAACGGCACGTTGACTCTGCGGTTGGCGGATTCCGGATGGCTGCAGTTGCCGAAGAACGGGCCTGTTCCCCACCGAATGGCCTTGTTTATGTTCCGGCACAGTATCGATGACCTGGTCCCCGACCACGATCACCTGATGCACTTGTATGTGCTGCGCGAGCCGGGGCTGGACGCGGTTTACCATCTTCATCCCGATCAAGTGGAGGCAGGTGTATTTCGGCTGCAACTCCCGGCGATCGTGCCCGGCAGGTATCGACTCTATGCCGACATCGTGCATGCGAACGGGTTCCCGGAGACGCCTGTCGCCAACGTCGAGATACCGGGGAGTTTGCCGTCTCGGCCGCTCGCCGGTGATGACGCGAGCGCAAGGGCAGACGACTGCCTGCAGGCGAAGCCGTCCACATCATTCACACTGCCCGACGGCTACCGCATGGAGTGGGTGCGTGCCAATGAGCCGATAACGGCTCGGCAGGGACAGTCGTTTCGCTTCCGGCTAGTCGATCAGAAGGGCGAGACTCCCCAAGATATGGCCCTCTACATGGGAATGTTAGGCCACGCGGCGTTCGTCAAAACTGACGGAACTGTGTTTGCACACATTCATCCCATGGGGACGGCTTCGATGGCCGCTCTGAACCTCGCACAATCGGGCACTACACATCCGCAACCAGCGGACACGCCGGGCATGGATATGAGCAGCATGCCTGGAATGGATATGCCAGCCACCACGGCAAAACTACCAAACGAAGTCAGCTTTCCGTACGGCTTCCCCACGCCTGGGAAATACCGCATCTTCGTGCAGATGAAGCACGGGAACACGGTCGAGACCGGCGTGTTTGATGCCGTCGTCTCGTAGCAAGCTATTTTTTGTTTATCCGAAAAGCTCGTTTCACCCACTTTTCGGGCGGGTTCAGCAGCAGCACCATGGCCGCAATGAGAAAGAGGACACCGAAGCCGACGAGCAATTCCCACCAAATCATGTCTACCCTTCTATTGTCGCGCCTGTGGATAGACGGTAAGAATTTGGTTTTCAAGCGGTCTCCTGCTATTCTGAAGTAGTCTTCTTGCCCGCAATCGTCCTTTGCTAGCTCCGAGCATCGAGTTAGCGAATTTCCCCGGCCCGCCGTTGATTCATCGAAGGACGTCACTGCCTGAACTGGCGAAGTACATCCTTTTATGAACCAATTCTCTGAACTCACACTCCATCCCTGTCTGCAAACAAACTTGTCGCGCAACTCATTCGTTACGCCGACTCCTGTGCAGGCAAAATCCATTCCTGTCGCTCTTACAGGCGCCGATCTGGTCGCGACGGCACAAACCGGCACCGGTAAGACGCTAGCTTTTCTCGTTCCGATGATGCAGAAGCTGATGGGCGGCACGAACGATTCAAAGCCAAACGAAGCTAATCGCATTCGGGCCCTGATTCTCGCGCCAACACGAGAGCTTGCGCTGCAGATCGCGGCCAGCTTCGACGCAATTAGCGTCAATACGGGACTACGTTGTGCCGCGGTCGTTGGGGGGTTGAGCGAGCAGACTCAACTCAACTTATTGCGCCGCGGCGTGCACGTGGTGATTGCCACACCCGGCCGTCTGGAAGACTTTCTTACCCGCAAGCTAATCCGGTTAGACAGCGTTTCTACCGTCGTTCTGGATGAAGCCGACCGAATGCTTGACATGGGCTTTCTTCCCGCCATCGAGAAGATTCTGGCCGTGTTGCCCAAGACGCGGCAAAGCCTTTTCTTCTCGGCGACTATGGACAAGGACATTGAGCGGCTGATTCAACGTCACTCGCGCGATGCCGTACGCGTGAAGACCGACACTGCTACCGCGAAAACGCCGGATCAGGTTGACCTTCATGTCTATGAAGTAGACAGCGATATGCGGGTTGGTCTGCTGCGGCACATGCTGAAACAGGAAGAAGGCTCATTCCTGGTGTTCGCGCGCACGAAACACGGGACGGACCGGCTGGCCAAACGTTTGTCCGCGAACGGTGTCCGAGCCGTTGCGATGCACGGCGATCGCACCCAGAATCAGCGAAATCAGGCACTGGCAGGGTTCCGCGATGGTCGTTATCGCGTTCTGGTTGCCACGGATGTCGCCGCGCGCGGCATTCACGTCGACAGTGTCGCGCACGTGGTGAACTTTGACCTTCCGCAGGGTTCGCAGGACTTCGTCCATCGTGTGGGCCGCACCGGGCGCGCCGGTCAGCGCGGCTCTGCATCCACCTTCGTTAGCCGCGCGGAACGCAACGAAGTTCAGCGCATCGAGCGCGAATGTAAGGTGCGTATGACGCGTCGTGAAATCTCGCCGGCGCTGATGAGCGAGATTGCCGAAGCCTCGAAGCCGCCCCAGCCCGCACCATACCAGGTGGACGCACCGATGCCGAAGCTATTCGCGAAGAAGCCCTTTGGATCGCATCACACAGGCAAGCGCAAAGATGGCTTTGCTGGTCCCGAGCGGAACAGGTCGCGGCATTCGCGCTAGCGCCTTCCATTCTTCTTCATAAACGCGGCGAGATCTTCGTATTGGTCCGTCGCAATCAGGTCGACACCGGCGTCCAACGCGGCTCGCCAGCGCTGTTGGGCCGATTCTAAACTGCCGAAGTTATAGCTTTCAAACCAGCCGTTCTGTTTCCCCTGTTCGGGCGTGAAGCCGTCAAGGGTATAGAACCGAATCCAATATCCCAAGCTATGTGCGCGCGCGGCCAGCGCCTGCAGACGAGCCATTTTCGAGTCGGTCCAGGCTCCCGCTTTCGGCTGCCCGCCTTCTTCGACCTCGTGCCAGGAGTTGTTCCACCAACGTCGATACGTGGTCGGCTTCTCGGGCAACATGTCTTCGGGCGGCGTTGTGGCCAAAAGATGCTCCGATTCCGCTTTGCTGGTCGATTGCGGTAGACGTGTGCGCGCGGAACCGAACAGGCGCAGTCGCGCGCCGACCGGTACGGCATCGTAAAACACCTTCTCCTGAAGATCAGAGTCTTCGGTGAGAACCAAAAGCGGCTTGCGCGCGATTTCCGTCATTTTGTGCGGGTCATCGGATTTCACCGCCGTACTGATCCACGGTTCGTAGTCGCCCAGAAGTTTCCAAACGGCTTCGAGAAGAGGAGTTTGGTTGTCCTTGAAATCGAAATGGAGCACAATGACGGGCCATTTCGCCGGGTCGCCGTGCGCCAGCTCGTTTTCGATAATGGGTCGGACTCGCTGGAAGAAGTATTGCCGCTCTTCCGGGTCCACAGCCGTCGCCTTTTCGGAGTGGTTCACCACTACTTGTCCTTTGCCCGAAGCGGGATCAACATACCAGGCCAAGTCCTGTTCAATAGCGACGGGAAAACCGGTGCCGAGCGCCCGATCGACGCGGTCGTTCCACTTGCCGTCGTAGGGATAGCAGTTATGCGAGTCGCGCAATGGCCGGCTACCGTTAGGCGAGGGCAGATTGCTGGATTGTGAGAGGGCCGACATGGCCAAGCAGAGCGCTAACCAGAATATGGATATTGGGCGGAACACATTCTGCATTATGAGGCACGATTTTGCTCGGAAGCACAGAATGGCTTATACTAATTGTTTGGGTTCAGTGCGTTAGCCGCAGTGCGTCTCCGCACTCTTGCCTACCCGGGCGGCGAAGCTGGTGCCGCTCCCACAACGAAGACAGAAAGCAAGATTCGCTATGCCAAAACGCACATTTCAGCCGAATAATCGCCACCGCGCCAAGACCCACGGGTTTCGCGTTCGCATGAAGACTGCCGACGGGCGGGCCGTATTGGCTCGACGCCGGGCGAAGGGCCGTCACAAGCTGACCGTGAGCGACGAACGGGCTGTTCGCGGTTTGTAAGTAGCCGCACTGTTTTGTTGCTCCGCTCTTGCTTCCTAAGTCAAAGCGGATCCGTAGCTCTTCTGAGTTCCGCGCCATTTACCAAAGCGGTGTGCGCATGACCAGCCGCTATTTCGCCGCGTTTTACGTCCCAATAACAGATGATGCCGGAGCCTCTTCGCGATTCGGGCTTACCGTTCCGCGATCGCTGGGCAAAGCTGTCATCCGGAATCGCCTGAAGCGGCGCATGCGGGCGGCGGTTCAAAGCCAATTTGACCGGATCTCCGGTAGCTACGCCATCGTCTTTAATCCCAGGCGCTCTGTTTTGGAAGCGCCGTTTGAGGACCTGTGCCGGGAAGTCGGTCGGGTATTCGCCCAATGCAAAAGGTCGTAATCGCAGTGCTTCGAGGTTATAAGCTATTCCTCTCGCCTTTGCTGCCGTCGGCTTGCCGCTTTTATCCCACGTGCTCCGAGTACATGCTGGACGCGGTAGCGAAGCATGGCGCGGTAAAAGGAATCTGGATCGGCTTGAAACGGCTGGGCCGTTGCCATCCTTTCCACTCAGGCGGCTACGATCCGGTCCGCTAAGCACCGAAATGAGATCTCTTTATGCCGACTAATACCGGCGGCGCTTCTGGGCCGCCTTCGCTTGAAAAGCGTCTTCCCCTCGCGCTGGCATTGATGATGCTGGTGCTGCTGGTTTCGCAGTACATCTTCAAACCCGCCCCGGGCCCAAAGCCGGTCGCTCCCGTAAACAACAAGGCTGCCGCGACGCTCACGGAGAAGCCGGCGGCCAATGCCACCACGGAGACACCGGCCGCCGTTGCACAACCGGCCCCTACCGGCGCGATACAAGCGACATCCGCCACAACCACGGCTATCGACACGGATGTCTATCGCGTGGAGTTCACGAACAAAGGCGCCGTTGTGAAGAGCTGGCTGTTGAAGAAATACCGCGACAACAACAACAAGCCGCTGCAGTTGGTCCACCTGGACGATAAAGGCAATCCGCTGAACCTAAGCGACGGGAATCCCTGCCCACTGCCATTCGCGCTAGAAACGGTGAACCAGAAGCTCAGTGTGGACCCTAATAATGTTCTGTATCGAGCGCGGGTTGCTCCAAATGGGCTGGGCGTTGACTATACGTATTCGAGCGGTAATGTCACCGTTCACAAATCATTCCTGTTCTTGAAGAACAGCTACCTTGTGGATGTGAAGTCACAGGTGCTGGAGAACAATAATCCAGTTCCTGCTTTGCTGATGTGGCGCGGAGGATTTGGAGATTTCGCGGTTCGCGGCGCCACAGGCTACGAACACACGATCTGGTACGACACGGCCGCAAACAAGCTGATCACCAAGAGCGCGAAGGACGCCAAGAACGGTCCCGTCACGGACACCGGCGCCTACGCTTTTGGCGGCGTGGAAGACAACTTCTTCACTGCCGTTGCGCTACCTGCCGACAACAGCTCCCTGCAAGTTCGCACATACAACGATGAATTGAAGGTTCCGGGCGAGCAGAAACCGACGGCGTTTGTGGGTACGGGTATATCAAGTGGCGCGCAGAACAATCTTTCGATGTTTCTTGGACCGAAAGACATCGACATTCTGCGCAACGTCAACCCGAAACTAACGCAAGTGGTGAGCTGGGGATTTTTTGGCGTGATTGCGCGGCCGCTGTTCCTGTGGCTGAACTGGGTGCACGATCACTGGACGAACAACTACGGCTGGGCCATCATCCTTGTCACGCTGATCATCAACCTGGCGCTGTTTCCGTTGCGGCTGTCCAGCCTGAAATCCGCGCGCAAGATGCAGCGCTTGCAGCCGCAGATTAAGGCCATTAACGACAAATACAAGAACATCAAGATCAACGACCCACGTAAAGCTGAGCAGAACCAGGAAGTGATGGATCTGTACAAGCGCGAGGGCGTGAATCCGGTGGGCGGATGCCTGCCGATGATAATTCAGCTTCCGTTCTTCTACGCGTTTTACCAGGTGCTAAAGATCGCCATTGAGCTTCGTCACGCACCGTGGATGTGGGTGCCCGACCTGTCGTCCCCGGAAACCCTGCCGATTCACCTGCTGCCGATCATTCTGATCGCGACCCAATTCCTGACGCAGCGTCTCACTCCCGCCGCGGGCGTGGATTCCAACCAACAGCGGATGATGATGATGATGCCGCTGGTATTCGGCTTCATGTTCTACTACGCATCTGCAGGACTTGTACTATATTGGTTAACCGGCAACGTGGTAGGAATCGCTCAACAGCTCATCATTAACAGGTTCATGCCCACCCCGCAGCCTCCCACGCCACCGCCTGCCGCATCGAAGGTTCCGGTGAAGCGGACGGGCAAGAAATAGTTCTGAATGAAATACACTGTCGACTCTTTGCGGCCGAAGCTGGATGAATTCCTGCAGCCGCTTCTCGGACACGCCGGACTGACTGTGACATACGAGTTGAAAGCTCCCGAAAATCCGCATCCGGAGGTAGAGAATCCCGAAGTGGCGGTGGTCTTCGCGGGATCGGATGTCGAGCTGCTTCTCGAAAACCGAGCTGAGCTGCTCCTCGCGCTCGAACATCTCTCGATGGAAGCGCTGCGGCTTCCGCCCGAGGATCATTCGCTGATCTCATTTGATGCGAACGATTACCGCCTGCTACGCGTAGAAGAGCTTCGCATGAGTGCTTTGGCGGCCGCGGACAAGGTCAAAAAGACCCACGTGCCGTTCCACTTCAATCCCATGAGCAGCCGCGAGCGCCGAGTCATCCATCTGGCTTTGCGCGATGAGAAAGAACTGCGCAGCGAGAGCGTTGGTATGGGACCGTTCCGCGCGGTCGTGGTGATTCCTGCAGACATGCCCACCCCTCCGGCTCCTCCGGTGCGTGCGCCGTTTCGCGGCGGCCGCTCAGAAGGGCACGGCAATGGTCGTGAAGGTCGGCGCGAAGGCCATGGACGCGGCCCCGGACCTGGCAATCGTCCGCCTCGAGGCGGCGGCGGGCGCGGCCCGCGATAGAACCCTGACAGCATGAATTTGCGCGACACCATTGTCGCGATTGCGACTCCCTTGGGTCGCGGTGGATTGGGAACTGTCCGACTATCGGGCGACCGCAGCCGCGCGATCGCAGAGAGGATTCTTCGATTCGGGCATGGCCCGCAATGGCGCTCCTGGGCGAGCCAGTTTGCGGAACTGATTGGCAGCGACAGCGCCGTCGTGGATCAGGTTGTTGTCGCTTTCTTCGAAGCTCCTCGTTCCTACACGACAGAAGACGTCATTGAAATCACGTGCCATGGCGCGCCTGTCGTTCTGCGTCACTGCGTGGAACGTGCTGTCGAAGCGGGAGCGCGCATCGCCGAGCCCGGCGAGTTCACGTTGCGAGCCTACGCGAACGGCCGCATCGATTTGCCGCGGGCAGAGGCCGTCCGCGAGTTGATTGACGCGACAACGCTCTACCAGGCACGCGTCGCAGCCCAGCAGATGGAAGGCTCGATTTCCCGCCGCATCGGACCAATCAAAGAACAGCTCCTTGAATTGATTTCGCTACTCGAAGCGGGCATCGATTTCGCTGAGGACGACATCAGCGTGGCCCCTCCGGAAGAGATCCTGCGACGGCTGAGACCTATTCAGCAGGCGGTCAATCAACTCGTCGGAAGCTTCCGCACGGGCAAGCTCGTTTTCCACGGCTTCACACTGGCCATTGCCGGCCGGCCAAATGTCGGTAAGAGCAGCTTATTCAATCGCTTATTGGAGCAGGACCGCGCCATCGTGACCGACATCCCGGGCACGACCCGCGATACCGTGTCGGAGACAACGACGCTTGCCGGCATCCCGTTGAAGCTGGTGGACACGGCGGGAATCCGGCAGAGCGGCGATTTGGTGGAGACGCTCGGAATGGAGCGCAGCTACGAAGCAATCGCCGATGCCGATTTGACGCTGCTCGTAGTAGACGGTTCGGAGCCGCTGACAGAAGAAGACCGCCTGCTGCATGAAAAGCTCAACGACCGAAGGCCGATGCTGGTCGCGAACAAAGCCGATCTCGGGTTGAGCGTGGATGGCAGTTTCCTTCCTGTTTCTGCAATCAGCGGCGAAGGCATCCATCGTCTGCGCAGTACGATTCTCAAACGGCTTGCGCCGGAGGGATTGGCAACCCCCGAAAGCGGATCAATCACGAGCATCCGGCATGAAGCTCTTTTACGTGAAGCGGGAGAAGCGCTGGCAAATGCGCAGCGCGCGGTGGAATTCGGTATTCCGCATGAGATGTTGCTGCTGGATCTCTATGCAGCGCTTCGACCTATTGATGCCGTCACCGGTGCGACCACCGCCGACGATATCCTGAACCGAATCTTTTCTACGTTCTGTATCGGGAAATAGCTCTAGCTGCCGCCGGCGGCGAGCGTGTGGCGGCGCACCGCATCGAGGACGCCGTTGATAAATGGCAGCGATCCATCGTTTGAAAATTGGCGCGCGAGCTCGAGGGCTTCATCGATAATCACGGGTGCCGGAAGAGCGTTCTGCTCCATTTCAAAAATGGCCAGGCGCAGGATATTCCGATCGACGACAGCCATACGTCCTAGCCGCCAATTTTCCGATTTCGCCTCTATTTTCCTATCGATCTCTGCCGCGTTGGCCACTGTGCCGCGCACCAATTCCTCCATGAAGCGATCCTGTTTGGGCTTGGTTTCGCTCTCTTCGGAGTAGAGCGTGTCGTAATAATGCGCGATTGCGCGATCAATGGAATCGCCGCGCATGTCCCACTCGAACAGGACCTGCAGCGCGCGACGTCGCGATCTATGACGTGCCGCCATGTCAGGAAATACCCTGCAGCAACTTCAAAAGGTTGGCCAACTCGATTGCGACTTCCGCTGCTTCCGAGCCTTTGTTACCGCTCTTTCCGCCCGCGCGATCCATTGCCTGCTGCAGATCGTCTGTTGTCAAAACCCCGAAGGCGATGGGCACTCCCGTTTCTACACTCACTTGCCGCAAGCCATCAGCAGCGCCGCCCGCGACGTACTCGAAATGCGGCGTATCGCCGCGCACGACAGCACCGAGCGCAACGATGGCATCGCACGTGGGAGTGAGCGCTTTGGCAGCGACGGGCAGTTCCCATGCTCCCGGCACTTTGACGAACCGGATGTTTTCTTGTGGGCAGCCATGTTTCTCAAGCGTCTCCATAGCACCCTTTGCCAATTGTTCAGTGATGAATTCGTTGAAGCGGCTGACGACAATTCCAATACGCAGGCGTGTCGCATCAAGCGAACCCTGAAAGGTCTGATAAGCCATTTGATCAATGCGAACCTATCTTGGCGCCCGGCAACGCCAGTGCCCAGCTTGGCAGACTTCCGCTCGGTATCCAAGCATCACGCTGGCTGCCAGCGGACGCGAAAAGCGTTCGCTATGGGATAATTCGGTTTTACCCCCTCAAGTCTACCGCAGCATGGATCCCCGATTTATACGGAATTTCTCTATCATCGCGCACATCGATCATGGGAAATCCACGCTCGCGGACCGCTTGCTGGAGTACACTGGCGCGCTCTCACAACGCGAAATGATGGAGCAGGTCCTGGACACCATGGACCTGGAACGCGAACGCGGAATCACCATCAAAGCGCATGCCGTTCGCCTGAACTACCAAGCCGATGACGGCAACATGTATGAACTGAATCTCATCGACACGCCAGGCCACGTTGACTTTACGTACGAAGTTTCGCGCAGCCTGCAGGCCTGCGAAGGCGTTCTCCTGGTGGTGGATGCGTCGCAGGGCGTGGAGGCGCAGACGCTGGCCAACACATACCTGGCCCTGAGTCACGATCTCGAAATCGTCCCCGTGATAAACAAAATCGATCTTCCTTCGGCCGAGCCTGAGCGCATCCGAGAGCAGATTGAACAGGTGATTGGCCTGGATGCTTCGGATGCAATTCTCGCGAGCGCAAAGAACGGCATCGGGATCAAGGAGGTACTGGAAGCGGTGGTGCATCGCATTCCGCAGCCCAAGGGCGATCCGGAAGCACCGCTGCGCGCGCTGATCTTCGATTCGTGGTTTGATCCGTATCGCGGCGTCATCATTCTGACCCGCATCGTCGACGGCACGCTACGAAAAGGGCAGAAAATACGGCTCTGGTCGAACAACTCGGTCCATGAAGTGGACGGGCTGGGTTTCCAATCGCCGAAGCCCGTGGCCTGCGATGAGCTAACTGCCGGCGAAGCAGGATTTGTCTTCGCAAATATCAAAACAGTTTCCGACGCACAGGTCGGCGACACCATCACGGAAGACGCGCGGCCGGCTGCTGAACCTCTGCCGGGCTTTCAGGAAATCAAGCCGATGGTCTTCGCCGGTTTGTATCCGGTTGAATCGCATGAACATGGCCTGCTGCGCGACGCGTTAGAAAAACTTCGCCTGAATGACAGCGCATTCAGCTTCGAACCGGAGAACTCGGCGGCTCTTGGGTTCGGATTTCGGTGCGGATTCCTTGGCTTATTGCACTTGGAGATCGTGCAAGAGCGGCTGGAGCGCGAATTTCAGATCGATCTCATTACAACCGCTCCCGGCGTGCGCTATCGCGTAACAACGACGGCGGATGAATTAATTGAGGTAGACAATCCGCAGAAATTCCCGGACCCGTCTGGGATCAAGCAGATTGAAGAACCCATCATCGACGCGACCGTGATCACGCGCGAAGAGTACATCGGTGAAATTCTCAAGCTATTGGAAGAGAAGCGCGGCGTTCAGAAGAAATTCGAATACATAGGGGCAGGACGCGTCCTGCTGCTTTATGAATTGCCGTTGAACGAGATCGTTCTGGATTTCTACGATCGGTTGAAGTCCGCTTCGCGCGGCTACGCTTCGCTCGATTATCATCTGTCTGGCTATCGCGTGTCGCCGATGGTGAAGCTAGACGTGCTGGTTGCCGGTGAACCGGTTGATGCGCTTTCGATGATTGTGCATCGGGATGTCGCACATGAACGCGGCAAGATCCTCATTGAGCGTCTGCGCAAGCTGATTCCGCGTCAGATGTTCGAAGTGGCGCTGCAGGCGGCAATAGGGACCAAGATCATCGCCCGCGAAACCATCTCAGCCATGCGCAAGAACGTTCTCGCCAAGTGCTACGGGGGCGACATCACCCGCAAACGCAAACTGCTGGAGAAACAGAAAGAAGGCAAGCGCCGCATGAAGCGCGTCGGGCGAGTGGACATCCCGCAGGAGGCGTTTCTCGCTGTGCTTAAGGTCGGCAGCAGCGATTCCGGCGAGTAGCTTCCGCTACAGCGGGATGTTGCCGTGCTTCTTGCGCGGCATGGTGTCCGTCTTATTCGCAAGCATGCGGAGCGCCTTGATGACCCTCGGCCTGGTTTCATGGGGCTCGATAACGTCATCGATGTAGCCTCGCTCGGCTGCAACGAAAGGATTTGCAAAGCGCTCGCGATACTCCTCGATTTTCTTTTGGCGCGCTTCTTCGGGATTATCGCCGTTCTGGAGCTCGCGCCGGTACAGAATATTCACTGCTCCTTCCGACCCCATCACCGCAATTTCTGCCGTCGGATAGGCGAAGTTCACGTCGGTTCGCAGGTGCTTTGATCCCATGACGCAATACGCGCCGCCGTATGCTTTTCGAGTGATGACGGTGATCTTCGGGACGGTGGCTTCGGCGTAGGCATACAGCAGTTTGGCGCCGTGACGGATAATGCCTCCAAACTCCTGCTCCGTGCCGGGTAGGAAACCGGGAACGTCTTCGAAGGTGAGGATTGGAATCTGGAACGCATCGCAAAAGCGAACGAAGCGCGCGCCTTTGGTGGATGAGTTGATATCGAGGCATCCGGCGAGATAAGCGGGCTGGTTCGCAACGATTCCCACGGTCTCGCCCGCCATCCGCGCAAAGCCGATCACGATATTACGCGCATAGTGCAAGGCAACTTCGAAGAAGTAGCCATCGTCCACCACGCGCTGGATCACGTCTTTGATGTCGTACGGCTTGTTTGATTCCGGGGGAATCAGCGTGTCCAGGCTGGCATCGGTCCGATCTTCCGGATCTATGGGCGGGACGCGCGGAACACCGTCCAAGTTGTTCTGCGGCAAAAAGCGCATTAGTTCTCGGATGCTGCTCAGGCAATCTGCATCGTTCGCCGCGAGAAAGTGCGCCACGCCACTGATCGAGTTGTGAGTCATGGCGCCGCCCAGACTCTCTTTGGTCACGTCCTCATGCGTAACAGTTTTGATAACGTCCGGGCCGGTCACGAACATATGACTGGTGTGATCCACCATGAACACGAAATCCGTCAGGGCCGGTGAGTAGACGGCCCCGCCGGCGCAAGGCCCCATAATCGCCGAGATCTGCGGGATAACACCGCTGGCGAGCGTGTTCCGCAGAAAAATATCCGCGTAACCGGCGAGGGAAACAACACCTTCCTGAATGCGTGCCCCGCCGGAATCATTCAATCCGATGAGCGGCGCGCCCGTCTTCATCGCGAGGTCCATGACTTTGACGATTTTTTGGGCGTTCGCTTCAGAGAGCGAGCCGCCAAAAACGGTAAAATCTTGAGCAAATACGAAAACGGGCCGCCCGTGAATACAGCCATGACCAGTCACGAAGCCGTCGCCGTCGATCATGTGGTGCTGCATGCCGAAATTATGGCTGCGATGCCGGACTAGCTTGTCCAGTTCTTCGAACGAGCCTTCATCCAGTAGCTGTTCAATGCGCTCGCGCGCCGAAAGCTTACCCTCGCGATGCTGCCGTTCATTGCGCTCTGCTCCGCCGCCAGCTTCTGCGTTTGCATGGCGCCGGCGAACCTCTTCCAACCAATTCGACATCATGTTAGTAGTATGCAGAGTCGGACCGGACTGGTTGTTGGGACAGCGGGACATATCGATCACGGAAAAACGTCTCTTGTTCATGCGCTGACCGGAATCGATACAGACCGGCTTGCGGAGGAAAAGAGGCGGGGCATCTCCATCGACCTCGGCTTCGCGCACATGACTCTGCCCGGCGGCGAGCGCATCAGCTTTATCGATGTTCCCGGTCATGAGCGCTTCATCAAGAACATGCTCGCCGGCGCAGCGGGAATGGATGCCGTTATGCTGATTGTGGCCGCTGACGAATCGCTGAAACCGCAGACGATAGAACATTTCGAGATTTGCCGGTTATTAGGGATATCTACCGGGATTGTTGCCCTGACGAAGATTGATCTCGTAAGTTCGGATCGAATCGCGACCACTGTCAATGACGTGAGAGAGTTGATCTCGGCGTCTCCGTTCGAGAGTGCGCCTATTGTCAAAGCCAGCGCCAAGACGGGCGAAGGTCTCGATGAGCTGAAGAAGCAGCTTGCAAAACTAACAGGCGGGCGAAACGCCTTAGCAGACAGATCGTTCGCGCGATTGCCCATTGACCGCAGCTTCGCTTTGAAAGGATTCGGCACAGTGGTGACCGGCACGCTCGGTTCCGGAAAGCTCCGCACCGGCGACCTGGTCCAAATCCACGGCACAGGCGAGGAGGCGCGCATCCGGGGACTACAAGTGCATGGAAGCAATGTTGAAGAGGCACTCGCTGGGGAGCGAACGGCCGTCAACCTCGCGGGTATCGATTACGCCGACGTTCGCCGCGGCTTCACGCTGACGTCGAAATCCGAATTTGAGCCGGTCACCATGTTTGACGCCTTTGCGGAGTGGCTGAATCCGGAGAATGCTCCCCTCACCCGTAAACCGGTATTCGTTCACGTCGGCACCGCTGAAATCCCGGCCGAGATCAAACTCGTCGTGCCTGGCGAAACCTTTGTGCGCGTTTGGCTTTCTGAACCCGTGCTCGCGCTCCCGGGCGATCGCTTTATCATTCGGCGGCCATCGCCGGCGCAAACGCTTGGCGGCGGCGCGGTGATCGACATCTTTCCAAAGAAGCGAATGAACCGCACCCGCATTCTGGCGCGGTTGAATGCCTTGTCAGGACCGAACACTCTCGAGTACCTGGTTGAGGAGGGAAAAAGCGGCGTCTCACTCTCGGATCTCGTGCGCAGAACCGGTCTCGAGCCCTCGAAGATCAAGTCTGCGCTCGCGGCCTATAATAATTTGACGTTTATCGAAACGTCGCAACGAGTATTCAGTAAGAAATTACTCGAGCAAAAGCGGAGGGAATTGGTTCAGTGGCTTGCACACTTTCACGCCGCCAATCCAGCCGCTAGCGGCGCGCCTCTTTCTAAGGCAAGACGGATATTTGATTCGACTTTGGCAGACGCCATTATCGCGAACGATGCAACTTTCGTCACACGCGGTGATTTGATTGCGCTCGCCGCCCATAGGGTCAGAATTAGCCAGAGCGAGATGAGTGCTCTAGCGATGCTCGAAGACACATTCCGCCAAGCAGGTTTCGCGCCGCCGCCGGTGAACGAGGCATTGAGGCATGTCGGTGCCGACGTAAAGAAAGCGCGCGACCTCTTAGAAGCGCTGATCAAGAGCGGCAGGCTGGTTCGACTCGCGCCCGACCTCGTTTATCACGCAGATGTTGTCGCGCACATTCGCCAGTCTCTAGCGGCACACAAGGGGCGTAAATTTTCGGTGCCGGAGTTTAAGGATTGGACGCAGATCTCGCGGAAGTACGCGATCCCGCTGCTTGAATATCTCGATCGCGTGCATGTCACCCGCCGAGAGGGCGATTCACGTATTGTGCTTTAGATCACTTCCAAGATTAGGCACTTGAGATAGTGTGTTTCGGGCACGGTAAGCAGGATGGGATGATCCTGCGATTGCGTGCGGCGCTCCAGCACTCGAAGCGTTTTTCCGCAATCGAGGGCGGCAGCGGCAATGATTTCGAGCAAATGCGCCTCACTCATGTGATGAGAACAAGAGCAGCTTGCGAGTACTCCGCCTCGGTCGAGCAGACGCAATGCGCGCAGATTGATTTCTTTATATCCACGGGACGCGCCTTCCACAGCGCCGCGCGATTTCGTGAACGCCGGCGGATCGATAACGACAATGTCAAACTTCTGGCGTGACGCTACAAGCCCCGGCAGATATTCAAGGACATCGGCATCACGAAACTGAATATTCGCCAAGCCGTTGATCTCTGCGTTTTTTTTGGCCACATCGAGAGTCGGCCGCGAGCTGTCGACCGCCTCGACTGTCTCGCACACGCCCGCGAGATGCAATGCAAAGCCACCCGTCGCGCAAAAGCAATCGAGTGCGCGTCCGCGGGCGAAGGCGCGAGCTGCGACATAGTTTTCGCGTTGGTCGAGGAAGATGCCCGTTTTCTGCCCCTCTTTCAAGTTCGCGCGATAGAGCAAGCCGTTCATTCGCACTTCAACTTCGTCCGGCACTTCACCCCAAATAATTTTCACTTCCTGCGGCAAATTCTCTTTGGCGCGAACCGCTACATCGTTACGCGCGACGATGCCGTTAGGATGAATTACATTGTTGAGAGCGGAGACGATTTCGGGCATCAGTTTGTCCATGCCCTGATCAAGAAATTGAGCCACCAAGTAATCCCCGTACCGATCGACCACCAAGCCGGGAAGCAAGTCTCCTTCCGCGTGAATGAGCCTGTAAGCGTCGGAATCGCGCACCACTCTCCTGCGATGCTTGAACGCGGCAGCGATCCGCGAACTCAGAAAATCTACGTCAACTTCCTCCGGCTTGTGTGTCAAAAATCGAAGCGCGATCTGAGAAGTAGAACTATAGTGCGCAATCCCCATCGCACGTCCCTTCGGATCAACAATACGTACCGCATCGCCTGGACCGGCGTTCCCGGCGTCCACCACGTCGCTCGCGAAAATCCAGAGATGTCCGGACTCGATGCGGTCCGCTCCCTTCCGATTTACGCGCACCGTTGACATTGGCACGACCTCAGTGTAGCCGCAACTCGCTTGTTACGCTCGTAGTTGCGCACCGTGCGGTTCTACACGCTGCTGATCGGCGTAGCGCTGGTGTACTTTGCGTTTCTCACGCGCACGTACTACTGGGACGGCGTACTGTTCTCACTCAATATTGAGAGCGTACGGGACGGCCGCTTACCCGTTATCGCGCTGTTTCATCCCAATCATCTTGTCTACAACGCGGTTGGATATGCCTTCTATAGCTCCCTCTCGCGCTTCTGGCCGGGAATGCGCGCCATTACGGCCTTGCAGATCATGAGCGTTATCGCCAGCGTAGGAGCGGCATGCCTGATGTTCCTGATTGCAAAGAACATCGTCGGCAAGAAGGCCGGTGTGTTTAGCTGTCTTCTTTTCGCGGCCGGAGCAACGTGGTGGAAATTTTCGACCGACGCTGACGCGTACAGTCTTTCGATTTTCCTGCTTCTGCTCGGCGCGTTCCAGTTATTACGAGACAAACCCAATCTATTCGGCGCCGCGCTTTGTCACGCAGCCGCTATGCTGCTCCACGAACTTGCCGTTTTCAGCTATATTTCGGTGCTCGCATGGATTCTGATCGACAATCGGCAATCAGTCCGCAGACGCTGGTTGGTAGCAGTGGCTTACTGCGCCGGAACCGGTGCGATTGTTTCCGGAACTTACTGGCTTTGCTACAGCCAGGCAAATCACAAGTTCTATCCGACGGTTAGGTCCTGGACAACAAGCTATGCGTCGGATTCGAGCTTCACTCGCTCAGCGAGCGACCTGTTCGTCCGTTATCCGCTCAGCTATTTGAAGCTATTCGCGGGCGGGAAACTGAGCCTGATGCGGCAATTCTTTTCGATTTGGGAGTGCGGAGCGCTTTTCCTGTGTGTGGCGTTCCTTGCGCTCGCTATCCGGGCGTGGAAAGGGCATATCGAAGCAGGCGAAGTAGACACCCCCGTGCGGATCTTCCTATGGGCATGGTTGATTGGCTACTCGGTTTTCTTCGCCGCGTGGGATCCCGGGAGCGCCTTTCACAAGCTATTTGTGTGGCCGCCGATTGTCCTGCTTATTGCCGTGTATGCGCGCACACGCCTCAAAGCGCTGACATGGATTGCAGCCTCGCTTGCCGCGTGGAACTTCGGTGTGTTTATCTATCCGCATTCACGGCCAATTGCCGATCCGGTGCTTGTCCTCGCGAAGAGAGTCAACGCGGAGCTACCGCGCGACGCGACGGTCTACTATCGGGTGCTTGATCCGGATGATTGGTACCTGGAGTACTTCGCGCCTGGGCGCCAATGGAAACCGCTGCCTGTGGATACAGAGAGTGCCGGCCCGGTCTGTCTGGAAACAACTGCGCTCAATGGGTTTCAGGGCGCTATGGATCCAACCCTGAAGTGGGACTTGGTCAATAGCGCCCACAATATTCGCCTCGAATGCCTGGCGAAAAAGTGATGGTTAGACGTCCAGGTTGCGGACGTCGAGCGCGTTCTCCTCGATGAACTTGCGGCGGCTCTCTACGTCTTCACCCATCAGAGTTGAGAAGATCGGCTCCGTTTCGGCGAAATCAACGAGATGCACTTGCAGCAGAGTGCGGGTTTCCGCGTTCATCGTGGTTGACCACAACTGCTCGGCGTTCATCTCGCCCAGCCCTTTGTAGCGCTGCACGGTGACTTCGCGCTTGCCCTCGTTCATGACTGTGTCGAACAGCTCGCGCCAGTTCGCGAGCGTCTGCCGGTGCGAGTCCTTCACGAGTGTGAACGGTGGTTTGTTGAACCGCGATCCTTGCTTGATCAGGGCGCGCAGCCGCCGGAACTCCGGCATGGTCGTGAATTCGGTGTTGATGTAACGCGTGGCATTGGTCGGATCCTTGTAGCCGATCATCCAAGCCGAATGCTCTTCTTCACGCTCGACGTTAACCTCGAGCTTTGCGTCGCTCAGCCGTTGCGCTACCAGCTTCACGTTCTCTTCGTTCTGCAGATCGGCCTTCGTGTCTATGGGCAGCGTCACATCGGAGAGGACTTCCACCACACGAGCATCGCGGACGCGCCGCTCTAACCTACGGCTGATCGCGGCTAACTCGTCCAGTGAGAGCAGAAACGCCCGAAGGTCGCCGCCTTCAATCTTTTCGGCAGTTCCATCGGTTGGACCGCTCAATTCAACGGTGAGATTCTCTGTGGCGCGGCGCAGAATCTCGCGCGTGAACTCCTTGTCATCCTTGATGTACTTCTCGCTCTTGCCTTTCTTGATACGGTACAGCGGCGGTTGCGCGACGAAGACCTTCCCGCGCGTGATCAACTGCTGCATATGGCGGAAGAAGAATGTCAGTAGCAAGGTGCGAATATGAGAGCCATCGACGTCGGCGTCGGTCATGATGATGATCTTGCCGTAGCGCAGCTTCGCAAGCTCAAAGTCGTCACCTTTGCCGATACCCGTTCCAATGGCGGTGATCATTGCGCGGATTTCTTCGTGCGAGAGCATCTTGTCATAACGCGCCTTCTCAACGTTCAGAATCTTGCCTTTTAGGGGAAGAATGGCTTGATAACGCCGGTCACGGCCGCTCTTAGCCGTCCCGCCTGCCGATTCCCCCTCAACCAGGAACAGTTCACAGCGGTCTGGATCTCGCTCCTGGCAATCGGCTAGTTTGCCCGGCAGCCCGCCCGAATCGAGCGCGCCTTTACGTCGAGTCAGATCACGTGCTTTGCGAGCCGCCTCACGCGCCCGCGCCGCTTCAATCGCCTTCGTGATGATCTTTTTGGTCACTGGCGGGTTCTTATCGAAAAACTCGCCAAGCTTTTCGTTGATCAATTGGACGACGTAGCCCTGAATGTCTGAATTCAGCTTGCCCTTGGTCTGGCCTTCAAACTGTGGTTGCGGCAGCTTGACGCTGATCACGGCAGTAAGGCCTTCACGCACGTCGTCGCCGGTCAGATTCTCCTTTTGATCTTTAAAGAGCCCGCTTGATTGTGCTGCTGCGTTGATACTGCGCGTCAGGGCACTACGAAAGCCGCTGAGGTGGGTTCCGCCGTCGACCGTGTTGATGTTGTTCGCGAAGCTGAAGACGTTCTCTGAGTACGAGTCGTTGTACTGCAGCGCGACTTCGATAGTGATCACGCCATTGGGCAACTCGCGGTCGCCCTCGAAGTGAATCGGCTTGTCGTGCAGAACCGCTTTTCCGCGATTCAGGTGCTTGATGAACTCGCTGATGCCGCCGCTATAGAAGAACTCTTCCGAGCGGATGTTTTCACCGCGCTCATCTGTCAGCGTGATCCGCAGTCCTTTGTTCAAAAATGCGAGCTGCCGTAGCCTCTGCGCCAGAGTGTCGAAATTGAACTCCGTCGCGTCCATGATGGTGGGGTCGGCTTTGAATGTGACTTTGGTGCCGGTCTTATTCGACTTACCGGTGCGGGCAAGCGGCGCCTTCGGGATACCGCGCTCGTAGTCCTGTTCCCAGGTCGACTTATCGCGCCAGATCTCCAGATGCAGGGCTTCAGAAAGCGCGTTGACGCAGCTTACGCCAACGCCGTGAAGGCCGCCGGAAACTTTGTAGGTGTTCGAATCGAACTTGCCGCCAGCGTGAAGCTTGGTCATCACTACCTGTGCCGCTGAAACACCCTCATCCGCATGAATATCCACGGGAATGCCGCGACCATTGTCCACAACGGTGACCGAATTGTCGATGTGGATGGTGACACCGATATCAGTGCAATATCCGGCCAGCGCCTCGTCCACAGAATTATCTACAACTTCGTAAACCAGGTGATGCAATCCCATTTCGCCTGTGGACCCGATGTACATTGCGGGACGCAGACGCACTGCCTCCAAGCCCTCGAGCACTTTGATGCTAGTGGAGTCGTAATTGTCGTTTTCAGCCACTGTCGCCATACTTTCGAAATATTTCCTTTGTCAGAACAAGAAGCGCGTCATATGCGCATCGGCATTACGACGTAGCGATACACCGTCTCAGCCGATGCACCATGTGGGCGCAACTCGCCGGCGCTGTTCGCGTCCTTGAAATGCAGTTCCACTTCGCTCTGGTCTACCGATCGCAGGAAGTCGAGCAGATACTGCGCATTAAAACCAATCTCCACATCCGGACCACCGTACTCGATGGGAATCGTCTCTTCGCTCTCACCGGTCTCCGAGATGGAAGAGTGCACCTTCAACTCGCCTTTGAGAATCTGAACCCGGATTGCTCTCGACCGCTCGTCCGCGAATTGCGCAACCCGCTCAATGGACGACTTCAGATCTTCCTTCTGCAGAACCAGCATGTGCGGATGCTCTTTGGGAAGCACGCGCTCATAATCCGGAAAATTGCCGGTCAGCTTGCGGCTCAGAAGCAGGCGCTTATCGATCTTAAAGAACAGGTGATTATCGTTTCCGGAGAACTCGATCTTCTTGCTCGGATCGTCGCTCGCCAGCTTCTGAATCTCGCTCATCGCTTTCTTCGGCAGCAAGGCGCGGAAGACACCCGTCAATCCGGGTAACGGTACCTCCTTCTCAACCAGTGCCAGGCGATGCCCGTCTGTGGAAACCATCACCAGACCGGTTTCTTTGAGCAGCAAAAGAGCGCCATTCAGCGTGAAGCGCGATTCCTCAGCAGAGATAGCAAAAATGGTGCTCGCAATCATCTGCGACAGAATGCTTAACGGAATCTCTGCCAGAGCTTCCGGCATTTGCGGCAGCTCAGGAAAGCTCTCCCGCGACATACCGGCGATCCGGGTACGCGAACGCCCACACACGAAACTCGCCCACTGGTTTTCGGCCAGCTTGACTTGAACCTCGGCGTCAGGCAGAAGCCGGATGTAATCCAAAAGCCGACGTGCCGGGATGGTCCCCGCGCCTTCTTTCTTCACCCGCGCCGGGCAAGAACAGCGGATACCCAACTCCAGATCGGTAGCAGTTAGCCACACTTGATCGTGGTCGGTTTCGACCAGAATGTTGGACAGGATCGGGATCGTGGTTTTCTTTTCCACGACGCCTTGAGTGAGTCCCAGCTCTCGCACCAGGTCGGACTTGCTGACAGAAAATTCCATAGCGAAAAAGGGTTGAGCTCCTTGCTCTTAGGTCGCGCTTATTACTCCTACTCAGGGAATACGTAATTACAATCTAGAACCGTATTAGTAAGGGCTGTGGAAATGTTGATTTCTCTCTAAAGTATAGCAAACTTTGACATTTCCCGCACTTCTGGCTGTGAATTTCACACCCGTAGATACTGAATAATTTACCTGGTAAGAACTCCTCAACAGCGGTTCACAGGTTTTCCCGGACAGCCATGTGGAAATCAGCATAGAGGCTATTGAAGTGAATCCATTAGGGACTGGATAAGGCTGTTCAAAACCTCGTCCTTGTGGCGCAGTTCGTCGATTTTCGTCACAGAGTGCAAAACTGTAGTGTGGTGTTTTCCGCCAAAATAGCGACCGATTTCCGGCAGAGACGCATGGGTCAATTCCTTGACTAGATACATGGCAACTTGGCGGGGGTAGGCGATCTGCTTCGTGTTGCTTTTCATCTTCAACTGTGCGGGCTGAAGGTTGAATCGCTCGGCCACCGCCTTGATGATGGATTCAACCGAGACCTTCTTCTCCGGTCCGGCGCTCAGATGCTTGAGTGTCTGCTGAGCCATTGCCAGCGTGATCGGTTGCCCGGTGAGTGACGCCACCGCCATCAACCGCGTGAGCGCGCCTTCCAGTTCACGAACGTTCGATTTCGTTTTGGTTGCAATGAAGATGCGCACTTCCGGTGGCAGCTTCAGCCCTTCCGACTCGGCTTTCTTGTCGAGAATGGCCATCTTGGTTTCTAGATCGGGGGGTTGAACATCCACCATCAGGCCCCACTCGAAGCGCGACCGCAGTCTCTCTACGAGGCCTGGCAATTGGTTCGGTGCCGAGTCGCTCGAAATCACGATCTGTTTCTGGTGCTCATAGAGTTCATTGAAGGTGTGGAAGAACTCTTCCTGTGTGCGTTCCTTGCCGGCGATGATATGGATATCGTCGATCAGCAGCACGTCGGCCGAACGGTAATGTCGGTGAAATAGCGGCATCTGATCGGTCTTGATGGACGCGATCATCTGGTTCATGAAGCGCTCGCTCGACGTATACACGACGTTGAGTGTCGCGAAGTTGTGGAGCAGACTGCGACCAATGGCGTGCATCAGGTGCGTCTTGCCAATCCCGACTCCGCCGTAAATGAATAGCGGATTGTAACTACGGGACGGATTCTTAGCGACTGCGAGCGCTGCCGCATGTGCTAATTGATTCGATGACCCGACAACGTATGTGTCGAACGTCAGCCGACTATTCAACCAGTTCACCGTCTTTTCGAAAACCAGTTCGGGTTGCTGATACCCGTTGGACTGCCGTTGTTCTGGCATAAAAAAACCACCACCTGCCGCCGCTGCAGCCGCGGGCAGTGCGTCGAGTTCATACCGGATTCCTCGCACGCGCAGACCAAGGTCTTCGACACCAGTGCGAATCTGCGAGCTGTATTCCTGCCGAATCCAGGACTCGGTAGCCGCGTCCGGCACGCGGACTATGAGTTCGCCATTGTGGAACGAACCCAAGGCTGTTCTAGAAATCCATGTCTGGTAAGCGCTCTCTGTTAGCCTCGACGCGAGCCAGCCTTTGATTTGTTCCCATGCATCACCCAACCCGACACACTCCTCACCGAACGGCGCAAGTTTCCCACACCTTTTCCACTTGTGTGGAAAAGCCGAAAGTTTTTTCAATCTGTGTTGTGATCAGGTTGCCGTTCCTGGCAGCCTTTTTTTCCGGTTGGGGGACTGACTTCAGCAGTTCGGAAGACTCAGTCTAACACAGCAAACAACTGTGCAAACATAATATTCATGAACGCCTAAGCACTGCCTTTTTAGCGACTTACGATGATCAGCACAACGCGCTGAAGCCGTGAAGTCACCCCGGCCGCCGGTCATGCGACCTAGTAAACTCTACTGTTGCAACCACATGAATTGACTTCCCCGACAAACTCGTACGAGAATGTCAGTTAGCCCTTCCCAAGCGGGAGTAGCTCAGTTGGTAGAGTGCGACCTTGCCAAGGTCGATGTCGCGGGTTCGAATCCCGTCTCCCGCTCCAATCGTCAAAACAGACAAGTTCCCCGCCACAACCGATAAGTTCTTGGTAGCAGCAGGTCAACTGAAGACGGAGAATTTTCGTCATGGGAAGTGTGGACAGAGAAGTACCATTTCGAAGCACGAAAATTCTTGTCGCTATCGTGCTTCTGGTCCTGTGCCCCTTAGTACTCGCGAAAGACAAGAAGCCGCCAAAGAAAATCAAAGCGAGTCAAAACCCGCCCCAGTACGCAGCCTTCGCGAAACCTCTTCCACAAACAGACAAGTTGCACCAGGCGTTGGACCGCCTCACATTCGGCCCGCATCCAGGCGATCTGCAGACGCTTGAACAAACAGGGCTGCTGAAGTGGATAGAAATGGAACTGCATCCCGAGCGCGTTCCGGAAAATCCCATTTTGATGCAGCGGCTCGAGCCCCTGGCTTCTCTGGGAATGAACATTCACGACACGTATACGCACTTCCCGCCGCCACAGATGATTATTGCCGTCGCACGCGGGAAAGCGCCGCTGCCGGATGACCCGGAGTTGCGGGCGATCGTAGTGCGCCTGGCAGATAGATATCTGGAAAAGAGAAATGAGGCCGTGTCAGCAACGGCCGTGAGATCGCCCGTTACTCAACTGCCGGGCGCGCCCGGAGTGCTGAACTCGAACCTTCCAACTGATGTCCAAAAGGCAGTCGAGTCCAAGGCCCAGGATCCAAATGATGACTCCGATCTCGATTTGAAGGTGAAGCTGGAGACGATACTCACGCCAGATCAAATCAACGTGCTTCGCAACGGCAAGCCTGCGGAGAAACGTGCTTTACTCGAGAATCTGCCGGCCGATAAGCGAACGAATTTCGTTTGGGCGTTACGTCCGAAGCAGCGCCAGCAATTGATTGCTATGGCGCCAGTGGAACTCCGCCGCGAATTGATGCTGAGCGTGAATCCGCAAGGCGTAGTCACAAACGATCTGACGGAAGGCAAGCTGCTGCGTGCCATCTACAGCAATCACCAGTTGGAAGAGTTGCTGCTGGACTTCTGGTTCAACCACTTCAATGTCTTCATCAACAAGGGCTCAGATCGATTCACTGTGCCCACCTATGAGCGTGAAGCGATCCGGCCATACGTATTCGGCAAGTTCTATGACCTTCTGCTGGCAACGGCGAAAAGTCCGGCGATGTTGTTTTACCTCGACAACTGGCAATCTGAGGGTGCGGATTCCCAGGCCAATAGGCCGCGTCCGTTCGCTGCCAAGCCGCAACCGAAGCGTGGATTGAATGAAAACTACGGCCGTGAGCTGATGGAATTGCACACACTTGGCGTCGATGGCGGTTATACCCAGCAGGACGTCATCAATGCGGCGCGTTGTTTCACCGGCTGGACGATCGCCGGTCCGCGCAAGGGCGGGGGATTCGAATACAACGACAAGATGCACGACAAGGGAGAAAAGGTCGTGCTTGGACACGTGATCCGTGCGGGCGGCGGCATGAACGACGGAATCGAAGTCCTGCAAATTCTGGCGCATCACCCGTCGACAGCGCATTTCATCTCGCTTCAACTCGCAAGACGCTTTGTTGCGGATGATCCCCCGCCATCGTTGGTGAATCGCATGGCAGACACGTTTCTAAGGACGGACGGAGATCTGCGTGAACTGACACGCATGATGATTGAATCGCCGGAGTTCTGGTCTGAAGGCGCTTACCGCGCGAAAGTGAAGACGCCGTTCGAGATGGTTGTGAGTGCCGTGCGTGCCACGAATGGGGATGTGACTTCCGCGTTCTTGCTCGGCCAGGAGTTGAATAAACTCGGAGAACCGCTCTATCGCAAGATTGAGCCCACCGGGTATTCGAACGCAAATGCGGAATGGATCAGTTCCGCGGCTCTGCTCGATCGAATGAATTTTGCTCTGGCTCTGGCACACAATCGGGTGCCCGGAATAAAAGTAGATGTTGCCCAGTGGCAGACCGTGAGCGCTCAGAATCCCATGGCGCTCGCCCGTCAGATCCTGCAGCAGGATCCTAGCGAACAAACGCAGTCGGCCATTCAGAAGGCGCTGAATGATCCTGAGCTGCAGAAGCAACTCGCCCAAAATGCGAAGGCAGGTCCGCCGCAAGTGCCGAGCCTGATTGCAGGACTCGTCATTGGCTCGCCGGAATTTCAGCGCCGTTAGTCAGGAGTTTTCATATGCCGACACGTCGTGTGTTTCTCAAATCTTCCGCCCTCGCCATGTTTGGCGTAGGTTCGGTACCCACATGGCTGTCTCGCGCCGTGTACGCGAAGGACGCTCCAGGTGAGCGGAAAAAGATACTGATCGCAATCTTCCAACGCGGCGCCGTGGACGGTCTCAATGTCGTCATCCCGCATGGCGAACCAGCCTATTATGGGCTGCGTCCGAGCATCGCGGTGCCGCGGCCGGACGGCTCGGAGCGTTCGGCCATCGATTTAGACGGCCACTTCGGCCTGCACCCCGCATTGCGTGGGATGAAGCCGCTGTGGGATCAACGGCAGCTCGCAATCGTCGAAGCGGTGGGCTCACCTGATCCGACGCGTTCGCATTTCGACGCGCAGGACTATATGGAGTCCGGCACGCCGGGACTCAAGGCAACGACCGACGGCTGGCTCAACCGGGCACTTCAGCCGGAACCGCATCCGTGTCCTCTGCGCGCTGTCAGCATGACGCCTGATCTGCCCCGTTCCCTGCGCGGAAAGAACGAAGCACTCGCGATTAACAAAATCGACGATTTTCAAGTGAAGGATGCGCGCGTAGCTGCGACCTTCGAAAGCATGTATGGAACGTCGCCCGATCAGGTCTTGAACGGTACCGGCCGCGAGACGTTCGAAGCGATCAAGATCATGCAGTCGATCCAAAAGGCGCCTTACACGCCTGCTAACGGTGTGCACTATCCGGGCGGACGGTTGGGTCAAAGCCTGCAGCAGATTGCGCGCATTATCAAGGCGGACGTGGGGCTGGAAGTCGCGTTTACCGACGTCGGAGGCTGGGATACGCACGTGAACGAAGTGGGTCCGCAACCGCACACAGGGCAGCTTGCGAACCTGCTGCATGAATTCGGCGATTCTCTTGCGGCGTTTTCGCAGGACATGGGCGACCGCATGGCCGATATCACGGTTGTCACGATGTCTGAGTTCGGCCGCACTGTCAAGGAGAACGGCGACCGTGGCACGGACCACGGTCACGCCAACGTGATGTTTGTCCTCGGCGGCGACGTGCGCGGTGGGAAAGTGTACGGCGATTGGCCCGGCCTCGCCCAAGAACAGCTCTATGAAAGCCGCGACCTCAACGTCACGACTGATTTTCGAGCTGTGCTTAGCGAACTCGTCCAGAAGCAACTCGGAAATCGCGAGATCACTTCCGTGTTCCCCGGGTTCACGACTACCCGGTCAGTGCGCGGTATTCTCGCCGCTTAGCTGCCGGATGATTTGTTCGACTTGGGGATCCGGATGCAACTTCTCGACAATCCTGAAATGGGTCAACGCTTCGCGCTCGCGGCCCGGGATTTGCGATAGAGCGACGCCCAGATCGTACTGTGCGTCGACATAATCGGGATTGAGACGGACCGCAGCCTCGAATTCCCGTAAGGCTTCGCGCGAGTGACTCGGCACAGCCGCATACGCGATGCCTAGGTTATTGTGAGCCTCTGCATAATCCGGCTTAAGCTTCAGGGCGGCCTGGAACTCTCTAATAGCCTCAGTCGTGTTCTTAGCTCTCATTGCTTCGACGCCTCTGTTGAAGTGCTCTTCCGCGGTCACTTCCAGGTTGTGGCGCGGCTGCTCGGCATGCGGATCTAACGCGACTGCCGCTTGGAACTGGCTTGCGGCCTGGGCAGTTTGGCCCGATTTCGCGAGCGCGATCCCAAGATCATTGCGCGCCTGCACGGAATCCGGATTGATGGCGAGCGCCTTGCGTAAATGGTCTTCCGCTGCCGGCAACTGGCCGGGCACATTCAGCAAATAGCTGCCGAGATTGTGCTCAGCAATATAGTTGTCCTTGGTGACGGCGAGCGCATGCTCAAACAGAGTGCCGCTGTTTCGCCACGTCTGCACCTGCCGCGCTGCTAGGACGGCGCAACTAGCGCATAGAGCACTGGCTGTGTAAGCTGCAAGCGTGCGAAAGCGCGGTCGATGCTTCACAAGGTCAAGAACTCCCCATGCCGCCATGATTAGCAGACCGGCCATCGGGAGATACATGTAGCGATCCGCATGGCTCTGAGCGCCCACCTGCACGATTCCAATCACCGGAAGCAGCATAATCACGAACCAAAGCCACCCGGCCAGCAGATAGGGTCGGCTATGCCGAAATTTCCAAACGAAGCCAATTCCGGCGGCCAGCAATACGCCCCCAATAACGGGTTTCCAAAGCGGTATATCGGTCTGAAAGGGATAGAAAACCGCAAGTCGTGTTGGCCGGAAGGTCTGGCCGGCATAAACGGCATATGATGCGAGCGCGTTTTCGATCCGCAGCGGAAGCGGGAAATTGCCGAGGCTTTTGACTGCACCGCTCTGTTGCTGAACTGCGACTGTAATGATGGCGGAGACGGCTGACAAAACGAACAGCGGAATCTTTTCGGTCCACTTTCGGCCGCGCCTCAACGGCCAATAGTCGAGCAGGAGAAGCACGACCGGCAGCGTAATCGCCATCGGTTTCGACATCAGGGCCAGGGCGAACCCGACAAGCACGAGGGCATAACGAGTCGCTCCCGGCCGCTCCGCGTACCGTACATACAGCCAAAGTGTCAGGAAAAAAAAGAAAGCGCAGAGGACGTCTTTGCGTTCCGATATCCAGGCAACCGACTCAACATGGAGCGGGTGCAGATCGAACAGGAACGCGACTGCAGCGCTGGGCCAGCGACACTTGGTTGCACGTTCGAGAAACAGGAACAGCAAGACCGCTGTAAAGGCGTGAAAGGCCACGTTCACAAAATGATCGGCGCCGGGATTCACTCCAAATACCTGAGTGTCAATCAGGTGCGATAAGCGTGTGACCGGGAACCAGTTGGCAGCATCGCCGGACGTGAATGCCCAGCGAATCGAATCGCCCGTCAGACCTTGCGTGAGGTGCGAGTTCGCGCCGGCGTAGTCCGGATCGTCGTAATTGACGAAATCAAAATGCCCGACCGGCCAATAGACCGCGACTGTGACAAGCAGAAGCGCGACACAGATAAGAAGTGTGCCGCGCCATTTACGCGTTGTGTGGTTAGAAGCTGAACTTCGCAGCAAGCTGGAGAGAGCGGCCGCCACCGGTTCCGTTGACGCCTGATCCGCTTCCCAACGTACCAGTAATGGTTCCGAAGCTGGCCCCCGCAGTAACCGAGGTGTTCGGGTTCGAGAACTCCGGCGTGTTGGTGAAGTTGAAAGAATCGCAGCGCAACTGCAGTCCCATGCGCTCTGTGAACTGGAAGCTCTTGGCGAGCGACAGGTTGAATTGGAACAGCCCTGGACCATCGAAGATGTTACGGCCGGAGGTGCCATAACGAACGCCTGTCGGCTGCACGAAGCTGCTTGTACTGAAATAGGGATTGCCTGTGTTGATGCCCCAGAGAATCTGAACCGGGGCTACTTGGTCGGCCGTGTTGCCGATGTTCGCTCCGGGAAGAGAAACGGTTCCGCCATTTGCCGTGATAGTGAGAGGTGTGCCGCTGTATGCGCTGAGGATGCCGGAAAGCTCCCAATTGCCTAATGCTTTCGCTCCCCACCCAGACGTCATGTACTTTTTCCCCACTCCAAACGGCAGCTCGTACACAAAGCTCTGAACGTAGGTGTACTTGCGGTCAAAATCGGTTCGGGCGTAATTGCGCTGGAACTGGTAGTAGAAGTCGTAGGCGCCATCGTCACCCGTCTGATAATTCATGCCCTTACCCCACGTGAAGGACGTTGTAATAAGGAGCCCAGCGGTGAACGCGCGATTGGCTTTGACCTGCAGGGCGTTATAGCTGGACGAGAAGCCCTGCCAGAACTCGGTGGTAGTGGCCGTGCGTTTCTCCTGCTGGCCGGTGTTCGGGTCGATCTGGGTGAATTCCGGTTGACCGGCTGTACCAGCACCGGGGATAACGCCTGCATTCAGGTTATATTGACCCGGAATGCGGACGCCGTGATTTCCCACGTAAGCAGCATCCAGCGTGAAGTGCAACGGCAAACTCTGCTGGACGGAAAAGTTCCACGATTCAACATAGGGATTCAGGTAATCGAGCGGAATGTAGAAGTAATTCTGGTTGTTGAGTGCTCCCGTTGAAGGAATAATGCCGTTCGATGGAATCGTGACTGGAACGGGACCCGGGAATCCTGCCTGGAACGTGGCGGGTGTAACGCCGTCGGACAGGACAACCGGTCCGTAGCCATTCCCGAGCGAGTTATAGGCATTGTTTGAGCGAACCGGGTAGTTGTAGGCATATGTATTGTCGGGGAATGGCGTGTAGCTGATACCAAAGCCCGTGCGAATCACCGTCGAGTTGGTGAGACGATATGCAGCGCCAAGTCTTGGCGCAAAGTAGCGGTAGCTGGTCTTCATGCCCATGTTCTGAGGATTGCCACCGACGCCGGCGATCACCAACTGATTGGTCGAAGGAATGTAGTTTGAGAAACCTCCGGGAAACTGGGGGGTTGCTGGCGGATAGAATTCCCAGCGAAGACCCATGGTCAGAGTCAGCTTGGGCGTAACCACCCATCGATCTCCGACATAGGGGAAGAACCACCATTGCCGGTAAGCCGGAAAATATGTGTTTACGTCGCGTCCGGTCGCGTTACTTCCGCCAGGGTCGTCAAGGAGGAAGCTCGCGATATTGTTGAGGAAGTTGGTTGCGGAGGCGGTACTGCTGGTAATTCCCGCAGGACATGCGGTGGTCGCGCAGTTGACTGTCGGAAGTGCCGTTTGGTTTGCGCCAAATCCATAGACGCCGCGCGAGCCGAAGACTTGATCTTGTAGTAGATTGTCGCGAACACGTCGCAGGTCAAAGCCGAATTTCAGTGTATGGTTGCCAATAATCTTGGTCCAAGTGTTGTCGAAATCAATATTGGCTTCCGAGCGAACCCAAGGCAAACTCGCCGAATACCCAATCAGCGGGTTTGTGAAATTACCATTGAGATTAATAGAGACCTGCCCGCTGGTGAAGTCGCTGATGTTGACTCCCGGAACACCTAACTTCTGCGCGTCGGTGCTTTTGTAATCCGAGGGAAGAGCCGAACTGTTATAGTATGCAACTCCAAACCGAAACTCCGCGATCAGGTTCGGCGAAAACACGTGATCATAATTAAGGCCGCTGCTGTACGTTCTCTGTACACCGGTTCCCTGAAACGCGCCGTTGGCGTTGCCGCCGAGGAAAGAACCGAAAATTGGAGCCTGATAGATCTTTGGGTCAGCGAAACTTAATCGACCGCTCAACCGATCCTTCTCCGTGATGTTGTAGTCGACCTTGGTGTCAAAGGAATTCGTCGTCTTGCTGAACGGGGGAGCAGCGAAATAGTTGTTGCTCGGCGCGGCCTCGTTGAACAATTCGTTCGGAGCGGGGAGCAGGTTCAGGATTGCAGCGGAAACGGTGTTGATCCTGTTAACGGGAATTTTATTGCCTACAAAAGGAACTCGTCCCGCCCCGCAGAGATTGCCATTGCCGCCAGCGAGGCAGTCCTTGGTATCTCCGCTAGCTGGATCGTAAACGATGTCCGGAGTCTTTAGCGTTAACCCGACGCTTAGATCGCCCGTGCGGGTTGTTAAAGACGGTATGGTCTCTTGCGTACCAGTCGCTTCGTGATCTTCGGCACGCAGGTAATCGAAGAAGAAGAAGAGCTTGTTCTTGATGATGGGACCGCCTACGGAGCCGCCGAAATAGTTATAGGCGATGTGAGGGACCGTCGGATTAAAGAAGGCGCGAGCGTCGAAGTAGCTGTTTTGCAGGTATTCGTATGCATCGCCATGGAAGGAATTTGTTCCGGACTTGAGAATCACATTGGCAACACCTCCTGACGCACGACCCATCTCAGCGTCGTAATTGCTTGTCGAGACGTCAACAGTCTGAATCGCGTCGGCCGGCGGAACCAGGATCTGCAGAAGTCCGGTCCGCTCGTCGTCGTCGATTCCTTCAATCTGATATTCGTTGCCCATGCGCATCTGTCCGTTCACTTCCGTCTGCAACGAACTGGACGCATTGAAGAACTGCGAATGCTGGAAGGTAGCCGGCGTAGTGCCAGGCACAAGGTTCAGAAGACTCTGAAAATTGCGGTTCACGCCCAGCGGCAAGCTGGCTGTTTGCACGCTTGAAAGTGACAAGCCTGTGTCAGCTTTGTCGGTTTGCAACGGCGGCGGCTCTGCGGTAACAACAACCGATTCACTGATCGCGCCGGGTTGCAGCGTGACGTCTACGCGCGCGCTCGTGTTGATTTCCAGTCTGACGTTCGCTCTCGTTTCCTTCTTAAACCCGGTCGACTCCACGGTGACGGAATAATTGCCTTCCGGAAGATCGGGAAACGTATAATTGCCGCTCGCATTGGATTGAGTGGTATGAGCGATACCGGTGTTGACTTCAGTCAACGTCACCTTGGCATTCTGGACTACAGCTCCGCTGCTGTCAGTTACCGTTCCCAACACGGTGCCCGTGACAGCCTGAGCGTAGAGACTGGCGCAAGTGGCCAAACAGAGCGCTAACATCGCGCACATCACACGTAGATGTTTCATGACTAGCCTTTCGTAAATGTCGCGCAGGGAGGAAACAAGCATACCCAACCCGCTGGCAAACACCTGAAGTTACTTTGCTGCGATTATATGCGACTTTGATCGAAGTGACTACTGAGAATTAACCGATCTAATTTTTTTCGACTTGCTGCGCGAAGTTCCAAGCGTCAGCGATGATACAGTCAAGCTCGGCCCGCTTCGCCCGCCAGCCTAAGCTGGTCTGGAGCCGTTGAGAATCGGCCACAAGGCTGGGTGGGTCACCTTCGCGCCGCGGACCCATTGTGAAAGGAACTTTCCTGCCGGTCACGCGTTCTACCGCGGTCAGAACTTCTTTTACGGAGTGTCCCGACCCCGTTCCGACATTAAACACCTGGGATTCGCCGCCTTTGAGCAGGTGCTCCAGCGCGAAGATGTGCGCCTCGGCCAGATCGCTGACGTGAATGTAGTCCCGGATGCATGTTCCGTCGGGCGTATCGTAGTCATCGCCGAAAATGGTCACCGGTTGCCCGGTAAGTACGGCTCGTAGGATGAGGGGAATAAGATGTGTTTCCGGATCGTGCCGCTCGCCTAATCCGGCAGCAGGCTCGGCGCCGCACGCGTTGAAGTAGCGCAGGCAGACACTGCGTAGATCGCGATAGCGATCGAGCCACTCAAGAATAGTCTCCACCATCACCTTGGTCTCACCGTAGGGATTGATGGGAGAAATGGCTGCGTCCTCCGGAATAGGAACCTGCTTGGGAATGCCGTAAGCAGCGGCCGTGGACGAAAAAACAATGCATTTCGCGCCGGTGCGCAGCATCGCTTCAAATAGGGAGATTGAGCCTGCGACGTTGTCGGAAAAATACAGCTCCGGAACTTTGGTTGACTCACCCACCGCGATCAGTGCCGCGAAGTGGATAACCGCATCAACGCGTTCATTTTCCAATAACCGGGTCAGCCTGTCGGTGTCGCGGATGTCGAACTGATGAAGGATCTCAGGCGGGACGGCCTCCCGAAAACCACGAGCAAGGCTGTCCACCACGATGACCTCGTGATCGCGCTGTTGTAGAAAATGCCGCGTATGCGAGCCGATGTACCCGGCGCCGCCAGTGACAAGTATTTTTGCCAAACACTTCAAGTTTAACGACTGCAATCCTAAGTTCAGACATGCCCCTGTTGGAATTGATCAACGTCTCTAAGGTCTATCAGGCGGACGGCGGTCCTGTAGTCGCACTCGAGAACATCTATTTCACCGTGAACGCGGGTGATTTCATTGCTCTTGCCGGCCGGAGCGGATGCGGGAAATCGACGCTGCTGAATTTGTGCGGCACGATGGATTTTCCTTCCAGCGGCAAGCTACTTCTCGATGGTCAGGACACGAAAGAGCTGGATGACACGGCGCTCACCCGCCTCCGACGCGAAAAAGTCGGCTTCATTTTTCAGTCTTTTCAGCTCATCAACACCCTTTCCGCCGTAGAGAACGTGGAACTGCCGCTTTTACTTGCGCGCAAGCGACAGGTTCGCGCCGCAGCCCTGGAGCGTTTGCGCTGGGTGCAGCTCGATGAATACCAAGACCGGCTGCCGCACCAGCTTTCCGGCGGGCAGCAGCAGCGAGTTTCCATTGCGCGCGCTCTTGTTCACGATCCGCGCCTGATTCTCGCCGACGAGCCCACCGGCAATCTGGACACGGCCACGGGAGACATGGTTGTCAATCTGCTGGTTCGCGCCGCACGTGAGTTGAACGTCGCGGTAATCATGGCCACGCACAGCGCAGAGAGCGCGGCGCTCGCGGACCGCATGATCTACTTGCGTGACGGCCGCATGGAACCGGCGCGTGAACCGGCATCGCTTTTGGGAGCAAGATGACAGGTTGGCTGCTTTTCGTGCGGCTGATCCTGCGGCCTATGCGGCGGGAGCCGATTCGAACCGCACTGACGATCTTTGCAGTCGCGCTGGGCGTTGGAGTCGTGATCGCGATTGACCTCGCCGGACGTGCTGCCGCAGGCAGCTTTCATTCTTCGCTTGAAACGCTCGCAGGCTCGAGTGATCTTTCGATTTCCGCAACGGGCGGCGTGGATGAGCAATTGCTCGGGCACTTGGTTCAACTTCCCTATGCCTTTGAGTTCTCGCCGCGCATGGAGGACTTCGCGTCCATCAATGGTCGAGGCGAAGCGCTGCCGTTCATCGGGATTGACCTGATAGGGCAAGAAATCCTTAGGGGCGAATCAAGGAGTTTGCCAGTGACAGCGGTGAATCCTGTCTGGGTTGGATCGAGGTTGGGCTTGCACAAAGGCGACTCTGTTCGCCTGTTGATCAACGACTCGATCCAGGCGTACACGGTCGCTGGCGTACTGCCCGATGCGAAGAACGACCTAGGCGAGAACAACGCCATCGTTACAGATATCGGCCTGGCGCAACTGGTTACAGGCAAGCAAGGCAAGCTCGACGCGATCGACGTAAGTGTTCCGACCGGCTCCGTTAAGAGCTGGCGTGAGCTACTGGAACGGGAATTGCCGCCATCCGTAACTGTCGAGCCGCAGGGTGCGCGCACAGAAGAGAACCAAAAAATGCTTGCGGCGTTCCGCTGGAACCTGCGCGTATTGAGCTACATCGCGCTGGTTGTCGGCGCATTCCTGATCTACAACACGATCTCGATATCTGTCGTACGCCGGCGCAATGAGATCGGCATTGTCCGGGCGCTCGGGGCCACGCGCGCGATGGTCGCGAATGCGTTTCTGGCCGAAGCGATGTTCTTTGGCGTGACGGGCAGTTTACTCGGCCTTGTGCTCGGGCGTTTGATGGCCATAGGCGCCGTGCGACTCATCGGAAGCACGGTCGAATCGCTCTATGTGAGCAGCAATCCGGCCCCGATCCAGATGTCGCCAGCGACCCGGCTGGAGGGATTGGCGATTGGACTCTTCGTCTCGCTGCTTGCTGCGCTTGCGCCTTCATTGGAGGCGTCGCATGTGGCGCCCATAGAGGCGATGGCGCGTGGTCGGGAGGAATACATGGGCCGCAATCGCTCTCGCAAGCTGGGTGTTCTTGGGATTGCGTTCCTGGCAGCGGCAGCGGTTTCGGCGCAGTTGCCGCCGGTAGCCCGGCAGCCCATCTTCGGGTATGTCGCAGTCATTCTGCTCATTGCCGGAACATCTGTTCTGATTCCGAATGCGGTTATCTTCTTCGCCGCTCGCGCGAGTTCCACCGTTCGCGTGCTGCTGGGCGTGGAAGCGCTTCTGGCGCTACGCGGATTGCGCGCATCTTTGAACCGAACATCGGTGTTGACTGCCGCTCTGACGACCGCCGTGGCTATGACCGCCAGCGTCGGAATCATGGTTGGAAGTTTCCGCGAGACAGTCTGGCTCTGGATGGACAACCAGCTCAAAGCCGATCTTTACCTTCGTCCAGCCGGGTCCGCGGCGGCCGACCGCCATCCGACAATGTCTGCCGACATCGCGGATCGGATAGAGAAACTGCCGGGTATCGCGACCGTCGACCGCTTTCGGGCTTATCCGATTTCTTACGAAGGACTGCCCGCCACGTTCGCAGGAGGCGAGACATTGAAGCATGAGGCAAACGCGCGGACTCGCTTCCTGCCTGGAGAAAATCGCGACGCGATTCTACGCACGTTAGCGACTGGCGACTACGCCATTGTCAGCGAGCCCTTCGCCAATAAACACCATATTCGGCCTGGCGACAGGCTGCACATTCCCCTTGCGGGCGCAGTCCGTGACTTTCGTGTTCTCGGGATTTACTACGACTACTCGACGGAGCGGGGCTATGTCATCGTGGATCGCCGAACTTTGTTGAAGTATCTTCCCGATCGCGCGGTTTCGAACCTCGCGGTGTATCTCAAGCCGAACGTCGATGCCGGGCAGATCCGGCGCGAAGTTGATGACATCATCGGCGGGCGGGCCGTTCTGGTTTTTTCGAACGCGACGCTGCGGCGCGGAGCCATTGAACTGTTCGACCGCACGTTCCGGATTACCTATGCGCTGGAAGCCGTCGCCGTGGTTGTCGCCGTGATGGGGATTGCGGGTGCGTTACTCGCAGTGGTCATTGACCGGCGACGGGACTTCGGCTTGCTGCGCTTCCTCGGCGCGGCGCAACCACAGGTCCGCGGCATCATCTTAGCGGAAGCAGGCTTGCTGGGACTGCTTTCTAATCTAATCGGCCTTTTACTGGGCACGCTGCTGTCGCTGATTCTGATTTTCGTTATCAACAAACAATCATTCGGATGGACGATTCAGTTTCACTGGCCGGTGGCTCTGTTGCTGCTCGCGCTCACGGGGATTTACCTTGCTACGGTACTTGCCGGTCTTTATCCTGCCCGTACTGCAATGCGGCTGAATCCCATCGAGGTGGTTCATGAGGCTTAAACACCTTCTTGCTGTCTTCGCTCTTGTGAACACAACGCTAGCGCAGCAGTGGCAGATCGCCAAACCCGGTTACCACTTCGAATTTCCCCGCGACCACTTCAGCCATCCCGATTTTCAGACGGAATGGTGGTATTACACCGGTAACTTGCGCGCGTCTGACGGTCACCGCTTCGGGTTTGAGCTGACGTTTTTTCGTCAGGCGCAGCCTCTTACGCCGCAGCAAATCGCAGCATCTGATGCGACCTGGCGTCCCGATCAGATCTACCTTGCGCATCTGGCATTGAGCGATATCGATGGCAAGCGCTTTTTCCACACCGAGCGATTGAATCGCGCCGGACCGGGTCTGGCGGGCGCGGGCATAGTTGACCAGGAGTGTTGGAACGGCAACTGGCACTCGAAGTGGATATCGCTTACGACTGGCGAGCAGGATTTGCAGGCGGTCACCAAAGAGCTGTCCTTCGTATTGCGAATCAAGACCCAAAAGCCGTTCGTCATCAATGGCCAAGACGGCGTGAGCCGCAAGGGCCCGCTGCCCGGAGAAGCGTCTTACTACATCACCTGCACGCGATTTCACGCGGCGGGGAAGCTCAACTGGGCTGGCCATGAATATACGGTCGACGGTGCGGCGTGGATGGACCACGAGTTCTTCACGGAAGGCTCTGATTCCGACCTCGCCGGTTGGGACTGGTTCGCGATCCAACTCGATGACAATCAGGAACTGATGCTGTATCGCTTGCGGAGCAAATCCGGAACAGATCGCTTCTCCTCCGGCACGTTCGTTGACGCCGCCGGGAATTCGCACTATCTGGACGCTGGACAGTTTCATGTCGCGCCGCTCGCGACGTGGCACAGCCAGAGATCAGGCGCGAGTTATCCGGTGTCGTGGAAGATCTCCGTGCCTGGTCTTGGTTTGGAACTGACTGAGCGTACCGATCTCAATGACCAGGAGCTGTATGATCGCAACGACCCTGCGCCGCCGTATTGGGAAGGCGCTGTTACTTACGGCGGATCTATAAAAGGTTCTCCAGCACGCGGGGTCGGGTATCTGGAGATGACGGGCTATGCGGGTCCGATGCGGGCGGGGAGCGCACAACCGGTTGGGGGCGTTGTGCGCGATTCAACGGTTAAACGCGCCATAAAACGCGACAGCCAACCAGCAATGAGGCAGCAACCGACGACAATACCCAGCGCGTAGCGAAGCGTTACAATCTGCGAAACGAACCCAATCGTTGGTGGACCGATGATGAATCCCACATAGCCGATCCCGGTTACTGTCGCGATTCCCGGACCGGGATTCACGCCCGGAACGCGGCCTCCGCCGCCAAATACGAGCGGAATTATTACTGACAATCCGGCTCCTGTAATGGCGAGGCCGGGCAGACCCCAAACCGGCGAATGAACGCCCAGCGTCCAAAGTAAGCCGCAAGCTGCAACGATGCACGCGGTCCGGACGGTGCGGAACGGACCCAGGCGCGCCGTGATCCAGTCGCCGATAAAGCGGAAGATGGCCATGGCGGCGGAAAACACGGCGTATCCCTCTGCCGCGATTCCTGGCCCCGTGTGCAGAATCTGCCGATAGTAGACCGCTGTCCAGTCGGCCATTGCGCCTTCGGAGAGCAGAATGCAGAAACCGATGGCGCTCAAGGCGACCAGCACTGCCGGGAGGTTGCGCAGCGGCAATCGATGTTCTCTCTGCTCCAGATGGGCGTGAGTTTCGAGCAGCAAGGGGATGGCTAGCAGGACAGCGGCTAAATTGATCAAACCGGCGACGGCGAAGTGCTCGCCAGGAGCGATTTCCCTGGCCGCTACCCAACCACCCGCAGCCGCTCCGGCCATTGCGCCCAAGCTGAACATTGCGTGGAAGCGCGACATGGTGGGTTTGGCCATCGCCTTTTCCACTTCCACGGCCTGAGCGTTCATCGCTACATCCATGGCCGCCGCCATGCCACCGAAAATGTAAAGCGCAACCGCTAACGAAACGGCGTTCCACGCCAAGGCTATGAGATTGACGACCAGACAGAATGCAATTGAGCTGAGAGAACTCACCCGTTTCGTTCCGAAACGGCTGATCAGCGTTCCAGTGACCGGGATAGTGCACATTGCACCCACGGCTGAACTCAGCAGCGTTACTCCGAGAACAGCGTTGCTGAGATGCAGCGCGGCTTTGATTGCCGGGATACGCGAAACCCAGGTACCCACCACCAGCCCATGGACAAGAAACAGAATGACAGTGCCCCACCAGGCACGGGTGGTCCGCGTTTCCATGGGTCAGGGCTTCCGTGTGTAGATGGTGATCTCCTGGCCGCTCGATTTCCACGAGATCAGCGGATACAGGCCAAGACCAGCGCATTGTTCACGCGTGACGTCTGGTTGCCATTGGTAGAAATGGCGGAGGAACCGGCGAACGATTGGATATTGAATGAAACCCTCGTCGGGAGCCCACGTGCGCACGTATGTGATCAGCAGGCCAAAGCTCGAGGGATCCAGCCGGGCGATGGAATCGTAATGGAAATCACCCGTTTCGACAACCGGCAGCGGTGACGAAACAAACCCAAAATCGGGATTACGCAGGCCGGCGGTGTACGGCCAGGCCGTCGCGACGGTGCGTCCTCTTCGGACGCGTTCCGTAAGGCTCGCCGCTTGCTCCTGTAATCGGACAAAATTCACCATGGCGAGATTGTTCTCGTACGGGAACGGATAGGGCGGATTCCACCAGAGACTGGCAACCAATCCGGCCACCAGCGCGGCGGTTGCCGCAATCGAAAGCCTTTTCGGCAGACACGTCAGTGCGACCGCAACGGCGATGTAGAAGACAGGAAGGGTGGGGAGCAGATAGCGTTCAAGTTCCGCTCCACCGAGCACAGAAACGAGAATCAGATTGGCCGCCGCGACAATCGCCGCTATGCGCCACGCATCACTCCGAAACGCTGCTCGGGACTTAAGCGCAAAGAGGATCACGGCCGTGCCGATCCAGCGAAATTCAGCAAAGAACAAATAGTAGATGCGGCGGACAAATGAGAGCGCCATCCGCACTGGATTTAGAGAATAGCCGACGTTGTAATGCGCAAACCCGGGATCGCCCAGCCAATATCCCGTTTTGGCATGCAGGAAGAGGAGCCACACCGCCAGTGCAATCGCGGGTGGGACGAAGTACACGGCTTGCTTCCATTGCTTGCGCCAAACCAGGAAGACGAAAAAGAGGAACGGTACGACAAGGCCGGTTTCCTTCACCAGCACCAGAGCGACGCTTGCTGCTGCTGCCCAGGCATACTCCCGTTTCACGAAAAGCAGCAGCGCGAGCAGCGTAAATACCATGGCGGGCATATCGAGCTGCGCCATCATGCTCTGGGTGTAGAACAGCGGTGAAGCAAGCAACAGGATGGGTGGCAGAAACGCCGGTGCTCCCTTTGTTCCAGCACTCAATTCGATGGCCAGCAGAAATGTTGCCGGCAACCCCACGCTCGCGACACACAGCATTGCCGCGCGGGTGAGCGGGATGCTGTAGCCGAAGATCCTATAAAGGAGCGACAGGTAGGCTTCGACGCCGGGCGGGTGCACGTTAGGGACCGTGGAATGCGCCACCCACCAGCCGTGCCGCAAAATATCGAGAGCCGTGGGGACAAACTGCCCTAGTTCGTCCCAGAAAAAAGGCAGGCTGAAGAGCCCGATGTGAATCAGAAAGAGAGGCGCCGCAAACAGGAGCCAGAAGACAACCAGGTAATGAAGTCTTTTGCGCTTTGCCCTCGGCGGCTCTGCCAACGCAAACGGAGGCAGTTTCGGCATCGGAGGCCGAGGCTGCGTGGGCATCTGTCTACTGAATCATGTCCGCTGGAGCCTGCGCTTCCAGCTTGATCTCGCCGAAAGCTGCTTCGTATTGCTTTAGGTTCTGCGCCAGAAGATTCGCCAGGGCCTTCGCTTGGGGAGGGCTCAGAAACACGCCCTGGAAATTCTGAATGGTCACTGCATCGGGCGTCGTTTGATTTACGGTTCCAAACAAGAGAAAAAAATCCCAGAGGCTGACTCGCATTTGTACGCTATTGGCGTAACTCTCGCGATAGTCCGCAGTGTTGGCGAGAACAAATTTTGGCTGCGGCTGTCCTGGCGTCATGACTTTAGTATCCGTTACCGGCGAGGCTCGTTCTTTATCTAACAACGGGATGCCAGGCTCAAAGGCGAAGAAAGCACAACAACACCTCAGCATCGACGGTCGCGACGTCCCGGTCACGAATCTTGACAAGGTTCTGTTCCCCGAGTCAAAGTTCACGAAGGCGCAAGTTATCGATTACTATGTCCGCGTCTCCGAGTACCTGCTCCCGCACTGCAGGAACCGGCCCGTCACGCTGAAGCGTTACCCCTCCGGAATCCACGGCCAATTCTTCTATGAAAAGAACGAGCCATCCTTCGCGCCGGACTGGATACAGACCTTTCCGGTGCCGCGCCATGCGGGCGGCCCGGACATCTGCTACATCCTGATCAACGATCTATCTACCCTCGTCTGGTGTGCGAATGCTGCGAGCATTGAGCTGCATCCGTTTCTGCACTGCGTGCCAGAGATTCAACAGCCGACCTCCGTCGTCTTTGATCTCGACCCCGGCGAAGGCACGGATATTCTTACCTGCGCCGAAGTCGCGTTCCTTGTTCGCGACGTATTGACGCGTCTTGGCCTGCAGTGTTGGCCCAAAGTGTCAGGTTCTAAAGGCATTCAGATCCACCTTCCTCTGAACAGCGGGGCAACGTATGCCATCACTCGGCCATTCGCCAGGGCCCTGGCAGAACTGCTGTCGAAGGAGCATCCGGATTTGATTGTGGCCGAAATGGCCAAGGTGAAACGCGCAAACAAAGTCTTTATCGACTGGAGCCAGAACGCAGACTTCAAAACGACTGTCGGTGTCTACTCGCTCCGCGCCAAGCATGATCGGCCGTTCGTCTCGGTGCCGATTGCGTGGGACGAACTGCAGACTGCAGTTCGAAAGCGCGACAAGGATTCGTTATACTTCGAGCCCGACCCAGCGCTCAAGCGTCTCGCGCGCACGGGCGACCTCTTTGCGCCTGTGCTCTCGATCAAGCAATCGCTGCTCAATGGTGCGCTCCCCATTAAGAACAGCGGGGCGGTCAGTTCTTCTATGAGAAGGAGCAATCGTTCGCGGCGGACCGGATAAAGAATGTGTGTCGATTTACCTTTGTACTATAAAGTACTTGACGTATACTGAACAACATGAGTTACTACAAAATAGTCATTGAACCCTTAGACTTCGTTACAGACGCATACCTCAAAACATTAGGCGGGTATAACATCGGCGCTGGCCAATACATTCTCGATATAGATAGGGATTGCGAGAACCTTAAAGGAAGCCTTGCCGAGACTGCCGAGAGTGTGGAAGTCGTCGCAATTGAGGAGCCCGAGTTCGAAGCAATATCCCGCGAGAAGAAAGGCTCTTATGCTCCAAAGCCGAAGAATCACTCAGTGCCGTACTCGTGTTAAAACTCCCGCTCAGGTACTCGCGCATCCAGCAGATCCAGCTCGCGTTCCAGCGATCGCAGGATTTCATCGTGAATCTTGTTCTCATCGCGGAGTTTCAAGGCGATAGATCGCTCTACCGCACGCAATCGCTGCCCGATCAACTCGTATTCACTGCTGGACACAGGTGCTGAGCCGTCGCCGTTCGCGTGATTGCGCAGCATGGCAAGCCGCTGCCGGTAGTAATGCTGCATCTGCGCTTCAATTTCGCTGAAGGCGCCGCCGTTCTCTTCTTTGATGCGGTCTAGTTCGTCAAGTGCCCCGCGCAGCATCTCTCGTCGGGCTTCGGCTTCTTCGTGCTCCGCGGTTTCGGCGCCTCCCAGGCCGAGACGCCGGATGATGAACGGCAGACTCAGCCCCTGCAGCACCAGCGTGGCGAATATCGCAGAGAACGTCAGGAAGATGATTGTGTTCCGCTCAGGGAAGCGCGTGCCGTTGTGCAGAGTTTCAGGTAAAGAGAGCGCAGCCGCTAGCCCCAACACGCCCCGCATGCCTGACCATCCCACCACAAACAGCTCACGTTTGTTGAATGATGGCCGCTTCTGATGCAGCCGCTTGCGAATGAAACCGGAGATCCAGGCGCCCGGATAGACCCAAATCAGCCGAATGGCAATGACCGCGCTGCTGAAGAGCGCCGCATGCAAGATGATCTGTCCCGGACTGACGCCGCGAATGTCCATCAGGATGTATGGGAGTTGCAGGCCCAATAGCAGAAAAACGATGCCGTTCAGCATGAAATCGAGCGTCCGCCATACGGCCCGAGACTCAATCCGCGCATGCAAGGAAAAGAAGCCGGAACTGCGCCTTCCCAAATAAAGCCCGCACGCAAGCGTGGCCAGGATGCCGGAGCAATGCGCGGCCTCTGCGCACAGGTAGGAGAGATACGGGGTGATCAGACTAAGCGTGATTTCAACAGGAGCATCTGTGATTCGCTGCTGGATTTTGTGCACCAGGAAACCGGCTGCGAGGCCGATCGCCACAGCAGCGGCAATCAGGTAGCATAGTTCCCCGACGCCCATCACGAAGGAGGGCGTATATCCCGTCACAACCAGCGCGGCTGTAAAGTTCAAGGCCACCAGGCCGCTGCCGTCATTGACCAGACTCTCGGCTTCCAGCAGGTCGGTGATCTTGCGCGGAATACCTAACCGCCGCGCCGTAGCCGTTGCCGAGAGCGGATCGGTGGCAGCAATAACCGCACCCAATACCAGCCCCAGCTTCCAATCAAAGTTGGGGAGCGTCCAGCGTGCGAATACCGCCACTGCATACACCGTGAATGCCACCAGTCCGAACGCGAGCATCAGGATAGCCACCATGTTGTTGCGGAACTCGCGCCAGGAGATGTGAAAAGCCGCCGAGAAAATCAGAGGCGGAAGAATAACGAAAAAGACCAGGTTCGGATCAAGCGAGACGCGCGGCAAGCCGGGCACAACGCTGAGCGCGACCCCGCCGATGACCATCACGATCGGGTAGGGGATCTGCAGTCGCCTGGCCATAACGGCCAGAGCTGCAACGATTCCGAGCAGCCCGAGCAACAGCAGTTGCACATGGCTGAAAGAGGTGGACTCCATGCGCCTTCTCGTTTCCTTGTATAGCAACTGAACTCTGCTGGTTTTGCTCTAGAAGGGCCTTGCTTTCTGATACCTTCTCTATTGAAACCGCGCGCTATGGAAAAGCCCCGTCTCAGCTTTTGGCAGATCTGGAACATGAGCTTTGGGTTTCTTGGTATTCAGTTCGGCTGGACGCTGCAGATGAACAACATGAGCGCCATCTACGAATATTTAGGCGCGCGGGCCGATCAACTTCCGCTTTTGTGGCTCGCGGCGCCGCTGACGGGGCTGATTGTGCAACCCATCATCGGACATTGGAGCGACAATACCTGGGGTCCCTTGGGACGACGTCGGCCGTTTTTCCTTACAGGCGCGATACTCGCCTCCTGTGCGCTCGTCCTCATGCCGATGAGTGGGGTGCTTTGGATGGCCGCGGGACTTCTGTGGGTTCTCGACGCTTCCATCAACATCAGCATGGAACCGTTCCGAGCCTTTGTCGCCGATATGTTGCCGGACGAGCAGCGTGCGCGCGGATTCAGCATGCAAAGCTTCTTTATCGGACTCGGCAGCTTGGCGGCTTCTTACCTGCCGCTGCTACTGAGACGATTCGTGCCCCCCACGGGAGCAGCGCACAGCATTCCGGAGATTGTGCGCATTGCCTTTTGGATCGGCGCAGTTGCATTCATCAGCGCAGTACTGGTGACCATCACAACAACCAAGGAATATCCTCCAAGCGCACAAGAGAGAGAACGTCTGCGCCATGCCAGGCGCTTCGATGTCCAGGAGATCCTGCATTCAATTCGCGAGATGCCGCAGACCATGCGCCAGCTCGCGGCGGTTCAGTTCCTCACGTGGCTCGGCCTCTTCTGCATGTTTCTCTACTTCTCGGTAGCCGTGGCGCACAACGTCTTCGGAGCGCAATCCACCAGCGACACGGCCTACACCGAGGGAGTTTTGTGGGCGAGCTATTGTTCCGGTGCCTACAACGCTGTCTGTTTTCTGGTAGCGCCGTTCTTGCCTTGGATTGTGAGCCTGCTGGGCCGAAAGGGCACCCATGCTCTATGCCTTGCTCTCGGCGGCGTTGGCCTGCTCTCGATCGCGCTGATTCACGACAAGTGGCTGCTGTTTCTGCCCATGATTGGCATTGGAATCGCATGGGCCAGCATTTTGTCTATGCCATATGCGATGCTTGCCGGCGCATTGCCAACGAACAAGATGGGCGTGTACATGGGAGTGTTCAACTTCTTTATCGTTATCCCTGAGATTCTGTCTTCCCTGGTGTTCGGGTGGGTTATGGCCAATCTGCTTGGGAACGATCGTATGAAGGCGCTGATCGTCGGCGGCATCTGCTTCCTCCTGGCGTCTGTACTCACATACCGAGTCCGCGAGGCGCATGTGAGGGACGAATCGATCGCCCCACTTGCGCTGGCAGACCCCGGCGCTGCCTAAACCATGAAAGACGAGATCACGTCACTCGTCCGCCGGTTCGACGTTAAACGGATCTCGACTAGCGCATCGGAGCGCATCATCGACACTGTTGCAGCGGAGGAGCCGCTCAGCATTCGTCTTTCCTATTGGCAGAAAGAGTCGCACCATACCGAAAATCTCGCGTTGACGATGCGCACGCCGGGTCGCGACCGAGAACTTGCTGCCGGCATTCTCGTCTCCGAGGGCATCGTCCATAAGCGGGAAGATATCATCGAGATTCGCAGTCTGGGCACGGAGCCATCAAACGAGGTGATTGTCGATCTCGCGCCTTCCGTGGACGTCGAAACTTGGCGGCTGAGCCGAAACAGCTTCGTAGGCGCGAGTTGTGGGGTCTGCGGCAAGCGCAGTCGCGAAGCACTTCTGACTGAAGTTCCGGAGACGGCAGCCGATACGTTGGGGTTCAGCATGACCGCAGTCCTCTCCATCGCGGAAAATGTGAAATCGGAACAGGCAGGCTTTGCGCAAACCGGCGGCTTACACGCAGCGGCTCTCGCCGATCTTTCGGGCCAAATCGGGCAGACGTTCGAAGATATCGGTCGCCACAACGCTCTCGATAAGCTGGTCGGCTGGGCTCTACTCAACAATCGCCTTCCACTCGCATCCAGCATTCTCTTTCTCAGCAGCCGCAGCAGCTTCGAGCTTGTCCAGAAAGCCGCCATGGCGGGCGCGCCTGTGCTGGCGACCGTCGGCGGACCATCCAGTCTCGCCATAGAGACAGCACGCGAGTTGGGCATCACGCTGCTCGGCTTCGTGCGCACCGGCCGGCTCAACGTTTACGCGGGCGATTGGCGGCTACAATCGATCTAGATGAAGCTGCGTTTTCGTTCGAATAGCCTTCGTCTGCGCGTCAATCGTCGGGAAGTGGAAAGCCTTTCCAGCGGCTCGGTTCTTCGCGAGCAAGTACAGTTCCCAGGCGATGCCCAACTGGCTTACCTTCTGGAAAAGTCTGCAGTGTCTTCGCCCCAGGTTGACTTCGCCCAAGGCACCATCCGTGTCACCATTCCGTCGGATTGCATCGAAAATTGGGCTCGGGGGGACGAGATCGGGATGTATTTCGAGCTTCCGGCAAATGGAAGTTCTCTCAAAGTAGCTATCGAGAAAGATCTTGCATGCGTGGATGGGCCGGTTGAAGAGTTGGACCCGGACGCTTATCCCCGTTCGGGCAAGAATTGCTGATATTCCTGTAAAATTTCGGAGGTAGCCTTTTCTGCGCGGTCCGCAAGCTATTGATCCTTATGCGATTGCGCTTGGCATCTTACTTGCACCGTTCTCGAGCGCGAAGGTGTACAGCAGCCTCATGCCGCGGATGCGAACAGCAGTGGGAATAGCACTCAGTTGCTCGATTTGTGGTTCTGCAGCGCCCGTACCGAAGACGCATGACGGGGCTGCCCCAGAGGTCGTTGAGATCGTGCGGCGATCGGTGGCCGTGAATACGGCTGACTGGAAAGCGCAACCGTCGTATGTGCATCAGGAAGTCAACCTCAGGAGCAAAGTAGATTCCTCTGGGGCAGCGCATCCGCAGCAATCGAAGGCGTTCGAAACCATGATGATTGACGGCTCGCCATATCAGCGTCTGATTGCCGTCAATAACGAACCTTTGCGCGGCGCGCAGGCAGAGCAAGAGCAAGCGAAAATGAAGCGCGAGATCGCACGTCGCGCCAGTGAATCAGCAAGTGATCATCGCGCGCGCGTCGCGAAATACCAGAATAGCCGCGCTGAAGAGCACCTGCTAATGCAGCAAATGGTCGAGGCGTTCGACTTCAAGCTGGTCGGCGAAGAGACGCTCGAAGGGGCTGAGTGCTATGTCATGGATGCGTGCCCGCGCCCCGGTTATCAACCTCCGGTTGAACGAGCGCGCGTCTTGACGGGAATGCGCGGCCGGCTGTGGATCGATAAGGCCGAGTATCACTGGGTTAAGGTGCAGGCCGAAGTAACAAGCCCGGTGGCGTTCGGCTTGTTTGTCGCGCAGGTCAAGCCAGGAACGAAATTCGAGTTGGACCAGGCACCTGTCGGCAATGTCTGGTTGCCGAAGTGTTTTACCGAGTCGGTGAATGCTAGTGTTCTGGGATTGGTTGGCTATCGGACCAAAGAGGAAGAGCACTATTCTGATTACCGACTCACGCAGGTGAGTGCGAGTTTTCGCGCGGCAGCTCCCTAATTTTCACTTCCGGTCTACGTCGCGGTGGCCTTCTTTCACCGCGAAACCTGCCTTTTTGAGCCTCTTCTGCACCTCACTGGCAATCAGAACGGACCGGTGGCGACCACCCGTGCAGCCGATAGATATCGTCAGATAACTTTTGCCTTCACGCATATAGTGGGGCAGCAAGTAGATCAGCAAGTCCGAAATGCGGTTGATAAATTCAATGGTCTGCGGAAACGAGCGTATATAGCGCGCCACCCGCGGATGTTTTCCAGTCAGGTGCTTGAACTCGGGAATGTAATTCGGATTCGGCAGAAACCGCACATCGAAGACTAAGTCGCTGTCCGAGGGAACGCCATAGCGGAAGCCGAAGCTATTCACGTAAACCGTGATCTTGTCCGTCTGATGGACGTCCTGAAATTTCTCTTCAATCAGCCGCCGCAACTCATGTACGTTCAGCTTTGAGGTGTCGATGTAGATATCGGCAAGTGCACGGATCGGCGCGAGTTGCTGCCGCTCGTCCGCAATGCTTGTCAGCACCGGAGCCTTGATGCCGAGCGGATGTGGACGGCGCGTCTCACTGTAGCGCCGCCGTAAGACCTCATCTTCCGCGTCGACGAAGAACAGCACTGGCCGGGTCTTGCGCTTCAGCTCGGAATAAATGGCGGGAAATTGGTTGAGAGTTTCGCCTTCTCGAATATCGATAATTAGGGCCGCACGTCTGCGGCTCTTTGAATCATTCGTCAGATCAGCGAACTTAGTTAGCAGCGCGATGGGCAGATTGTCGACTGCATAGAAACCGAGATCTTCAAAAGCTTTCAGGGCCGTGAGCTTGCCCGACCCGCTCGTCCCGGTGATGATCACCAGGTCGGCGGCCGGGCGTTGCTCGCTAACCCGACCGCCAAGCGATGCTTGGCCAACACCTTTAGGCAACTCGTCTGCGCTTGCCGGGCCATCGCGCAGTGCGTTGCCGGGCTTTTGCTTAGAAGCCGGCGTTACTTCCTTTGATTCGGGTTTAGCTTTCGGGCTCGACACGCGGAAGACGATCTACGACTCGATCAGATCGAAGTTCCCGTCAGCGCGCCGCACCAGTACAGAAAGGCAGTTCCGGCTGGAGTCACGATAGACGACGTAATCGCCGTCCCGCTCAATCTCGAGCATTGCTTCTTCCAGCGTCATTGGCTTGCGATCTTCAGTGTAGTTTACGCGAAACACTTTTGGTTTGCGGCCATTCCCGTTGGCCCGTGACTTGCCCGTCGGCTGCGGTGGTGGCGTGTTGAGCGGACCGGTATTGTTATCCCAATCCTCTTTGCTGGACCTGACCGTCTTCGCGTCCCGATGTGTATCGCGCCAGCGCTGGCGCGCTTCCACAAGCTGTTTTTCCAGCTTCTCAATGGCATGATTCACGGCCGTAGGCAGGTCCGCATCGGCACCCTCGCCCACCAAGCCATGATCGTAGAAATTCATGCTGAGCTTGATTTTATGTAAGTGCCGTTCAACTTGGTGGGTGAGGTGTAACTCACGCTCACCCCGCTGCTCGACAAACTTACTCAGTTTAGTCAATTTCGCGGTGACTTTTTCCTCTAATTCTGGAGTAAATTCCTTTGTCTTTCCGGAATAAATGACTTTCATGCTGCCTCCTCGAGCGGGCTCGGTAAAACAACATCGGGCTCGCAGAACGAAAATCTAAGACTTATTGGCTAGGCGCGTACGCGTCGTTGGTGTGTGGATGGAATCTTCATGTCCTCCCTGTACTTGGCGACGGTGCGCCGGGTGACCTGGATTCCTTCAGCTTGAAGACGGGCAGTAATCTGCTCGTCTGTAAGTGGATGAGCCGCATTTTCATCCTCAATCATCTTCTTAACTCGACGCTTCACAATCAGAAGCGGTGTCACACTGCCTTGTGCTCCCTGCACCGGCTCTGAAAAAAAGTATCGAAGCTCAAAAACACCTTGGGGCGTGTGGGCGTATTTATTAGCAACCGCACGGCTCACCGTCGAAGGATGGACGCCGATTTCCTCGGCGACTTCCTTAATCATCATCGGCTTTAACTGGTCGATGCCATGTTCCAGAAACTCGGTTTGCCGCCGAACTATCGAATGGCAGACGCGCAGAATCGTCTGCTTCCGCTGCTCGATATTCTTAATGAGCTGCAAGGCGGACGCGTACCGCTCCTTGACATAGTTCCGGATGTCCTTGTTCGGTTCCTGCTCCCGATCCACCATCCGCTTATATTCGCCGTTGAGGCGGATCTGCGGGATATCGTCATCGTTCAGCGTGATGACGTAGTCTTCAGCTTCTTTATCGATGTAGACATCCGGCTCAACCTGTCGCGCCCCACCGCCTGAATAGCGGAGACCTGGCGCGGGGTCCAGATGTTGAATCACATGCAAGGAAATCTGAACGTGCTTCATCGGGCGGCCCATCACCTTAGCCAATTGTGAGAACTGGCGGTTCTCCAGCAGCTTCAGGTGATCGTGGACAATCTTCCAGGCAACGCCGTCACGGCATCCACGGCCATCCAACTGCAGCAGCAGGCATTCCTGCAGGCTTCGCGCACCCACGCCTGTCGGATCCAATGATTGGACCGCCTTCAAACCGGCCTGCATCTCGTGCGGGCTCAAGCCTTCGGCTACCGCAATTTCTTCCAGCGGAGTGGTTAAATACCCGCTCTCTTCCAGGTTCCCGACGATGCTGTTCGCCGCTTGCCTTGCGCCCAGCGGAAGAATCAATACGCTCAATTGCGATTGCAGATGATCGCTGAGTGTGACGGGAGATGAGAGGAACGTCTCAAACGAGGGCTTTTCCACCGACTCCGATGCCGGGCTCTTGAAGCCGGGGTCGAGGTAGTCATCGAAAAAGCTGCCAAAATCGATCTCGTCGAACGGGTCGGTGGTCTCTTGCTTGGGAGCGTCCTCCGGGACCGCCGCCGCGGCGGCTGCCATGCTCGGAGGCTCACTTCCGTCGCCGCCTGCGCCATCCACCGCAGAATCGCCTGTACCATCCAACTCAAACGGCTGTAGGGTCTCGCGCTGATCGACTTTCTCGAGAATCGCCTGATCGGCGGGATCGGCCGATCGCTCGCGCTCGAGCAAGGATTGCACTTCAGCCGGCGTGAGCTCTTCGGCCGCCTCTGAACCCTCCTCGAGCACCGGATTTTCGGCAATTTCGTTGATAATCATGTCCTTCAGCTCCATTCGGTTGAGCTGAAGCACCGTGACCATCTGGACCAGGCCAGGCGTGAGTATTTGCTTTTGCTGGACTCCTAAATGTAGGCGTTGCGAAAGCGAACTCATTGCCCTCAGTCTAACACCGGTGCGGGCCCCTCCCGGGACGAGAAAAACGCCGCGGAAGGGCAGGATTTTGGCTATTTTGTTACGAGGGTTTCCTGGTTCGGCGCGAGATAGTAGAAGTTTTCCCCCAAATAGATCCGGCGCACTTCGGGGTCACGGCTGAGCGAATCCGGCGAACCAGCCCGGAAAATTCGGCCGTTGCTGATGATGTAAGCCCGGTCGGTGACGGCAAGCGTTTCGCGCACGTTGTGGTCCGTAACGAGGATGCCAATCCCGCGGCGCTTCAGGTCCTGAATGATTCTCTGCAGCTCGATAACCTGAATTGGATCGATTCCCGAGAAAGGCTCGTCCAACAGGATGAAATCAGGGTGCAATACCAGCGATCGCGCAATCTCCACCCGGCGCCTCTCCCCGCCCGACAGCATGTAGCCCTTGCTGTGGCGCACGGTCTCGAGTCCTAGATCGCTGATTAATTCCTGCATTCGGTCGCGCCGTTCCCGGCGGCTGATCTTCAGCGTCTGCAGAATGGCCATCAGGTTGTCTTCCACGCTCAGCTTTCGGAACACCGATGGCTCCTGGGGCAAGTAGCTGATGCGCCGGCGCGCCCTCATGTACATGGGCAGTTGCGTGATGGGCTCGTTGTCCAGCAGCACCTCACCGGATTCGGGACTAATCAGCCCGACGATGATATAAAAAGAAGTCGTTTTGCCGGCTCCGTTCGGACCCAACAGTCCGACAACTTCGCCCTGCTCGACTCGGACAGAGACGTTGTCCACAACCTTGCGCCCGTTGTACGACTTGGAAATTTCCACAGTCTGAAGGGTTCTATTGCGTGCGGAAGGGTCCACTAAGCGTCCGGTCCTGCCATTTGTACTCTATGTCTTATGATACGCGGTGGGTGCATCTTGCCTCCCCTAACTCGTACCGGTCACGTCTCCTATGGTGCGCCGGTCTCGCGATTCTGCTTAGCTGCTTCCGGCTTGCTCATGTTCATCTGCTATGGGCCGATGAGGACTACCATTTAGCGGCAGCTCTCCAGGCACTTCATGGCAAGATTCCATACCGCGATTTCTGGTACGACAAGCCGCCTCTCAGCGCTCTTTATTACCTATTGATCGGCGGTCACTCGGGTTGGGCATTGCGCGTCCTGGATGCCGCTTATATACTGACGGGCTGCCTTCTTTGCTATCGTCTGGCTCGCCTGTGGTGGTCTGAAATCGAAGGCGCGATTGCGGCGTTACTGTTCGCGTTCTTCACAACTTTCTACCTGCCCTCTACAGTGATCCCATTTGCGGCCGATGCGGTGATGATCGTCCCGCACTTTGCCGCGATTTTGTTCGCTGCGCGCAAACAGCCGCTCTGGGCCGGATTCTTTACGGGTATTGCATTTATCGCCAACGCCAAAGCGTTGTTCGTGCTGCTGGTATGTGCCTTGTGGCTGTGGCCGGACTGGCTGCTTCTCTCCGTCGGTTTTGCCGTATCAACGGCCACCGGCGCCGCGATCCTGGTTCTGCTTGGGGCCTGGCCCGGGTACATCCAGCAGGTCTGGAGTTGGGGCCTCATCTATGCGAAGGGCTCTCCGGTAGCGCACCCGCTGCACGTAGGTGTTACGCGCACGGCGGATTGGCTGGGCTTTCATGCGGCGCTAGCGGTGGGAGCTGTATTCGGCTTTATGCGCTTCGATCGGCGGCGTCGATTCGAGCTGGGTACCTGGATTGTGCTTTCGTTTGCTGCCGCGTGTCTTGGTACCCGGTTCGCTCCGCATTATTTTCTACAGCTTCTGCCGGCAATGGTGATCGCGGCATCTCGCGGCTTGGTGCTCGCATTCCGCGAATATCGCAAACCGGCGCTCCTAGCGACGACGATTTGTCTCCTGGTCCCCCTGATTCGCTTCGGCCCACGCTATTTCTCTCTTGCATACGACGACCTGACAAACCGCGCTCCGAACTGGATCGATGTCAACCTGGACCTCGATAGTCAGGATGTCGCCCGCGTCCTGCGACCGATTGCGCACCCCGGTGACACGCTCTTCGTGTGGGGCTATCGTCCCGATATCTACGTCTTCACACGGCTCATCCCGCCCGGTCTCTTTTGGGATTCCCAGCCGCTCACCGGCGTTCCGGCCGACCGCCATCTGACCGCAACCGATGCCATCTACAGTGAACCGGCCGCCGCAAACCGTCTGGAGCTTGTGCGCACTCACCCCACGTGGATTGTCGACGGCCTTGGTCTGCTGAACCCGAAACTCCGGCCCGATGTCTACCCCGAAGTGAAACAGTGGCTGTCGAACTACCGATTGGTCGGTCAAACCAGGTTGTCACTGGTTTATCGTGCCAAGTAGCCTGGCAGCCAAGCAATGCGTGGTAAACACATCCAGGGAACTCATCTGCCCGTGCCAAGCTATCGCGCAGTGCGTTGTCGGCCGTTGACTTGTAGATATAATCGTCCCCGCACGTCGTTTGTAAATCTTATTCACTTGAGGAATCTTCGTGACTAACGAAGCAGCAGCTCCGCTTTCCGCCGGACAGTTCGAACGCATCCAGTGCCAGTGGTGCCAAAGCATGAACGACAAGAGCGCCACGGCGTGCTCGGCTTGCGGCGCACCGCTCGACATTCGCAACCTTATTAGCGAGTCGGGTTGGCGTGAAGCGCCGCGGATCCGGGACATGACCGAGATCCACTTCAACTCCAGCACTTGTCAGGTGGAAGGCGAAATCGTGCCCGTTGCGGAGATCAACCTCGGGCTCGGCGATTCGATCTTCTTCGAGCATCACGTGATGCTCTGGAAGGACGAAAGCGTTCCGCTCAGCGTCATGTCGCTCTCGGGTGGATTCAAGCGAGTGTTCGCGGGCATGCCTTTCGTCATCAGCGTCGCGTCCGGTCCTGGCCGCATCGCCTTCTCCCGAGATCAGGCCGGCGAGCTGATCGTGCTGCCGCTTCACCCCGGCATGGAACTTGATGTCCGCGAACACGCGTTCCTGCTCTGCTCTCACAATCTCGATTACTCTTTCGTTCGCATCAAGGGTCTGGCGAACATCCTTTTTGGCGGGCAGGGCATGTACATGGATCGCTTCGTCACGCGCGGCGCTCCCGGGCTGTTGATTCTTCACGGTTACGGCAACGTCTTTGAAAGGCGACTGGCAGCCGGCGAAAGCATCGTCCTCGAACCCGGTGCATTCCTCTACAAAGACTCGGCCGTCACCATGGAAGTCGAATTTCAGAAGCTCGGAACGGGGTTCTTTGGCGGTACAAACATGAGCCTCGCGAAAATGACTGGGCCCGGCCGAGTCGGCATTCAGTCCATGTACGTGCACCACAAGAACGAATAGCCATGTTCTGCATCAATTGTGGGACCCAACTCGCAGCGGGTTCGAATTTCTGCACCAACTGCGGCCAGAAGATGAATACATCGCCGGCATCTGCGCCTCCGGTTGTGAACGCCGAGCCGCAGATACGCCAGAATTCGCAATCGTTTCTCCACCCCGACGCCGTGCAATTCAGTGCGCCTCCCGTCGCCTCTCAGCCGACGAAATGCCCATGGTGCGTCTCTGTTCTTCCGCCGTCGGCCGGCTCAACCTGCCCATTCTGCGGAGCGTCTTTGCAAGCGCATTCGCAAACGACACGCTCCGGCTGGATTGAACTTCCGCCGCGCCGCGACATGGCGAGGCTGCAGATCGGCAACTCCTCCTGTCAGATTGAAGGTCTGTACGTCCCGGTGGCCGATATGAACCTTGCTGCCGGCGACAGCGTCTACTTCAGCCACCACGTTTTGCTGTGGAAGGACACCGCTGTGAACATGACGCCGATGTCGATGCGCGGCGGTTGGAAGCGCATGTTCGCCGGCCTCCCGCTCGTCATGACGGAGGCGCAAGGACCCGGTCACATCGCATTCTCGAAAGATCAGCCCGGCGATGTCATCGCCTTACCGCTCCATCCGGGACAAAGTGTAGACGTTCGCGAACACATGTTCCTGGTTGCCACATCGAACGTGAGATACGACTGGTTTCAATCGAACGTCTGGTATTCGGTTCGAAATGGAAACGATACCGAAACGAGTTATCCCATCGGCATGTTTGTGGACAGTTTTTCAGCGCCCTCCGCACCTGGATTGCTATTGCTACACGCTGGCGGAAGCGTCTTCACCCGCCATCTCGCCCCGGACGAGACCATCCTGATCAAGCCGACCGCGTTCGTCTTCAAAGATCCAACTGTGCAGATGGAGTTGCACTTCGACCATCCAGCGGGTAGCGTCTGGGGCTATCGCACCTATCGCTGCATTTGGCTGCGGCTGTACGGCCCCGGTCGCGTGGCTATCCAATCGGTTTTCGAGCACATGGAAAACGAGAGCGGAAATTTGAGCAACTATTCGCGCGCGACCAGCAGACAGTGGTACTGATCTACTGCCCGGTTCCGCACTCGGGGCAGAACTTCGCCGTTCTTCCAATCGACTGACCGCAGTTGGTACAGAACTTCTTGTCTGCTGCAGGCGGCGCCGCAGCTGCTGTCCCGGTCGGCGCTGTCCCTGCGGGTGCTGCCGGATTCATTGCATTCATCATTTGCTGGCCCATGGCCATGCCGGCGCCGAACCCAACACCTAATCCGGCCACTCCGCCCTGATTTGCCGCCGCGATTGGCAACGATTGTGCCGCCTGAAACTGCGTATACTTGCCCATGTCACCCAGCATGTTCATGCTGATCCGCTGGTCCAGCATTTTCTGCAGTTCCTCCGGTAGAGACACATTCTCCACGACGAAACTGTCCAGCGTGAGACCGAGATCCCCGAACACCGGAGTGAGTTCCTTCTGCATCAACTCCGCCAGGCGCACCTGATTGGCAGCCATGTCGAGGAAGTCCACCGTACTGCCCGCAAAGGCTGTAGTCATGCGCCCGATGATCGTGTTCCGCAATTGCCCGTCGAGATCGTCGACCCGATAGATCGCACGCGTGCCGCTGACCTTCTCATAAAAGATCTTCGGGTTGCTGATGTGATACGAGTAGATGCCGAATGCCCGCATGCGCACTGCGCCGAATTCCTTATCGCGGATCGTGATCGCGTTGGGAGTGCCCCACTTCTGATCGATCTGGATGCGCGTCGAAAAATAATAGACGTCTGATTTGAACGGAGACTGGAACGCTTTGTCCCAGTTCATCAAATAAGTGAGGATGGGCAGCGTATGCGTGCTGAGCGTGTACAGCCCGGGGCCAAAGACGTCGGCGATGCGACCCTCGTTGACAAACACTGCCATCTGCGAATCGCGCACCGTCAGCTTGCCGCCGCTCTGGATCTCCATGTCCTCCATGGGGTAGCGGTATGCGAGCGTGCCGTTACCGCTCTCGGTCCACTGGATGACATCGATGAATTGCTTGGAAAAGAAACTCATATCTTAGTGTCCCCCGGTTCCCATGGGCTGAACCCAGGTCTGCTGCCAATGTCACAAGATCGCATAATCGGTGATGCTACCACCGATTTAGCGGCGACCGCTACGTTTTCGCCCCGCCGAGCTGCATCACCAGGTCGTAAAGAAACGCCTGACCCTGATAAAACGACTGCACGGGCATGCGCTCATCTCTGCCATGCATGCGCATGTCATTTACGTCCAGAAAGAAGCCTTGCACACCGTAAGTGGGGATGCCGACAACGCGTAGATATCTGCCGTCCGTCGCACCCGGAACCATCGTGGGCAGCACAGGTACTCCCGGCCAGACGGCATTTGTAACTTGCTGGATGGTATGCATCAAGGCTTGGTTCAGTGGCGAGGACGGTCCCTGGCTGACCTCACCGCGAATCGAAATCTCGACCTTGTCGTCGTCAAAAACCTTCCTCAGCGTGTTCTTTACGTAATCCGGTGAATCATCCGGCATTACGCGGCAGTTTACATTTGCAGCGGCAAGCTGAGGCAAGGCATTCGCCGCATGACCGCCTTCTAGTTCGGTTGCCACACATGTCGTGCGCAACGTTGAGTTCCAAACTGGCGATGCCGCGGCAACCTGCTCCATGGCCGCCTGTGACCCGCTGGCAATCTGCGCCATTGCCGCTGCAATCGGCCCAGTCGCGATGTTAGCCATCTTTTCGAAGTACGCCCGTGTCACGTCGTTCGTCTTCAGCGGAAATCCGAATTTCGACAGATTTTGCAGCGCGCCCGCCAGGTGATAGATCGCGTTGTCCGCTACCGGTAGCGAACTGTGCCCGCCCTTGTTGTGAACCTCCAGCCGGAAATTGATCACATACTTTTCGCTTACCTGGACATCGTTCGCGATCTTCTTCCCATTCGCCATCTCGCCCCAGCCGCCTTCGTTGAGGCAAAGCTCCGCATCGATGAGATCGCGATGATTCTTTACTAGCCAGTCCGCGCCATTGTAAGGACCGCCGCCCTCTTCATCCGCCGTCAGCGCCAGAATAATATCGCGATTCGCCTTCACTCCTTCGCGCTTCATGCGCAGCAGCGTCGCAACCCATATGGCTGCCTGGGCCTTGTCATCCGTGCTGCCGCGTCCATAGAAATAGCCGTCGCGCTCCAAGAAAACGAATGGATCGACGCTCCAGTCTTCCCGCTTTGCTTCGACGACGTCTTCGTGGGCCAGGAGCAATAGCGGCTTCTGTGCGCCCGTCCCGCGATAACGAACCACTAGATTCGCCTTGTGCGCCGCCGCCCCGCCGACAAAAATATCGGTATCCGCAAAACCCGCTGCCCGAAACCGCGCTGCCATAGCTTCCGCGACGGGTGTGGTCGCCCCAGTTGTAAACCCCGACTTGATCTCGATCAGTTGTTTGTAGATTTCGCGGGCAAGCTGTTGCTCCGCTGCTGGTGGCATTGTCTCCGCTGCAAAGCCGCCCAGTGGCAGCAAAAGCAGAAGGCAAAGTCGTTTCATGCTGAACAGTTTGCCACGAACAGCCGCCTACTCAATCGGATTGTAAAGGAATTTGGCGGGGACGACGGGGCTCGAACCCGCGACCTCCGACGTGACAGGCCGGCGTTCTAACCAACTGAACTACGTCCCCTTTGCGGATAACGTCGGACACACGAAGGATAACATAAGCGGCCCGGCCCAGCAGACTGTCTCGCTGGGGCTACTTTGCCTCGGCAATCGGACACACAGGCGCTCTCAGCACCGGCATCGAATCCGGGGAATTCTTCGGCACAGGAGCTTCCTTGATGAAGAATCTCGGCTTATCTCCTCTGAACTGTTATGCCGTTTGACCTGTGATCTTCCGTTCTGTACCGCCTCTCCTTACGAAATCTTTGCATCCCGTTTATGCATTCCGTACGGCAAAAAGCCTAGCTTCGAAGTGGTGGGTCGGTATCTAAGTTTGCGACTGCCCCCCAGTTCGAGGCCTTTGTGTCACTTAAATGTCTTGTAGTCTGTTGCTTCGTCG
>DATBEG010000013.1:0-9453 GCA_036276155.1 Bryobacteraceae bacterium | reverse complement strand
TCGACCCGCGGCGCCAGCAACCCGAACAGTTTGTCTATGACGACGTGCGCTTTACGTCCAGTTGGAATCCCACTCCGGGCATGTACACCCGTTATGGCGATGTGAGGCCGCTGGTTACAGGCGTAGACGACAAACTGATTGTGATGGGCTCGGGGGACGAATTGAAGCTTGAATATCCTGCCGACAAGCTACCATCGCTACAGAATGGCTGGAAACGCGACTTTCTCTTGTTAGTAGACGGGTGGGCGAAGGACGCGGACGCCAACACGGCGTTCAGCCAGTCCGTGCTGCCGCTTCCGTTCCATGCCATGAGCAGCTATCCTTTCAAGCCTGGCGAACATTATCCTAGCGATTCCGAACATCAGCGGTATGTCTCGGAATATCTGACCCGTCCGGCATTGCGCCTGATTCGGCCGCTCACTCCGGCAAAGCGCGCCGAATAGCTATGAGCCGCCGTGTCCAATTCGCGGTTGTTATCTCGTTGGCCGTGCTGGCAACCAACAGCGCGCTGCTTTGGGCATTTCCGACAGCCACGGCGTTTAATGTTGCCAATCTTCTGCTGCATGTTGGCCTCGGTGCGGCGTTGGGCATTGTGGCGCTTATCTGGGCGCGCGCTAACCTGCGCATGGGTTGGGTTATCGCCTCGGCACTGACGGGTGTTGTTCTAGCCGTCGTCGGCAATACGCACGATCACCGCGTTGTCTTATTCATCCACGTTGTTCTCTCGCTTTGCGCTTTTGCAGTTTGGTTCGGGCGCACGCGTCAGTATGTTGCCACAAAGATTGCGCTGGCCGCCGCCACCTGTGTGTTGATTGCCGGAATAGCATTCCGATGGATGCCGCATCCGGAGGACAAGATCGTCAACTCGCGCCAGGTTGCGCTCAGCATGGACCAGGAAGGTGCCGGTCCCAAGAGCCCTTTCTTTCCCGCAGGCTCGAAAACGAGTGATGGCCATCTGGTGCCATCGTCGTTCTTCATGGAGTCGAAGAAGTGTGGCGAGTGCCATCGCGACATTTACGAACAGTGGAAGTCGTCGGCGCATCACTTTGCATCTTTCAACAACCAGTTCTATCGAAAATCGATTGAGTACATGCAATCCGTTGTTGGGACGCAGCCGAGCAAATGGTGCGCGGGCTGCCACGATCACGCTGTCTTTTTCAATGGCCGTTTTGATCGGCCCATCAAAGAGCAAATCGACACTCCCGAAGCGCAAGCCGGGTTGAGTTGCATGTCGTGCCATTCGATGGTTCACGTCGCCGGCACGGTTGGCAACGGGGGCTTCACGATGTCCTATCCGCCGCTGCACGAGGTGGCCAACAGCGCAAATCCACTGATGCACAGCTTGGAGCGCTTCGTCACGTACGCTGCTCCGGAGGCGCACAGGCGTACGTTCATGAAGCCGTTCATGCGGCAGAACACTTCCGCATATTGTTCCGCCTGTCACAAGGTTCACCTGGATGTTCCGGTGAATCAATATCGCTGGTTCCGCGGCTTCAATGATTACGACAACTGGCAGGCGAGCGGTGTCTCCGGTGAGGGCGCGCGCTCTTTCTACTATCCGGCGAAAGTCAGTAATTGCGCCGACTGTCACATGCCGCTTGTTGACTCGCACGACCCGGGGAACATCAGCGGCAAGATTCACTCGCATTCTTTCCCCGCGGCGAACACCGCTGTTCCCTTCGTCAACGACGATCAGAAGCAACTGGCGCTGGTTGAAAACTTCTTGAAATCGGGCTTTATCTCAGTCGATATCTTCGCCGTAAGTCCTGTGATTCGCCAGAAGCAGAATACCGAAATGGTGCGGCGAGGTGGCAACGCGCCCAAACTCAACACCACGTTTGCGGTCGGCGAAGAAGCGGAGCAATCCGGACCGGCTGTCATCCGCGAAGTGAGCGCGGTTGCCGCGCCGGCGGACATTTCCGGCCTCACGCTTCAGCCGGGCAGCACGGCTCGTGTTGATATCGTTGTCCGAACCCGAAAAATAGGCCACTTCTTCCCGGGTGGAACTGTGGATGCGTTCGACGTCTGGCTGGAGCTAAAAGCCGAAGACGATTCTGGTAAATGCATTTTCTGGAGCGGCGGCGTGGAGCAGAATGGCAAAGGACCGGTTGATCCCGGCGCGCACTTCTATCGCTCGTATCAACTCGATGCCGAGGGAAATCCCATCAATAAGCGTAACGCCTGGCAGGCGCGCAGCGTTCTGTATGTGCGTTTGATACCGCCCGGCGCGGCGGATGTCGCCCACTACCTGGTGCATGTCCCCCAATCCGCCAAAGGACACATTCATTTCACCGCAAAGCTGAACTATCGCAAGTTCTCCTGGTATTACACGCAATTCGCGTACGCCGGCCAGCCAAGACCGGGTCAGCCGAAGCTATTGCTGGCTGCTGATCATAACGGGCTTGACTACAGCTTCGATCCGCACAACATTCCGCAAAACGTCTCCGGAAAGCTAAAAGGGCAGATCCCGGATCTGCCGACAGTCGTGCTTGCCAAATCGAATCTAACCATTCCCATTACAGATCGCCCCACAGCGTGGAATGCCGTCGCAAAGTACGGAACGCGCGAGCGCTGGAACGATTGGGGCATCGGCCTGCTGTTGCAAGGCGACCTGAAAGCCGCTGAGTTCGCATTTCAAAAAGCAGCCGAGGCCGACCCGCACTACGCAGACGCGCCGCTAAATACCGCCCGCACTCTGATTCAGGAAGGCGAAACGGATCGCGCGAAGCCCTATATCGAACAGGCTCTGAAACTCAATTCTTCACTTGGACGGATTTACTACTTCCGCGCGCTCATCGAGAAGTCCGACGGGAACTATGATTTGGCCCTCCAATCGCTTAAACGCGTGGAGTCGCAGTATCCGCGTGACCGCGTCGTGCTCAACCAGATTGCCCGCATTCTGTTCTTGCAACGAAAATATACCGAGGCGGTAAATTATCTGCAGCGCGTCTGCGATATCGATCCGGAAGACGTCCAGATGCATTACACGGCCATGCTCTGTTACCGGGGTCTTCGAGATGACGCAAACGCGAAACGAGAGCAGATTCTGTTTCAGCGCTTCAAGGCCGATGAAGCATCGCAAACCATCACTGCCCAGCGCCGGATGACGAGTCCGGAAGACAATAATGAACGGCAGCAGATTCACGACCATGAATCAATGCCGCTGCCCATGCAATAGATGCAAAGCTTCGCACCCTATCTCCATGCTGTGGTCGCCGGTGTTACCGCTGCGGCGGTTACGGCCGCTAGCTTCACTCCGCCGGCCAACGCGATCCAATTTGTCGATTGCACGCGCGCGGCAGGTATTAACTTCGTTCACCACAACGGCGCGACCGGCAAAAAGTATCTGCCGGAAACTCTTGGGTCCGGTTGCGCTTTCATCGATCTAGATGGTGATGGCTGGGCTGATGTTCTGCTCCTGAATGGATCGGATTTCATAGGGCACGGCCCGCGGACGACCTCCGCGCTCTATCTCAACAATCGTAACGGCACGTTCCGGGACGCCACTCGCGGCAGCGGTCTGGACGTCCCGATGTACGCGATGGGTGTCGCCGTCGCTGACTACGACAACGACGGTCTCCCCGATGTTTACATCACGGCTCTCGATGGGGATCACCTTTTTCACAACGAGGGGCACGGCCATTTTCACGATGTCACCGCAGCGGCGGGAATCCACAACGCGACTTTCGGTGCGAGTGCTGCCTGGCTTGACTATGATCGGGACGGCAAAGCCGATCTGTTCGTCGCAAATTACGTTACTTGGAGCCCGCAGAAGGATCTCTGGTGCTCACTGGACGGCGCGACAAAATCTTATTGCACGCCCGAGTCCTACAAGGGGACATCCAGCAGGCTCTATCACAATCTCGGCAACGGCCATTTCGAGGATGTCACGCAGAAGGCAGGGCTCGCCGACTCGACCAGCAAGTCTCTTGGTGTGGTCGTCTTTGATTACAACGGCGACGGATGGCCCGATATCTTTGTCTCGAATGACACACAGCCCAGCAAACTGTATCGGAACAACGGCAACGGCACGTTCACCGAAGAGGGAATGCAGGCCGGGGTCGCCTTTGGAGAAGACGGCGTCGCCCGGGGCGCCATGGGCGTCGACGCCATGGACTACGATCGTTCGGGACGGCCGCATCTGCTGGTCGGTAATTTCGCCAACCAGATGATCGGGCTTTATCACAACGAAGGGAATGGTTTCTTTGTGGACGAAGCGCCGAAATCGACTGTGGGCCATTCGAGTCTTCTGAGCCTGACTTTCGGCGCGTTCTTTTTCGATTACGATCTGGACGGCCAACCCGATATCTTCGCCGCTAACGGCCACATCGAGCCGGACATCAATCACATTCAGCCAAAGGTGCAGTATCGGGAACCGCCTTTGCTGTTCCGTAATCAAGGTGGGGGACGATTCGAAAACGTCAGTGCGGAACTGGGTAGCGACTTCCGTCGTGCCATGCTCGCTCGTGGCGCGGCTTATGCCGACTTCGATCACGATGGTGATCTCGATATTCTGGTCAGCCAGAATGGCGGATCGCCGGTTTTGTTCACTAACGAAGGGGGTAATCGCAATAACTGGCTGACGGTGCGCCTGAACGGAACCAAATCCAACCGAAGCGGGTTAGGCGCTGTTGTGCGTATCGAAAGCGGGGTGGGCAAGCAATGGCAGACAGTTCACAGTGGGTCCAGCTACTGCTCTCAAAGCGATCTGGCGCTCACGTTCGGCCTTGGGAAAGACAAAACAGCAGACCTAGTTGTCGAGTGGCCCAGTGGCGCTCGGCAGCAATTTAAGAATGTGCAAGCCAACGAGTTCGTCAGTATCGACGAAACACGCGGAATGACGAAGTAGTCCGGCCAATCACCCGCAAGCTGCCAGCGACCCGCTAGTGGACTGCAGATCGTCCAGGAAGACGTAATAGGTGGCGCCTGCCCAATGCACTTTGGCGGTTCGATCGTTAAATCCCTCGCCGCAAAGCTCTACCTCGGCTCCGTCCGGCAGCCTGATGAGGGTACCCATCCGGAGTTTGCCACTTCCGTCGGGGATTACTTGCATTGCAGGAGCATTCTTGGCTAGACCGTAATGTCTATTGCGGGATTCCACCGGAAATGGAGTGCCAAATAGCATATTCTGTCTCTCCAGATTCTTTTGCATTTTAAGCTCGAAATTAACGGACGTCAATACGGAATTTCCCGCTCACTGAAAACGTGTGACGGCTAGATGAAAAGACCATCCAGGCCGTGAAGCCGGCTACTTTGGTAGTTGCTGCCGTAGCGAAACGTGCGGGCCTGCTCGCGGGGTGGCGTGTGAAGCCTGCATGATGTCCTGAACGTCTTTTTTCAAAATTGCGGTCTTTGAATCCGGCGCAGCGGGACAACTTAAATCGGGTGAACGCTCCCCATTAAATTCCAAATACAGCGAGGTCCCAAAAGAAACGCTCTTCACACAGTGGGTGCGAGGCAAAGCATCAAGAGAGCCGGCCGCCTGAATATCTTCGAAGAGTCGGCTTGAAATCTGCGCCTCGACATTATTTCTAATGCCTCCGGCCTCGCGAACGTGAACCTGCGCTGCTCCCGCGGACGTGACGGCAAGCTTCATGGGCGCGGTATTGGTGGACCCAGTCATTTCAATCGTTGCTTGGGGAGTATTTGCGGCGGTTTGACGTCCAGTTTGAGCATCGTGGATCGGGAGTAACGGTGAGATAAGAGCGAATAAAGCTGCAACTGATCTCATACATTACGTATGACGCCGACAACTCAGTTTTGTGCAGATACGGCGTGGTTCTGGCTCGCTCTTGCGGACGCGACCATCTGGCGCACTTCTGCCGAGATTGTCGGAACGTGATAACAGTAACCGTCCTTGATAGTCCATTCGATGCCGCCGGTGTGGATCTGCTTGCCCTCTTTGATTGCCTCAACGCCGGTGGGATATAGGACCTTCATGTTCTCGAGCGGGTTGCCGTTTACGACGATCAGATCGGCAAAATAGCCCGGCCGCACGCCGCCGATCTTTCCTTCCATGCCCAAAATCTTCGCGTTGTTGCCGGTGACGTGCTGAATCACTTTGATTGGATTGAATCCGGCTTCTTCATGCAGTTCCAGTTCACGTAGCAAACCGAAGCCATAGATCTGATAGATAAAGCCTGCGTCGTCGCCCACGCCGATTGTGCCGCCCATGCGCTCGAAATCGCGCAGAGCCGCCATCCAGATGCGATAGTTTTCCTTCCAGAAGACCTCGTCATTGGAGGTCCAGCCGAGGAAATAGGAGCCGTGATTGCGCGGATTGGGACGGAAGTATTCTTCGAGCGTGGGATGCAGATACTCGCGGAACCAGGGCTGATTCTGCGCTCTTTGTAGATCGCGGCTCGCCTCATAGATGTCGAGCGTCGGTACCCACGCCACGTTGGCTTTCACCATAGCGCCGAGAACTTCCTGCAATCTCTTGGGGTCGGCTTCCCGCCACAGGTGTCCGGCGTAGCGAAAGCGGTCCGTCTCATTGTTGTAGTTGAAGTTCGGCGGGAAGTTCTGGACGCCATCGGGAATTGCGGCATCCGGAATGCCGTACCAGTGCTCGATGCTGCGTGTTCCGAAGCGAATGTCATCCCAGGCATTCGTCTCTTCCACTCCCACATGATGAGCAATAGGCAGATTCAGCTTATGGGCTTCGTCTTCGGCGGCTTCCATGATGTCCCGGTACATGCCCAGGAATTTGACGCCGTCTGCGCCCATTTCTTTGTACTCACGGATGCGCGCCCGAGCCTGTTCGGGCGTCGTTGGTACAGGCTGTTGAGCGTTGAACATGGGATACACAAGGAACCGCGGGGCCGCAATCTCGCCGGCAGCGCTCTTGGCTCGTAGCGCGAGCGTCTTTTTCGTATCGCTGCCGACGTCGCGCACGGTTGTGATGCCGCAGGACAGCCAGATCTTCAGTTCATAATCGATGGGCTGGGGAATGCCTCCGCGCTCGTCCTGAGTATGTGCGTGAGCATTGATCAAGCCCGGGAGCACGTACTTGCCCGTCGCGTCAATCTCGGCATCCGCGGGCATGCGCTTTCCTCCTCGACCGTTCTGCATTGCTACTGCATCCAGCGGGATTACCGCGATGATCTTATTGTTCTCGACAATGATGTCCTTCGGACCGGAAGCCGGCGTGCCATTGCCGTCGATGATCATGGCGTTGCGAATCGCCAGCCGGGGATAACGTGTTCCGTTGACGGGAGACTTAACAGTTTGCGCCCGGCAGGGCGTCAGAATCGGGGAACAGAGAAGTGCGGCGGCGAGCAAGCGAACAAACATTCTTTGCATCATGCCACAAAAGCGAAAAGGGAACCGCGGAACGGTTCCCTTTCGTCGCGTCGATCATGATCGACCCTGTAGTTGTGATTAGATAGTCCCCTTCTGATCGGGGTACCTTTAGTATAGCGGGCTCAGCCGATCTTCTCCGCGATCGATTTCGCTTGCACAAATTGCAGCAGGTAGTCGGGTCCGCCAGCCTTGGAATCTGTGCCCGACATATTAAACCCGCCGAACGGATGCGCTCCCACCATTGCGCCCGTGCACTTCCGGTTGATGTACAGGTTTCCAACAAAGAACTGCCGCTTGGCTTTTTCGGCTTTCGACGGATTCGTCGTGAACACAGCGCCGGTGAGGCCGTACTCAGAGTCGTTCGCCAGCCGGAGCGCGTCGTCGAAATCCTTCGCCTTGGTAACCGCCAAGACCGGCCCAAAGATCTCTTCCTGAAAAATTGCTGCCTTCGAATCAATGTCGGCAATTACGGTCGGCTTGATGAAATAGCCGTCGCCTTCCGCCTTCTCTCCGCCTGCGATCAGCCGTCCCTCGTTCTTGCCCTTTTCGATGTAATTCAGAATGGTTTTCTGTGCACGCGCGCTAATCACCGGGCCCATGTAATTGTTGAAATCGTCGGAAGGCCCGATCGTCAAGCTGCCGACCTTCTGCTTGAGTTTGTTCAGAAACTCGTCGTAGATGGCTTCATCCACAATGGCGCGCGAACATGCCGAGCACTTCTGTCCCTGGTAGCCAAATGCAGAGTAGAGAACGCCCAGCACCGCCTGATCTACATTTGTTTCGCGATCGACGATGATCGCGTCCTTGCCGCCCATTTCGGCGATAACGCGCTTGATCCAGAGCTGGCCCTTTGGCGTTTTGGCAGCCAGTTCGTTGATATGCAGACCCACATCCCGCGATCCGGTGAAGGAGATGAACCGAGTCTTCGGATGAGAAACGATGGTGTCGCCTATAGCCGCGCCGCTGCCGATCAGCAGTGAAAAGCTTCTAGCAGGAAAACCGGCTTCGATCAATACTTCTGCGAACTTAGAACCGACAGTTGGAGTTTCACTTGAAGGCTTCAGCACTACCGTGTTACCTACGACAAGCGCCGCCGTCGTCATGCCAACCATGATGGCCAGCGGGAAATTCCATGGTGGAACCACGACACCCACACCGAGGGGCAGATACACCATTTCGTCGTGCTCACCCGGCAACTGCACCACCGGGTCTGGGTTCGCCAGCTTCATCGCGTGTCGGGCGTAGTATTCGCAAAAGTCGATTGCTTCGGCGATTTCAGCTTCCGCTTCGGCCCATGTCTTGCCCGCTTCGAATACCAGCCAAGCGTCGAATTCGAATTTGCGTTCGCGGAAAATGGCGGCCGTGCGCAGCAGCATCTCTGCACGCTCTTCGGCGTCCACAGCAGCCCACGTGGGGAAGTACTCATGCGCGCGCTCAACCGCATCGCGGGCGTCCTGTTCGGTCCCTTTCTGGTGAACACCGATCACCTCTGATGGCTTCGATGGGTTGAGCGACTCAAACTTCTCTTTCGACGTGCGGCGTTCGCCGGCAATCAATAATTCGTATTCTTTGCCGAACTCAGAACGTACTTTCTCGAGCGCGCGGCGCATGGCCTGTGCGTTTTCAGGCTTCGTGAAATCAGTGTACGGCTCGTTGACAAACGGGGCGAGTGTGATGGGCGGTGTAGCGACTGCGGACATAGTATGAATTAAGTTTTAGATGATTGGGGCCGCAATTAGATGCGGTCCTCAATCGTCTTCTCGGCTATTTGCCGTCCGCGCTCGAACATGGCGGCAGCATCTTCGGCGATCTCACGGCCACGCTCGTACAACTCGCGCCCGCGCTCGAACAGATCCTGACTGGATTCCAGAAAACTTTGCTTGCCGCGTTCTGCCTGGCGTGCCAGCCGGTTCCGGGTGTGTTCTCCGGATTCGGGGGCCAGCAATAAAGCCACCGCCGCACCTAGGACGGCGCCGCTGAAAAACCACATAAACACGTTGCTATCGCGTTCCATCTTTCCTCCGCTTACATTCTATGTCCGTACGGGTTCGGCTATCGATAAGTTTCGATTTCCACGCGCTTTCCGTCCGTTCGAAATGTGAGCAGGCCCCGCTGATCGGTCCGGAAGATCTGCGTGTGGTGCTCCGTCAG
>DATBEG010000012.1:0-46056 GCA_036276155.1 Bryobacteraceae bacterium | reverse complement strand
AATGCTCCTTTCTCATGTCCAAACAACTCGCTCTCCAGCAGGCCCGTTGGAATAGCAGCGCAGTTCACTTTCACGAATATGCGCTCCTTGCGCCGGCTGTGCTCGTGAATGGCGCGTGCAATCAGCTCTTTTCCTGTTCCGGTCTCACCAAGTAGCAGAACTGTAGAGTCGCTTGGAGCAACCGTTTCGACTAGCGTCAAAACTTGTTTTAGCGCCGGGCTGTTTCCAATAATTTGGTCGAAACCCATTCCTCCGCGGATTTCTTCTTCGAGGTAGAGCTTTTCCTGAGCGAGCTTCTCTTTGAGTTCGCTGATTTCGAGGTAGGCGAGCGAATTCTCAATGGCAATGGCTATCTGTCCTGACGCCTCGCCGAGGAACTGAATCTCTTCGGGCAGGAAGGAGTCGTCTGAGGTCCGGGCAATCGCGAGAGCCCCGATGGCTCGACCCCGATTCACAAGCGGTATCACGCACTGTCGCTTTACCCCCTCAGCGACCAGCAACTCATAATAATCGGAAGGAAACTCGTCTCTATCAGTCGTGCTTCTGATAGCCGGCTCCAATTGCTCAAGAGCTCTCTTGACGACGCCGACGGGTGTGATGAGCATCTCTTCCTTAACAAAGCCCTTGCCTTCGGGGAAATCCAACGCGTACACGCGGAATTTTCCAGGTTCCGCATCGGGCAGCGAGATGTGTACTGCGTCGCCGTGCATGACTTCACGAATACTGGCTGAAATCGCGCGCAGCACTTCCCGCAACTCGAGGTTCGAGGTGATCTGGTTTGTAAGCTTCAGGAGCAACTGGAGCCGTTGGTTCTGCACGCTTATTGCTTGCTCGGCGCGTTTGCGATCCTCAATGTCGGTATTGGTTCCGTACCATTTCACAACTCTTCCGTCGTTGTCTCGGGATGGCGTCGCGCGGAATAGAAACCAGCGGTATTCTCCGTCGAAACGACGCAGGCGAGCTTCGATCTCGGCTGACTGCCCGGCGGCCAAAACGCCGCGCCAGTAATCCACAAGCCTGTTCAGATCATCCGGATGAACCGCACTCGTCCAACCCCAGGCTTGCACTGTATCCGCAGAAAGGCCCGCGTAGTCCAGCCAGCGTCGGTTAAAGAACTCAGCTGTGCCATCTGCTCGAGCCGACCAAGCCATCACCGGAATCATTTCGATTACTTCTTCAAGCTCTTTCTCGCTGCGTTGGAGCTGATCATTCTGTCGTTGTAATTCTGCCTGTGCTGCCTCAGCCTTTCTGAGATTGAAGTTGTCGTCAATTGCGAATGCGACGACGCGACCAATCAGCCGCAGAAAGCTAATGTCATCGCTGCTGTAAACGGTTCCGGGAAAGCCGGATATGCCCAAAGCGCCCAAGTGCCGGTGCGGCGTCGTTAAAGGAACAAAAACCAGAGGACCGATTTCCAGCCCTTTGGCTGCTATCCCTTCTTTAAGCCGCGCCGGAACCCTTTCATCCGTGTTCCAGTCAGCAATATGGAACGCTTCCTGCGTGGCGTACGCGCGCCACGACGGCCGCTCTTGGACTGGCACATCCGCATACGCACTTATGAGACTCTTCTCTGAGCCCAGCACGGCCCATTCGACGTCTGTGGAATTTTCTCTGTAGACAATGATGTAGAACTGGAAAAAATCGAGGAATTCCCCCAATTGCTCCGAGAGGGTCTTCGTCAGCTCCTCCGGCTCTCTACAGATAGAAAGCGCCTCGCTGAGACGAAGCACGGCCTCATAACGTCGCACGCTGTTCGCCACCGGCTTTAGATCACGGCTCACGCTTGCCAAAGTCTACATCCCGGATAGCTGAAAAATCGTCTCCACCAGAAACGATATCAACGAACCGCCCGACGTAGCGACTGAAATTCCAGCGAGAGTAAAGCGGGTGGGAGCTTATGCGACGGTTTGGGTTTGCTGTTCAGGCAACCCGACGCGACTCTTGGGAAACCGCAACCGGAAACATGCGCCCGAGCCAGGTTCGTGCACAAGGTCCAGATCTCCACCAAGCTCTAGCATCGTTTGTCGAGAAAGAGTGAGACCTAAGCCCAAGCCTGAGCGTTTCCCCGCCGTGACGAAGGGCCGGAACAGTTGGGCTCGCACTTCGTCAGGAACACCCGACCCGGTATCTTTGACGAATACCGTCACATCCTCACCTTCATCTTTGATGTAAACAAAGATGTCGCCGCCTTCCGGCATGGCCTCCGCGGCATTCGATAACAAGTTTGTAAAAACTCTCTCCGAACGCGTGCGATCCACAACTATTTCGGTCGTGGCGGGGATGCGAATATCGATGTGCACTCCGGCGCTGAGAGCCACTATTGAATCTGCCGCGGCGTCAACGATGTCGCGCAGCCGGCAACATTCAATGTTGCCTGTTTCGCCGCGAGACACGTTTAATAGGTCACGCAGAAGTTCTTGCATTCGATGTGAAGCGCGGTATATGTTGGAAGCGATTCGCTTCGTGTGCTCAGCCGGCAAGTTGCCGTCCATCAGCATCTCCGCTCCACCATAGATCGCGGCAAGCGGGTTGCGTAAATCATGCACCAATGAACTGCCCAGACGGCCGATCGTATCCATCTGTTCCTGCCTGATCAAGTCCGCACGAGCACGTTCGATGGATTCGCACATTTCGTTGAAGGTAGCCGCAAGCCGCGAAACCTCGTCGTTTCCATGCAGTGGCACGCGATAGCTGTAATTGCGGGACGTGATCTCCGCCGCAGCTCGAACCAGAACGCGAATGGGGTCAAGCAGACGATAGGTCATCACCAAACTTACTAACAGGCCCACGGCAACGGTCACGAACCACGCCAACGCGAGGCTTCGGCGCAGTTGACCGAGAGACGCATCCACCGCCTCATAAGAATGAAGGATGCGCAATTCCGCGATTGGTCTTCCCATCACGTCCATCAGCGTCTGGCTAGCGCTGACGAAATCCTCGCCGCGTAATCGCCCACGGTCTGAACCCCGTGTCGGCGACAGAGCTGCAGGAGACATTCGTCCGAATCGGGAATCCAGCGTTGAAGCAAAGACCCAATGCCTGTTCAGGAATACAACATCGCTAGTCGGTACTAATTTCTTCAATTCTGCGGCCACGCGGTCGTCAATCCGGAAGCCCGCGCAGAGTACATTCAGCAACATCGGCTGGTAACTCGTCTGCACATACACTGGTGTCAGAACTACATAAAAGAGCTTCTGATCCTGCAGCAAATAGCCGGCGAGTTGGCCTGGAAAGTGCTTCCTGACTTGCTGAAGCTGTATTTGGGGCAGCGAAAAGTTGTTGCTGCCTGCTCCCAGAGACGTAATCACCTGGCCTTCAGGGTCCAGAACGACAAAAGCCGCTGATTCATCTGAAATTCTTGACCACAGCTCGCTGGCCGAATCGTTGATTGTCTTTCGATCGCCGGTCTGAAAAGCGGCGCGTACATCAGACATGGCTCCCATTAGAGCGGTTGTGTCGGAAAGTACTTGCGTGCGAGCTTTCCACATCGCTTCGTAAGCTTGAATGCTGGCGCGTATCTCAGAGCGGACGCTCTCGTCCGCAACCGACAAAGCATAGTTCTGCAGCACCCACCCAGCGACCACAAAAAGAAACGTGATGGTAATGGACGTAGCCGTGAACAGTCGCCACCTCAGTGGCATTCTGCTGAACAGCTTATTCATTGCGGCCGACCCGGATAACTTGAGGCGTCGGTGCTCCATGACGGATAATCTAAGCCGTATTTGTTCTTGTGAGAAGGACGGACGTAACCAAGTTCAGAAAGATGAATGGCGGGAGCTGTCTCGGTGGCTCCGCTGGAATCCACCGTCAGCGGAACATTCACATCTGCTCCAGCCGTTGCGCGCTCGTCAAATACTCTCAGTAGGTAGCTGCCCGGAGGGACGTTTGGGATCTCATATGTGCCGTCCCGACCCGCTTTGGTGAAATAAGACGTGTCCAAAACCAGAATCACCGCCGACATGGTCGGGTGAATGTTACAGAATACGCGCACAATTCCGGCTCGACGAAAGTGTATCGACCTGCTTGTTCCCGGAGGATAAAGACCAATGTCAAAGATCTGGCCATCATAGCTCGAGAACGCATTGTGATAAATAGGATCAGCGTTGGGAAAATCCACAATAGTTCCCACGCTCACGGCCAACACATGCGGATGGAACATTTTGTCCTTCTGCAATAGCTGGACATGTTCCGGCCGGGGCAAATCGCCGACGCGCGCCCGGCTCGCCTGCAACCAAACTACTACGTCCTGAAGACCCTCGTGGGAGCGCTCGCGCTGCGTGATCTCCACCACTCCTGAAACGGTCGCGCAGAACGTGCGGTTCGCCGATCCGACGGCCGCGAGGCACGCGACGAGCAAACTAAAACAGGTACGCAATCGTGGCGTCATAGCGATTTGTACGCAACGAGTACGCGTCATATTGATCGATTCGGTTTCTGGAGGCTTCGAATCCGATCACCACGTTGGGTGCGACTCGGTACAACATATTCCCGGCGTAAGTCAGAGTTCGGAAGATTCCGCCTTCATAGATATCTTGACTGTCGTTTGCCTGCCGGCCCACGTAAGTATTGAACGTAAGGCGCTGGGTGAGTGGCAACGCGAGTTGTATCCATCCGCCGGCTCCATGAACGGGAATAACAACGCCATCCTTTTCTACCGTTACTCCCGGTGGTTCGCCTCCCAAATTCGCGAAGTTCTCGCCGTAGAACAAAGTGCCGCTAAGCTCCACCTTCTGTAGTGGTCTGTATAGCGCGTCCACGCTGACTACTCGTGACGGTACGGAGTGTCCTAGTAAATGAGTCTCGCTTGCATGCGCCCCTACTCCAATGGCGAACTGGGTCTCATCGGTCCAATGGTGCTGTAGGGCGATGCGGGCTTGGATCGCTGGTCGTCCGGGCTGAACGTAAACAGTGGAAGGCACGTACGAAGGCGACGTGTAAGACTCATCCGTTTCCAGAATGGCTGCTTGCAGTGTAGCCTGAGTCGCTTTTGAGATATGGATGCGCTCTTCGTATCGAACTTGCGGGCGCCATAGCCACAGATTGCCAGCGCCTGAAAGCGGGGGGATGCCCACCCATGCGTAGGAGGTTGGTTGAAGCGGAGCGATCAAGCTTTTGTCTTGGCCGACTGTAACGCTTCTATTTGCCCAGTCGAAGGACACCACACCCCGCCGGATGCGAAAGATGTCGTCCACACCCGTTGAGGTATTCGTAGCCTGCGCATAAAAGTCCATTGAAAGGGAGCCATGAATCTGCCCTCCGCCGGGCAATTGCGGACCTCCAAAATCCAACCCAATGATGGATTGCCGCAACGTGGCGCCCGCACTCGATCCGCCCATAGAATAAAGATCGGCACTGGATACAGTCGAGGAATGGTATTGTCCAGTGAACAGATAGCTGTCGAATAAGAGCATCCCGCTAAGCGCCATCGAAAACCTCTGCGATGAAGCAACTTTCGTCTGTGCCTGCTCTTTAATTTCTTGTTTCTGTACCTCTACCTCTTCTTGCAAACGTTCGGTTTGAGCGCCGCTGGAATCAGCCTGCGCCTCCTTGATGACCTGCCGCAGTTGTTTCACTTCAGCCAGGAGAGCTTCGTTCTGCGTCTCCAAGCTGTCCAAACGATCCAAAACTTTCTGCAGAACATCGGGCGATATAGATTGCTGAGCTGAGGCGTGGGCCACCATTCCGATCAACACTACGACTGAAAATGCCGCGTTATGCAAGTAGTTCTTCAAGAGCACGGCTCACCTCCTTCAACGAGCATGGCTTGTGGAAAACGGCATTCGGGCCGTCCATTACAGTTCCCGAATTGAGCGCAACGCGTTCATCGGCAGTGATCAGAATCGCGGGCAGATTTTTGTATCCAGTTATACTGCGTATCTCACGAATTAGTTCGATACCATTCAGCGACGGAAGATGCAAATCAGTTACGACAGCGGAGAAGCCACACTCTTCTGCAGTAAACAATTTCAGTGCTTCGAGCGAACTGTTGGCGATCACAGCCTTTACTCCTGGAATAAACTCGAACGCTACCGCCAGTGCCGAAGCGACACTGTCCGTGTCGTCGACGATCAGCACGACCTTCGCCATACTTGTGGTCGCTACGGCAGAAACCGATAACCGACTCCGTGGACGGTCAGGAAGTGCGTTGGTACGGTCGGATCAGCTTCGAATTTCTGCCGCAACCGCACAACGTGCGCGTCGACTGTGCGCGTGTTCGGATAGTATTCGTATCCCCAAACAGAGTTCAGAATAAAATCGCGGGTCAGAACGCGATCCGGGTTTTGAACAAAAAAAAGCAGAAGGTTGTACTCTGCTGGAGTCACTCTCACTTCTTTGCCGCCGCGAGTAATATTGCGACGCTCGATATCGATTTCCACGTCACCGAATTGCGCCACACGGCCGGCGTGATCTCCGCTCCGCCGCAACACGGCCCGAATGCGTGCGAGCAATTCTCGCGTCCCAAACGGCTTGACGATATAATCGTCAGCACCAATTTCCAGCAGCAGAACCTTGTCTATCTCGTCCCCTATGGCGCTGAGAACAATGATTGGCGTCTGAACCCGATCCTCACGCAATTTTTTGCATACGTCCACGCCGCTCATGCCCGGTAGCCGCAGGTCCACCAGAAGCAAGTGCGGCGCCATACTGAGCGCCTTCTCAAATCCGGTCTTGCCATCGGCGGCGAGAATTGGCGAGAAACTCTCGTGTTCCAGCATCACGCCGATCGTGTCGCGCAGGTTCTCATCATCGTCGATGACGAGGATTTTTTGCATAGGTTGTGCCAATCTAACCATATTTTCGCGTGCGCAGTTGCATATTCCTTCGACAATGTCCGGGATTTACCAAAGTTTTACAGATTGGCTGCATTCGCAAACACGAGAAGCCTTCATCGCGGCGAAAAGGCCGCCGATCCCATCAACTCGTCATCAAGATGGCCGAGCACACCTGGCTCGCCAAGCGCGCTCTCCACATGCCGGGACAGCCCTTCGTGCCCAGACCCGCACCGCGGACCACAATTGCCGAGCTGATTGGTAATCCCGAGATACTTAACTGCCGCTATGCAGCAACTTGGCCACAGCTTTCAAGATCGCATCCCATGCCGGACCCTGGGCAGCGCCAAAATCATGATGTCCGGCTCCGGGCACGCGGATGATTTCCACCACATGATCCGCTCGCTTTTCGTACTGAATGAATAGCCCTTCTGGCGCGATATTGTCCCGCTCGCCCCAAATCAGAATTTGCGGAATGTTCAATGGCAATAACCCAACCGGCGAGACTTTGGCATACCGCTCCGGACGCTGTTTCGGTGTCCCGCCCATCACTTCAGATACGCCTTCCGCGCAACCGGCCGGACCCCGCTCGGCATACGCCGCCATATCGACGATTCCCGCGAGCGCAATCGCCGGCCACTTCAGGCGAGACCCAACATACAGCGCCAGTTGTCCACCCGCCGAATGCCCAATCACTACTACGCGCCGCAAATCGAGCGGATACTTTGCGGCCGCATCACGCAGTGCTGCCACTCCCTGCTCGGCGTCTTCGAATGTGTTCGGCCATCCACCGCCTGGATCAGTTGCGCGACGGTACTCCACATTCCAGGAAGCATATCCATGCTCTGTAAGCCCTGCGGCCACACGCGCCATATAGGAAGCATCCGCATAACCGACCCAGCACCCGCCGTGCAGAATAGCAACCACCGGGAACGGTCCCTTTGCCTGAGGCAGGCGCAGTTCGGCGAATTGCTGAGGGGCCGCCCCGTAACTGATTTTTGCGTTGGTTACACCGGCGGGAAGGCTCACACTGCCCATTGTGGCCATCCACGCCAACAACGAGATCGGTGTACACGTCAGAGAACCCAGCCGCATGCGGTAAGAAAGTCCTACACTTTCTGCGCAACAGCTAGATCGGAGAAAACGACGGATGTTAGAAGAATGTTTGTCGAGAGCCCGCGTTGCTGGGCCATCTCTACCAGGTGTTTTGTGCCGCCGGGGCCATCGCCGCTCTGGCCATCCCACAAAGCGATCAGCGTCTGCACCGGCGCTCCGGTGGAAACCGCTTCTTCGAGTAGCCAGATATTGGTCCGCTGCCACACGTCATACCCCGGCCGCTCCCTCATCCACGGCGGCAGGGCCTCGCTCTCGCCCAATATCTGCACCGGAGCGCTCTTGATCAGCGCATTGAAACGCTTTACCCAATCAGGGCCGCCGTGTTTGACGGACGTGGCGATAAACGGCCCTTCCGGCAATGTCAATAACACGCGCGTGGGAACGCCCAACTCCGCGCAGACTTCGTGGAAGAGGATGTCACCTCCGCAAGCGCCTCCGGCGATCCCGATGGCCTGTCCCGGAATAGAAACCAGTAAGTCACTGACCGCCTTCTTGATCGCGCTGCGGGCGTTCGCTTCCTCGCTGGGCGGAAAGCGTGGTTTGTCGCGGCCGGGCGCATCAAGCATGTGTCCGGTGAAAACAATGGCCTGCGCCAGGGCTGGTGTCTGAGTCCTCGGCGGGAACGATGCCAGGCACGCGTCCACCCGTGACGCCCGCGCTCCAAGCTCTTGGTAAATCTCGATCTGCGCGCGGGCGCTGTCGATGGTCAACGGCTTGGCCCCGCTTAGTGCCGCCGTATAGGCGGATGCTACGGCAGCATCTCTTGATGCGGTCAGGAATTTGTAGTCTGCTTGTGAAATTTCAAGCCAGAGATCTTTCGATCCTGTCTGAAGCTGGCTGACTGCGGCTTTGAGCGACATTCCAAGCGAGGCCGCCAATTCGTTGCGGCTGACCTGAATCTCTTTCTCGTGCCCTGCGGCCTCTTCGTCGGTGTCGAACATCTGTAGCCAGGTGTCTCGCTCGGCGGCGATCATATCTAGCAATAGGGAAGTCAGGCAGAGCGCGTTTAGTCCGGAGTAATAGTGATTCAGGTCCTGTTCGAAAGCTTTTCGATAGAGTCCCGCAGCTTTGTCATATAGCTGCGATCGAAGAACGGCTTTGCGTCGTGTGGAGGCGTCGCTTCCCTGCGCTAGGCGTCGGGCGCGCACTTTCTCGTTGCTGGCCTGTAAAGCCAACGCTTCCGCCCGTTCTTGATTCGAGATGGTAGGACATTGCAGCGCGTATTGCAGTCGCTGGTCCGACAGCTTGTCGTCGCCCAGTTTCTGATAAACGGTCCCGAGCTTGAGATTCGCCTCCAGATCGTCGGGGTAAACGGCGCGCAGCTTTTCCCAGGTCTGTCGAGCCGATTTCATCAGGCGTTGGTCGAATTGAGTTCGGCCCACCAGTCGAAGGCCGCCGGTCTGCCATAGGAACCACCCGGCTTCGTAGGCAAGTAGCCCGAGCTTTCCGGTTTCGCCGCGCGAAGCCGCCAAATCAACGTCGTTGGCGAACTCGCCCGGCACGGGACTCAACTGGCTGTGGTCCGGCTCTCGCAGCCGCGGCAATGACCGAAACACTGGACTGTCGATAGTAGTTCCAGTCTTGGTTTCCTTCAGCCCCTGTAGAAGGGCCGCAACGGAGGCTTCGGGGCTGTTGGAATCGTATTGCAGATAGCGGTCTGTCGCGATATCGAACGGCACCTGGTCTTCCGGACCCTGCTGTTCCTTCAGCTTCGTGACCGCCGCGCGGATCAGATAAGTTTGCCGAGGACGAAGAGCGTGGCGAATGCCCAACTCGTAGAAGACGTTCGCGTTGTGAATGGAGATATCAGCTATGACTAAGTCCGCCAGCAAGAGAAGCTGGAACATATCGGCCCGGATGTTACCGGCCTCCATGATGCTGCCCGTGGTGCCGCCGTTGATTTCGGCGCCCTTCAGCGCCGGGTCAATCAGCTTTTCGTGAACATTGTCGAAATTGATGCCGTTCTTTATTCCAAATGGCCGTACAACGAAGGCTTGCATGGGACTCGACCTATGATCCTACCGGACTTATGATGGGGCACACGAGATGATCTCACCCGACACCGTTTTGCAGGACGTTCGTTATGGCTTCCGTATGCTGCTCCGCCAGCGCGGATTTACCGTCGTTGCTGTTCTGGCGCTCGGGATTGGCATTGCGGTTAACACAGCCGTGTTCACTGCCTACAAGGCGATGATTGCGCGCCAACTGGACGCTCGCCATCCGGGCGAAATGGTGAACCTCGGCTTGATCCGCCATTCCGGTGCCACCGATCCGAAATTCTCGTACCCCGATTACGCGGCCTATCGCGACGAAGTCCATTCATTTAGCGGCGTGCTCGCGTTCCACAACGAACAACTACGGCTGACGGGCGCCGGCGGGGTCATCAGCCAGCGCCGCTCCACCGCCGATTCCATCATGGGACGCCTAGGCGCTATCCCATCTGGCGCCAGCAACGCCGAGTTCGCCAACGTCTACGCCGTTTCTGCAAACTACTTCCGAGTTATGGGTGTTGGAACCATTCGCGGACGGACCTTTGAGTCACTGATGCCGGACGAACTCGTTCACTCACCCTCGGTTCTGATCAGCGAAAACTATTGGCAGAGACGTTTTGGGCGAGACCCGGCCATTCTCGGCAAAACCGTTCGGTTAAATGCTGTGTCCGTCCAGATCATCGGCATCACTCCGCACGATTTCGTGGGCACGGGAATTGCCGCCGCTGATTACTGGCTTCCGCTCAGTCTCGAACCTCTCGTCCATGCCGATGACAAATGGCTGCAGGATCGCACTAATCAATGTTGCCAGCTCTTTGCTCGCCTCGCGCCCGGAGCCGGTATCCAACAGGCCGAATCGGAGATGACCGTCGTAGCCAACCGTCTACGCACCCTGAACGATCCTCATTCGGAACTGTTCAAACCTGTTACCGCTCTCGTCTGGCCGGGGTCTCCGTTTCCGTTGCCGCTCAAGGATTATCACGGCCTGATGCTTACCGTCATTCTGGTTATGCTTGCCGCTGCCATGCTGTTGATCGTTGCATGTGCCAATGTAGGCAGCCTCCAATTAGCTCGCGCTCGATCCCGCGAACACGAAATGTTGACTCGCCTGTCATTGGGCGCCAGCCGCGGACGAATCGTGCGCCAGTTGCTGACCGAAAGCGCTCTGCTGGGGCTGATGGCCGGGTGTGTTGGGCTCGCGCTCGCATGGGCTTTTCTCCATACGGCGATCGCGGTCCACGCGCAACTCGTTCCGGCTGAATTCAGCTCGCTCGTCTTCAACGTCAATCCCGACCCCGAAATCTTTGCCTACGTTTTTGCTACATCTCTGGTTGCCGGCATCCTGTTCGGTACTGCGCCGGCGGTTGAGACATCACGCTTCGCCATCGCTTCGGGAGATCGCAGCGGTACCGCCTCTTTCCGTACGCGTGCAATTCAAAATCTTCTCGTCACGGCACAGGTCGCGCTGTCTCTCGCGCTGATGATCGCCGCCAGCATGTTGATTCGCAGTGCAAACCGGTCCCTCCATATGGAAACCGGCTACGACGCGAAGCACGTCATCGACATCGACTTACAATTCCCCGAAAGCTCCAGACTGACCCCGGCACGTAAGCTCGATGAAGTCGGCCAGCTTCGTTCCCGACTTACCGCTATACCGGATGTCGCTGCTGTCACCACCAGCGCTCACGCGCCCGCTGATCTCGGCTTCCGAACGGCTGCTACAGGACTTGATCACGGCAAGTCGTCGCTCCTCCACTACACCTATGTCCAGCGGAATTACTTCGCGACGCTTGGGATTCCAATCCTGTTCGGCAATGGTTTTCCGTCGGAAGCAGCCTCTGGCCGGTCGGTCATTCTTAGCGAATCAGCCGCCGAGCGGATATGGCCCGGACAAAATCCCATCGGTCGAAGTCTGCGCCTAGGCCAGTTGGACGAACACTCGCACGCGGCGAATGAACTTGTTCCGGACAGCGGAGCCTGGCAGGTAATCGGGGTTGCGCGGGACACGCGCGGCGCCGAATTCGATGGCAGCGACTCCGCTCAGGTTTATCTGCCCTTATCGGATGCGCAAATTGCCAACCGTCCCATACTGATTCGCACGCACTCGGACCCCGCGCCCGTGCTGAAGAAGATTGACGCGTTGGTCTCCTCGGTGGATGCCCAGATCACGGCAAACTCTTCCACTCTCAACGAGATGCTTCGCCGCTCGGCGCCGTTTATCACCGCCACGCTCGCTGCTGCCATTGCGTCCAGCGTCGGTCTCTTGGGCTTGCTATTGGCGCTCATGGGAATTTATGGAACGGTCAACTACATCGTTGTTCTCCGCACCCGCGAAGTCGGCATCCGAATGGCGATCGGGGCTCAAAAGCGCGACGTGCTTTGGTTGATTCTGCGCGAAAGCACCAGGCCCGTGCTTGCCGGACTGGTGGTCGGCATGCTGTTCGGCGGTGGCTGTTCCTACCTCTTGCGAGGCGTGCTCTACGGATTGAAGACCGTCGACACAATCTCCTTCATCGGTATGGCCACACTGTTCTTATTGATCGCGCTGCTGGCAGCATATCCGCCCTCGCGCCGGGCCACGCGCATCGATCCTATAGTCGCCCTCCGCTATGAGTAGCAGAGGACGTGTAAGATGCTCCTCAGTGAAGAAGATCGCTGGCTTTGTACTCGCCATATTTGTTTTTTTCTATTCCGTGCAGCCAGCTTGGGCCTGGGGCAGGGAAGGCCATCGCATCGTTGCCATCGTCGCACTGAATCACGTCAGCGACGCTACGAAAGCGAAGCTCACGGAAATTCTTGGGACCGAGACATTGGTTTCCATCTCAACGTGGCCGGATGAGATACGCCATGATCGCGATGAAACATCGGGTTGGCACTACGTAGATATCCCCAAAAACGCCGCGTTTTTCGACGAGCAAAGGGATTGCTACCAGCCTTATGCAAATCATAAAGGCGCGGACACCGATCACCACGACTGTATCGTCGATCGCATCGAAATGTTTTCGCGGCAGTTGGCGGATACGAGTCAGTCGAACCCAGTACGGCTGGAGGCACTTAAGTTCGTGGTGCACTTCGTGGGTGACGTGCACCAACCACTGCACGCCATTGACGAAGCGGCAGGAGGAAACCAAATCAAAGTCGTGCTTTTCGGCAGCGCGACTTGCGGTGAAAATCACCCGTGCAACCTTCATGGCGCGTGGGACGGCGCATTGATTGAACATACAAAGCTGGATGAGAATGCGTACGCGTCCAAACTGGAAGATCTGATTCGGGCTGAGAATCTGCAGCTTGATGTCGACGGAACGCCCGCCGATTGGGCGAATGAATCGCACCGCTATGCCGAAGGAGCGCTCGTGGAAACAGGCGGCGCGGTGGATCAAATCTATTTCGATCACGAGATCTCAGTTGTCGATCAACGACTCGCGCTCGCCGGCCTGCGCCTCGCGCGTTTACTCGACGACGCGATGGGGAATAAGGCCCAGTAGGCGTGATCAGGATTGGCCCTGCGGGTTGGGCGTACAAAGATTGGGCCGGGATTGTCTATCCGGAACCAAAGCCGCGACGTTTCGATCCGCTCGCCTATCTGGCTGGTTACTTCGACACGATCGAAATCAATTCGTCCTACTACGGCGCGCCCCGGGCGCCCAGCGCGAAAAAGTGGGCGGAAAGCGTCCGGGCGAATGAGCGATTTCGCTTCACCGCGAAGCTGTTCCAATCCTTTACGCACGCGCGCAAGCCCGCACCGCTCGATGAGAAGGAGTTCAAAGACGGTATCGCCCCGCTGGTTGAGGCAAGTCGGCTGGGCGCGTTGCTGATTCAGTTTCCATGGTCGTTTAAGAATGATGCCGAATCGCGGGAATATGTCGCCAAGCTGTGTCTTGCCTTTCGCGAGTATCCGCTGGTGATCGAAGTGCGGCACAGCAGTTGGATCGATCCGGCCGTGTTGGATGTGCTCGGCGAGCTAGGCGTAGGAATCTGCAACATCGATCAGCCGGTATTTCACCGCTCTGTGAAGCCGACGGCGCTGGTGACGTCAACGATCGGCTACGTTCGCCTGCACGGACGCAATTACAAACAATGGTTTTCACCCACGGCCAATGTGCGCGACCGTTACGATCATCTCTACTCGACGGAAGAACTGGAGCCGTGGCTCGACCGCATCAAGCAGATCTCGAAAGACGCGAAGGATACCTACGTGGTTGCGAATAATCACAATTTGGGCAAAGGCCCGGTGAATGCGCTGGAGATCCGGGCGCTCCTCGAGGACGGTTGTGTCCCCGCGCCGCCTACGCTGCTGCAGCACTACGCCGAATTACGCGACGTACTTGATGAACTTCCGGGCGCGAAACGGATTGCGCTGAGCTGACCTCATGTTATTGTCTGAAAACCCTCCCGATTATGCGGCTTACCACTCTCATTGCGTCTTTTCTTCTGTTCTCGAGCTTGGCCCGACCGGCGATTCCTACTCCGGAAGAGTATTTCGGTTTCCGGATGGGTACAGACCGGAAGCTGGCGCGCTATGACAAGATTGTCGACTACTTCCAGCTCATCGCGTCGCAATCGGATCGCGTACGCGTCCATAACCTTGGGCCAACAACCAACAATCACCCGTTCGCGCTACTGGAAATCAGTTCCGCAGATAACATCAAGAACCTCGACAAGTACAAAGCGCTCCAGCGCAAGCTGTACTTCCAGGGGGGCGCGCCGACCGCTGCCGAGCGCGATGAGATTTTCAAATCGGGTAAAGCCGTTGTCCTGATTACCAACAATATTCACTCCACCGAGATCGGATCCTCGCAGATGGTAGTGGAGTTAGTGCATCAGCTCGCCACAACGGACTCGCCGCGCGTCCACAAGATTCTTGATAACGTTATCTTTCTACTGGTCCCGTCCTTGAATCCCGACGGGCAGATGCTGGTCACGGACTGGTACAACAAGAACGTCGGTACGCAGTATGAGCCGAGTCCACTACCCACGCTGTTTCATCCGTACGTCGGGCACGATAACAACCGCGACATGTACTTGTTCTCGCAGCGTGAGAGTCGCATGGCCGCCGGCATTCTGTGGGACACCGAAACTACAAGCAACGGACTAGGTTGGTTTCCTTCCATCTGGCTTGATGAGCATCAGCAGGGTAGCGCAGGGCCGCGCATCTTCACCATGCCCGCGACAGATCCTATCAATCCGAATGTCGACACGCTGATCTACCGGCTGAATACCATCTATGGCCAGCAACAGGCGGCGGCGCTGGAGGCGGAAGGTAAAGAAGGCATCATCTTCAATGCCACGTATACAAATTTCTGGGAAGGTGCGATGGCGTGGTCGGGGTGGTGGCACAACCAGGTCGGGCTACTCACTGAAGTCGCAAGCGCTCGAATCGCAACGCCTGTTGTGCAACAGAAAGCAGATCCATCGCGGCCTGCCGCGGCTGCGGGCGCCAATGGAAACGCGCAAGCGGATTTTGAAAACGAGCGCCGGCGTGCATTCGAGCATCCTGATGATCCACTGCCGCCACCACGCGACATAAACGCGCGAACAGAGTATCCGCATCCTTGGATGGGCGGAACTTGGACACTGCGCGACATCGTCGACTACGAACTGATCGCCACGTATGCACTGCTGGAATCGTCCGCGGATAGCCGTGACACACTGCTGCACGAGATCTACAGCGTCAATCAGCGCACGATCGAACAAGGCCAGAAAGGCATAATCGGCGGCGGCAAGGACAAGAACTATGCGGCTATTATTCCGTTCGCGTCACAGCACGATCCCGCGGAAGCGGTTGAGGTTGTCGACAAGCTCCGCATCGGCGGAGTAGAAGTGTACCGCGCGAAAAATGCATTCGAGCAGGACGGAAAGCAGTATCCGGCAGGAACGTTTGTGATCCCGTTCAATCAGGTGTTCGGGCGTTACGCAAAGGACATGCTGGAGAAGCAGACTTATCCCGAGGTGAGGCGCTCGCCCGGGGCTCCGCCGGAAGCGCCGTACGACGTTTCTGCGTGGTCGCTGGGCATGCAGTTTGGCGTGGACACACCATTCGCGAAAACGCCTCTTCCAAAAGACCTGCAGATGGAGAAGCTGACGGCAACGCCCAAACTGCCGTTGACCGCTGCGACCACTTCCAGTGGCGAACACTTGCTTTTGTATGACGGCGCGACGAGTTCGATGGTGCTGAACCGGCTGCTGAAAAGCGGTGCGCACGTCAGCTTCGACCGGCAGGCCGGCACCACATGGCTGGCCACGAAGGTCTCAAACGAAACTTGGGAAAAATGCACGGCCGGCTTCGAACTGATGCGCCCTGAAGGCGACCGCTATTTCGCCTCTAGGTACTCCGTACATCTTCCGCGCGTGGCGCTATACCAGCCGTGGAACGCCGATATGGACGAGGGTTGGACGCGCTGGGTCTTCGATCATTACGAGATGCCGTATACCCTCATTCACAACAAAGATGTGAAGACCGGCAAGCTGCGCGAGAAATTCGATGCCATTGTCCTGCCCGATCAGCGCGAGCGCGACATTCTCGAAGGGCTCGATTACAAATCGATTGTGCCCGAGTATCGCGGCGGCATCGGCGACGATGGCTGGAAGTCGCTGCAGGAGTTTATCGCGGAAGGTGGGACAATCGTGGCGCTGGGCGATTCTTCGAATCTGCTGATCGATAAGCTGCCGCTTCCGGTTAAAGAGCTGAAGCACAGCCTTAACCGCGAGCAGCATTTCGCGCCCGGCGCCGTCGTCAACCTGCAGGTCGATGAGACCAGCCCCGTCGGCCTCGGAGTGGCTCCGCAGACCTACGGGTTCTACATCAATTCACCGTTCTTCCAAGTGATGGACGGGTTCTCATACCAGAAGGTCGGGGTGGTTGCGCGATATCCGAACAGCAATGTGAACGCGTCCGGCTGGATGCGCGGTGAAGACCTGATGTTCGGTCACGCGGCTGTTGTCTCGGTGAACATGAGCCCGGGAAAAATCGTTTTGTTCGGCATTCGCCCGCAACACCGGGCGCAAACGCACGCCACGTTGCCGTTGCTCTTCAATGCACTCTATTGGTCAACTGAAGAACCGGCACAGTAGCGTCAGGAACAACGCGGTTAAGAACAACGTAGACTTCTGGCGCGATGTGCGTCGCGTGCTTCAGTTGTCCATCCCGGTTGCGCTCGGTGAGTTGGGCTGGGTTGCGATGGGGACCGTCGACACGATTATGGTCGGTGGGCTGGGCGCGCCGGCTATCGGCGCCATCGGTATCGGCAGCAGCGCGTTCTACACGCTTGCGATCTTCGGGTTTGGGCTGCTATTCGGGCTCGACACTCTGGTGTCCCACTCGTACGGCGCTGGCGACCGCAACGACTGCCATCATTCGCTGGCGCAAGGGATCTATATCGCTGTTGGGATGACGCCGGTGCTGATGCTGCTGTACCTGCTGATGCCGCCGTTTTTCCGCGTCCTGAAGATCGATCCGTCCGTGGCGCAGCTAGCGGGACCGTTCCTGCGAACTCTCAGCCTGAGCACGCTGCCGCTGATTCTGTACGCTGCATTGCGACGCTATCTGCAGGCGATCGGGCATGTGCGTCCCATCATGTTCACTCTCATTAGCGCGAACGTCATCAACTGGTTTTTCAACTGGCTGTTGATCCGCGGGAATTGGGGCCTGCCTGCGCTCGGTGTTGTAGGCTCGGCGCTATCGACGACACTGGCGCGCGTATATATGGCCGCGACGCTGGCGTTCTTCATCTGGTGGTTCGAGCGCGACGTGCGCAAAACGATGCCGCCGTTGTGGCGCAAGCCGGACTGGGTGCGTATCACGAGGCTGTTGCGAATCGGATTTCCGGCTGCGGTTCAGATTCTGTTCGAAGTGGGCGCATTCGGCACGGCTGCGGTGTTCGCTGGAAAAGTCTCCGCCGATGCAATGGCTGCGCACCAGATCGCGCTGAATTGTGCCGCCATTGCGTTCATGGTCCCACTGGGCATCTCTTCGGCGACGGCGGTTGCGGTCGGGCAGGCGATCGGCGCTCGCAAGCCCATGACCGCGCGGAGAAGCGGGTTTATTGCGATTGGCCTCGGCGGCGCGTTCATGTGTTGCACGGCGCTGGCGTTCTTCCTTGTCCCGCGGCAAATCATCCACTTCTATACGTATGATCCGGCCGTGGTGTCGGTCGCCGTCCGGTTATTGGGGCTGGCGGCTCTATTTCAGCTCTTCGATGGAATCCAAACGGTGGCGACGGGCGCGCTTCGCGGGTTGGGGAACACGCAGATCGCCATGACGGTCAATTTCGTGTGTTACTGGGTTGCCGGGTTGCCGCTGGGATATTGGCTCTGTTTCGTAATGCTGTGGGGAATCTATGGCGTGTGGATCGGACTGACATTGGCGTTGATCGGAACGGCAATTCTTTTACTAATTGCGTACAATTATCAGTCCCGAATCGTGTTAGCCTGAAGCACGAAACACATGCGCTGCTTTTCTGCCGCGGCACTCGCCGCCACCTTTACTGTCAGCTTGCTTGCGCAAGCGCCGCCATCATCGACCTTGAAGGTCGGCGATAAGGCGCCGGATTTCACCTTGCCTTCGACGCAAGGCGGAACGGTGCATCTGGCTGACTTCATCGGCAAAGGCACAGTAGTTGTCGCGTTCTTCCCGGCCGCGTTCACAGGTGGTTGAACGGCTGAAATGAAAGCATTCCAGGCTGGAATGCAAAAGTACGAAGAAAATGGCGCGAAAGTGTTCGCTATTAGTACGGACAATACGCCATCGCAGAAGGCGTTTTCCGGGCAACTCGGGCTCTCGTTCCCGCTTCTGAGTGACTTCGTGGACAGGCATGTGTCGCAGGAATACGGCGTCTACATTCCCAAAGCGGCGATCGCCGGGCGAGTGACGTTCGTGATCGATAGAAGCGGCAAAATCGATTTCATCGAGTCCGGCGGCGACGCGATGAAGATGCTCGGCGCTCCGGACGCTTGCAGCAGGCTGGCGCATAAGGGAAGCCAGTAGGTCGCATCCCGGCGTCACTTGCCAGAGTTGCCGGACATCCTCGGATATCTCGAGGCACTAGAGCCGCGCGTACTAGGCAGACCTCTGCAAGGGGTTCGCGTGGCGACGCCGTTTCTGCTTCGCACCATCACTCCGTCTCTGTCGTCCGTGGAAGGGCGAGTCGTCCGGGAGTTGCGGAATATCGGCAAACGTATCGCCCTCGGCCTCGATGGCGATCTCTGGCTCGTGCTGCACCTGATGATCGCGGGACGGCTGCATTGGCGGCCGGCGAATGCGAAGCTTTCAGGCCGTCAGAACCTGGCGGCTTTCGACTTTCCGGACGGCTCGCTCGTATTGACTGAAGCTGGTACCAAGCGCCGAGCGGCGCTGCACCTGTTTCAGGCCGAGGAAGCGCTGCGAACCATCGATGCGGGCGGCGTTGACGTCTTCAAAGCCGATCTTGCGAGTTTTCGGGCTGCTCTGACCGCCGCGAACCATACTCTGAAACGAGCGTTGACCGATCCCCACATCGTGAGTGGTATCGGCAATGCCTATTCAGATGAGATCCTGCATGCGGCCCAGTTATCCCCCATTGCTCAGACGGAAAAGCTCACGCCTGCCGAGTGGGAGCGATTGTTCCGTGCTACCAGAGAAACGCTGACACTCTGGATCGAACGGTTTCGTGCCGAAGCGCGCGAGCGGTTTCCTGAGAACGTGACTGCCTTTCGCCAAGGCATGGCTGTCCACGGGCGGTACGGCAAGCCGTGTCCTGTCTGCGGCGAGAAGATCCTGCGCATCCGCTACGCCGATAACGAGACCAATTACTGCGCACGCTGCCAGACGGGCGGCAAGGTGCTGGCCGATCGTGGATTGTCGCGCCTGCTGGGAGCGGATTGGCCGCGCAGCCTGGAAGAGCTCGAGCGATTGCAAAACCGCTAGACGCGGGCAGCCTACAGGGTACGATCACCGTACTGTACTCGAACTATACGGCCAATTAGCTCAAGTGGTTAGAGCATGATAACATTGGGAACCACATGGGGTCCCCGTCGAAAACCCTTGTTGGGGGTACGGGCGAGGCAGGCAATTGGTCCGACCTGCCCAAGAGCGAAATTCTCGCTGAACTCGAGCGCGTCCTCGAGAGCCACCACTTCAGTGCGAGTCGCAAGTGTTCCCGTTTTCTGCGGCACATCGTAGAAGCTGCGGCAGAGGGGCGCTTCGATTGTCTGAAGGAGCGCACGCTTGGCGTAGACGTTTTCGAGCGCGAACCGCATTACGACACTAACCAGGATCCAATCGTTCGCGGAACGGCCGGTGAAGTTCGAAAGCGGCTAGCCCAACATTACCTGGAAGGCGGAGGCAGCAACCTTCGCTTCACGCTTCCACCCGGATCCTATTTGCCGGAAGTGCATTTGGTTACGCCGCCGGTGACGAAGGAACCAGTGCCTGTGCCGGCTCCAGCCCTTGAGCCCGTTAAACTAGAGCAGCGTAATTGGTTGCCGATACAAGCCGCTACTGCTGTGGCGCTCTGCTTGGCAGTTGCAGCGGGTGTCTGGTTTTGGCCGCGCCCAACGGCCCTGGATCGTTTTTGGGCTCCTATCCTGCAGCGGAATTCGGTTCTTGTTTGTGTTGGCCAGCCCCAACTTTACACTTTTCGTCCCGATACCGCGCGCACTTTGAATTCCTGGTTCGATACCGACCTGGATAGCCGGCCATCAGTCCCACCGGCCCCCGTTCCTACGAACGAAATTGTTCCTATGTGGAACAGTCCGGTGGCACTGGCAGATGCGCAAGCCATCACAGGTTTAGCGAATCTATTCGCAAAAAAGGGCAAGCGCATAGACCTGCGAGGCGAACGCCTGGTATCGCTTTCCGACTTGCGTGGAAAGCCGGCCGTTCTGGTGGGCGCCTTCGATAACGACTGGACCCTCAATTTCACGCGCGATCTGCGGTTTTATTTCGATAGCGATCCTCGCACGCACACGCAGATGATCCGCGACAGGCAAGGGCCCAATTCAACAGATTGGAAACTGGTGGAAGCGTGGCCGCCCGGGAGAGAGATTAGCAAGGACTATGCAGTTGTAACCCGCGTTGTGAATCGCACAACTGAGCAAAGCATCGTTATTCTGGCTGGAATTGCGCAATACGGCACCGACGCCGCAGCCGAATTCGTTACCGATCCGGATTACTTCAAGCAAGCTCTGGCGAATGCGCCACGCGATTGGTCTCGCAAGAATGTTCAGGTCGTCCTCTCGACCAGAGTTCTGTCTGGCGTCGGCGGTCCCCCTACCGTTGTCGCGGTGTATTTCTGGTGAGCCATTTCGCATAGCCTGCAAGCGAACCATTCCTGCGCCCATCCGCAGGTAAAGTCCCGTACAGCACCTTCGGATCAACCGATTTCACATGTAATTTCGAAGGGATAACTCGCTTAGTCTAACTTTTACAGAACAGTTGGATACACCGTTAGAATTTCACGCTGTAGGGAGAAATTTGTGAAGCACTTCAAACCACGACAGTTTTTGTTGCCATGCTGCTTCTTGACCCTGGCCTTCTCGTTCCACGCCTCGGCGCAGCAAGCGACCATCGTCGGAACTGTATACGATCCCGCCGGAGCGGTTGTTCCGAATGCCAAGATCACTGCGACGGATGTCGCGACGGGAGATCACTTCGACACCACCAGCAACTCGTCCGGACAGTATGTACTGCCGTCCCTCAACAACAGCACATACACCGTCACAGCCGAGGCAGCAGGGTTCAAGACTTTTGAAGCGAAAAGCATTGTGATCAGTGTCGGCGCTCGCGCGCGTGTCGACATAACTTTGACAATCGGCCAAACGAATCAGACTGTCAACGTAGAAGCGACCGCCGTGCAAGTGCAATCGGATTCCGGAGAAATCAGTTACGTGGTGAACACGAACCAGGTGCTGAACATAGCCACCAACGGCCGAAATATGGTGTCGCTTGCTGAGTTGATGCCGGGCGTCTCTTCCGATATCAACGACTTCAACGGAGTCACTCCGAACGCCAGCAGTTTCGCGCTAAGCTTCAACGGCCAGAGGATTGGCCACAACGTGTGGCTCGTAGATGGCGGCGAGGACTATGATCGCGGCTCGGGAGGCAAGTTCTCCATCATGCCGTCGCAGGACGCCGTCTCCGAATTCCGCGCGCTGACCTCAAACTATAGCGCCGAGTACGGCATGGGCTCGGGCGGCACTCTCAGCCTGCAGTTCAAGTCCGGCACAAGGGACCTTCATGGAACGCTTTGGGAGTTCTTCCGCAACGACTACCTTGACGCCAACAACTTCTTCAGCAACTCCGCGGGTCAACGTCCTCCGGAGCTCCGCCTGAACGTCTTCGGGTTCAACATCGGTGGCCCGGTCGTCTTTCCGCACTACAATCACGACCGCAACAAAACCTTTTTCTTCTACAACCAGGAGTGGCGTCGTTACGTGCAGGGCGGTTCGTTCAGCCAGCAGGTGCCCAACGCCTCCATCGAGAACGGCGTGATCCCGTTATCGCAAGGAGTAATCAAGGTCCCCACGGCAAGCCAGTTGAGTCCTGCGGAATTGTCGCGGTTCACCGCGTTGGGCTTGGCGCCGGGCCAGCCTTTCCCGAACAATACGATCCCTGCATCGCTGATCAGCCCAGCGGCGAAAGGATTTCTTGCCACAGGCGCTTTCCCGACTCCCAACACCGTGAGCCAGACGGGTATTCCGGAGTTTGTGGGCGGAGCGGGCGTTCCCACCACCTTGGGTGAGCAGATTGTCCGCATCGACCATCATTTCAACGACAAATTCTGGCTATTCGGCCACTTCGTTGCCGAACAGTCGACGGCAACTTCTGAAGGCGCAATGTGGAGCGGTGACGGAAACCCTCCGGTGACGACAGTCTTCAGTAATCCTTCCTATAGCGCGGTTATACACGCTACAAATTCCATCAGCCCGAATGTGGTAAATGAGGTGGCATTTAACTACAACGGCAACACCATCAACATCGTTCCTGGCGGCGTTTATCAGCGCACCCAAGCCTTCAACCCCCCTCGGGTCTACAGCGACACCAACACGCTAAACCGGCTGCCGGAGATGAACATAAGCGGTGCAGGCATAAACAACGACTATACGGTTTCAAACTGGCCTTGGACCAATCAGGCGGAAGACTACCAAATTCGTGAAGATCTGTCCTGGGCCAAGGGACGGCACAATTTCAAATTCGGCTTCTCGTACATGCTGTTTACAAAGGTGCAGGAGATATTTGGCGAAACCCAAGGCAATTTCGGCTTCAACGGGACTTACACCGGTAACGGTTTCGCCGACTTCTTGCTCGGATATGCGCACAGCTATCAGGAACTGGCGTATCAGGACAGCGGCCACTGGCGCGACAACAGCTACTCGGCCTACGCGCAGGATACATGGCGCGTAAACAATCGCCTGACTCTGAACTACGGTCTGCGTTGGGAAGGTTTGCCTCACACCTACGAAGAGAACAATCGGTTGGGTAACTTCTACCAGAACCTTTACAACCCGGCCAATGCGGCCATTCTCATCAACGGTGGAAACAATATATCTCCGAACAGCCCTGGTCTGGGCACGAGTCCCACCCAGGCTCTCGCCGGCATTCCTTTCTACCTCAATGGAATCGGAATCACGGGCGTTAACGGTATTCCTCAGGCCGGTGTTCAAAACCACTGGAATAATTGGGGGCCTCGAGTTGGCTTTGCCTATCAGTTGACCTCCGACGGCAAGACCGTTGTGCGGGGAGGGTTCGGCACCATGTACGAACGCGTCCAGGGTAACGACGAATACAACATGGGATCGAATCCGCCGTTCAGCAGTACGGCGAGCTACACCGGCGTATATCTATCCAATCCAAACCTGAGTCTACTGACGGGCACGTCCCCGACGTCACCAATTCCTGTCTCCGGCCTCACCGGTCTCTCTTTCAGCAACTATAAGAACCCGGTCAGCTACCAGTACAGTATCGGCGTCCAGCGAGAGCTCTTCGCCGGCGGCATTCTTTCCTTATCTTATGTCGGCAACGTGGATCGCCACCAAAACGCTTACGTCGAGGTGAACGATCCGTATCTCACCAACACGGCTGCGCGGACCGCAATCGTAAACGGCGCCAACCCGAACCTCTATGCGCCTTACCCGGGATATGGTTCAATCACGTTGTCTGAAAACGCGGAAAACTCTAAGTACAATTCGTTCCAGGCGGAATTTCGCGTCAATGCAAGGAAAGACCTGACCCTGCAGATCGCGTATACGTACTCCAAGGCGTACGATTACGACAACGGCGGCACGAACTTAGACGACCTCCAGACGGTCTCGAACCCTTACAATTTGCGCTATGATTACGGTCCCAGCGGACTGAACCGCGACAACGTCTTCATAGCCGACTATATCTATACACTGCCGTTCTTCAAGAACAGCACGAATCCATACACGAAAACGCTGCTGGGTGGCTGGAACTTGACTGGCGTAATTATCTCGGAATCGGGTTTGCCCTCGAACGTTACCCTCACAGGCTCGAACTCAAGCGCCGGTCTGGGCAACGGCGCCACCAACCGGCCGAATGTGAATGGAGCCATAACCTATCCGGGCACCATCGGCGAGTGGTTCAATACGAGTGTATTTTCCTCACCTGCGGTAGGCGCCTTCGGTAACGCGAGCCACAATGGCATCGTCGGGCCTGGACGAACCAACCTCAACACCTCACTGTTCAAGGACTTCGGCGGAATCAAATGGTTCAATCCGGAAGGCGCCACCTTTGAACTTCGTTTTGAGACGTTCAATACGCTCAACCATACGCAGTTCCAGAACCCGAACACCAGTTTCGGCGGCGGCAACTTCGGAGTGATCACGGCAGCATATGATCCGCGTGTGCTACAACTCGCGGCCAAGTTTATCTTCTAGCGAACAAGTTGTAACAATGAGGGGTGCGCGATTTTCGCTCGCCCCTTTTTGTGTTTAAAGCGAGTAGATTCGGTAACTGGTTGCGAGCCGTTACTGCGAGCGCCTGGTTAGCAGTGGCTGGCTGTGTGTTCTGGCAGGCTGGTGCGGCATCCACTGCCGAAAGTCCCAACCGTCCTCCCCGCTTCGATGACATCACGAAGGAGGCAGGCATCCGCTTCGTCCACCTGAAAGGCAACAAAGGTATCGCCAATATCAGGGACGAAGCCGGCCCGGGGGTCTGCATCCTTGACTTCGATGGAGACGGCTGGCCAGACATTTACTTCGTGAGCGCGCGCGATCTCTACGGGCGGGGATTGGTGGCGCGCAATGCGCTGTATCGCAACAATGGCGACGGCACGTTCACAGACGTAACCGAACAGGCGGGCGTGCCGGGCACAGGTTATGGCCTTGGCTGCGTGGTCGGCGATTACGATAACGATGGCCATCCGGACCTTTACGTCACGCAGTACGGCAAGAACGTTCTGTATCACAACAACGGCAATGGCACGTTCAGTGATGTCACGGAAAAGGCGCACGTCGACGGTACCGATTTCGGCACGCGTCTCCATACGGGCGCTACGTTTTTCGACTACAATCGCGACGGGAAACTCGATCTGTACGTCGGCGGTTATGTGGATTTCGGCACGGAGGCCAAGCAGACCTGTATCATCGGCGGCGCGGAATCGAGTTGCCCGCCGAGTCAGTATCACGGAAGCCCGGACGTGCTGTATCAAAACAACGGCGACGGCACGTTCACTAACGTCACAAAAGCTTCGAAGATTTATCAGCCCAACGGCAAGAACCTGTCAGTGATTGCATCCGACTACGACAACGACGGCTGGCCCGATTTGCTGGTCGCTAACGATGGTATGGAGATGTACGTCTATCGCAACAATCACGACGGGACGTTCACTGAATCGGGGCTGGCGGCAGGCTTGGCGTTGAATGAAGACGGCGGCACCATGGCCGCGATGTGCCTGTCGGTGGATGACTACAACAACGACGGCTTGCTGGATCTTTACGTCTCCGATTTTGAAGACGCGCCCCACCATCTATGGCGCAATGCCGGTGGCGGGCTATTTGAGGAAGTCAGCCGCAAGGCAGGTATTGCCGCCATCAGCGCACGGTTCCTGAGCTTCGGAGGCGGTTTCACGGATTACGACAACGATGGCTGGGTGGATCTTTTCATTGCCAACGGGCATGTCTATCAGGGCGTGGAGCAGTCGGCTGCCAGGGGTCACTATAAGCAAATCAATCTGCTCTTTCACAATAACCACGACGGCACGTTCACAGACGTGACGGCGGACGCCCAGGCGCACGGGAGCGGTTTTTCAGTGCCTCACCTGGGCCGCGGCGCAGCTTTCGCCGACCTCTTCAACGACGGTCACGAAGACATTGTGGTGGCGAATAATGACGACCCACCCTTGCTGTTGCGAAATCTCACGGATGCCGGCAATCACTTCGTCAGTCTCAAATTGGTAGGTACGCGCAGCAATCGCGACGCTCTCGGCGCGCGAATTCGCGTGAAGGCCGGCAGCATTTCACAAATGCGCGAGATTGCCGCGGGCGGCAGCTATCTCTCCCAAAGCGATCTGCGAGCGCACTTCGGGCTGGGGCCGAGCACGCGCATTGACAGCGTACAAGTAACTTGGCCGAGCGGCACGCGGCAGGAATTCCATAATGTGAAGGCCGATCGGTTTTACCAGATCGAAGAGGGAAACCCAGCGATCAAGATTGCAATCCCTCGCGCGCCCCGCCCTTAGTCACAAATCCCCCCGCTTTTCCCAAATTCACCCAACCCGCACAACTCCAACCACTTACGCGCTTTACTACCGCTAGCTCGCCCATGCCTCCCGCTCGCCCGTCCGGTACCCTTCAGGCGTGAACGACCCTATCAACGACGTGTTCATCGCCGATCTCCCACATGAACAATTGGGCGAACAGAACGACGAATCGCTCGCGAATGTTACTCTCATCTCCGAAGCGCGATTGCTCGCTAATCGCGAAAACGCGAAGCTCAGTTCGGGGCCGAAAACCGCCGGCGGCCGGGAGACTGTGTCGCGCAATAGCGTCACTCACGGTCTCAGCGGCAGCAAGTTCCGCGTTCTCGCTTCCGAATCGCAATCCGATTTCGACGAGCTACTGCAGAGTCTTCTCTCCAGCTATGCTCCCGCCGATCCGGGCGAGTCCGAGCTGGTCATCAGCATGGCGCAGGCTCTCTGGATGACGCGCCGCGCCGCGGCCCGGCAGGATCGCTGTCTCGAAGCCCTCGATTCCGGCGATGCCGATTCCACGAAAAGCGCTCGTCTGGAACTCCCTCTCTATCTGCGCTATCAAACCACGCACGAGCGCGCCTACGCGCGCCATTCGGCCGAGCTTCGCAAGCTACAGTCCGATCGCCGCAAGGCCGAGCTTGGGTTTGCTTCGCAAAAAGCCAAAGAGGCCGACGTAGCACGCAAACAGGAGACGCATGCAGCCCGCCTCGCCGCCATCAAGGCCCGCACCGACCACCAACTGATGAAGAATCGCTTCCTTCTCTACGACATCATTGAGAAAGATCACTCCGAATTCAAACGCCGCAAGGACAAAGAAGATAATGAAGAGCTATCCCGGCGATGGGCAGCCGAAGAAAAAGCTCGCAAACAAGCCAGAATCGCAGAAATCAGGAAAAACAGTAAGCTTTACTAACCTATTTCCCCGGTGGCAGCTCGGGGGCTGGCCCACTTACCTTTTGCAGCGTGTCCTGGTTCTTCTGCTCCAGGAACTGGTGGACGATGGCTAGTTCTGCGGTCGATTCGGCAGGTTTGCCAATTTCTTTGTACACGCGCGCAAGGCGAAAATGGGCATCGGTTTTGGAATTGTCGAGCCGTATTGCGTCCTTGAACGCCGCAATGGCTTTGTCGTACTGTTTATCATTCGCGAAGATGATTCCGAGGTCGAGATGGGCGATTCGGACCTTAGGGTCAATGGACAGGGCCTTTTCCAGGAGCGGCTTGGCCTTTTGAAATTCGCCCTGGCGGATGAGCACATCCGCAAACCAGGCATATGCCTGTGCATTCTTTGGATCGTGTTCCAATTCCAAACGGAACTCGCGTTCGGCTTCATCGTTTTTTTCCTGCGACCAATAGATGTAGCCGATAGCGAAATGCACATTAGGCTCGTTCGGAGATTTCGCGAGGGCTGCCTTAAGTTCGAGAACCGCTTCGTCAGGGCGCGACAGGCCATCCAGGGCTTCGGCCATGAGCACGTGGGTGGCAGCGGCATCGGGATCGTGGCGCTCTAACCACTCGAACTCATCCAGCGCACGCTTGTACTCGGAAGACGACAGGAGGCTCTGTGCGAAGTAATAGTGAAGTTGGACGTTTTCGGGATCGCTGGTGAGTGCGATTTCGAGATTTGCGGCAGCCTCTTTGAAGTTCCGGAGACCGTAGTAAGTCATGCCGAGCAGGGTATGTGCCTGCATGTTGTTCGGATCGAGCTTCAGCACGGTCTCGAAGGGCTGAGTGGCTTCAGGCAAGTGTCCGCTCTTGAACTCGGCGAGACCGAGATTGAGTTGGATCTGGGGAATATTGGGGGCAATGCTCAGAATCTTGCGGTAACAAACAGCCGCGGCGTCGTATTGCTTCGCGCGCGAGAGATCAAGGCCGGTGTTGGCCAGAAGGTTGATATCGTCAGGCTTCTTCGCGGGTAGGGACGAGCAGCCACCGGTCTGTGCGTGCAGATACGTAGTGCAGGCGATGAATAAAAGCGCGCGTACTCCCCACGCCATGGTTTTCAGTATAGGGCGGTGCGGCCGGGATCAGTGAATCTCCGGCTCCGGCGTAGGGGCTTGCGTTCCGAGGAAATCAAAGTCGCAACCCTGATTTGCTTGCGTGACGCGTTCCAGGTAGAGAAGACCATAGCCTCGTTGATAGCGCGGTGTCGGTTTCGCCCAAGCAGCGCGGCGGGCGTTCATCTCTTCCGCGCTGATGAGGAGATCCAGCCGATGGGCTTTGGCGTCGAGTGAGATCAGATCGCCATCGCGCACGAAAGCCAGCGGACCACCCACGTAACTTTCGGGCGAAACGTGCAGAACGCAGGTGCCATACGCGGTGCCGCTCATCCGCGCGTCGGAAATTCGGACCATGTCGCGCACTCCCTGCTTGAGCAGCTTTTGCGGAATGGGCAACATGCCCCACTCCGGCATGCCTGGGCCGCCAAGGGGGCCAGCGTTCTGCAGCACGAGAACGGAATCCGGAGTGACATCCAGATCTTCGCGATTGATGCGCGCGTCCAGATCCTCGTAGTTGCTGAAGACCACTGCGGGGCCGGTATGCTGCAGCAGGCGCGGATCAGCCGCGGAGATCTTGATCACTGCGCCATCGGGCGCAAGAGAACCGAGAAGAATGGCTGTTCCGCCGGTGCGCGCGAGGGGATTCGAGCGAGGACGAATGACGTCCGGGTTCAGGGGATGAGCTTCGCCGATATTGTCGCCTAAAGCGCGGCCATTCACCGTGAGGGCGTCGAGATGAAGCAGGTCGCGGATCTCGGACATGAGCGCCCGGAGGCCGCCGGCGTAATAGAAGTCTTCCATCAGGTACGCTCCGGACGGGCGAATGTTGGCAAGCACCGGGACGCGCTCTGAGATCTCTTCAAACTTCGGCAGCGGGAGCTTGAGTCCGCAGCGGCCGGCGAGCGCGACGAGATGAATGATTGCATTCGTCGAACCACCGATGGCCATATCCACCGTGATTGCATTTTCAAATGCTGACTGCGTGAGGATTTTCGAGGGACGGAGATCGTCCCAGATCATTTCCACGATGCGGATGCCGGAGTTGACTGCAAGGCGCGGGTGATTGGAATCGACGGCGGGGATGGACGATGCGCCGGGAAGCGTCATCCCCAGTGATTCCGCCATGGCGGTCATAGTGGAGGCGGTGCCCATCGTCATACAGAATCCGGGCGAGCGGGCGATTCCGTCCTCCATGCCCCGCCAGTCCTGTTCGCTGATGGTGCCGGCGCAACGCTCAAACCAGAACTTGCGGGCGTCTGTGCCGCTGCCCAGAAAACCGCCGTTCCAATTTCCGCGAAGCATCGGGCCGGCGGGCATATAAATTGCCGGAATGTTCATGCTGATCGCACCCATAAGGAGACCGGGGGTGGTCTTGTCACAGCCGCCCAAAAGGACCGCGCCATCGATGGGCAACCCGCGGAGCAATTCTTCCGTTTCCATGGCGAGCAGATTGCGGTAGAGCATTGGGCTCGGGCGCATGTAGGTTTCTGTAATGGAAAGAGCGGGCACCTCGACCGGGAAACCGCCGGCCTGCCAAACGCCACGTTTGACCGCCTCGGCGCGATCGCGCAGATGTTGATGACACGGATTGATTTCGCTCCAAGTGTTGACGATGGCAACGACAGGCTTGCCGGCGAAATCTTCCAGGCGATGGCCCATCTGTTTGAGGCGCGAACGATGGCCGAAACCGGTGAGAGTATCGGGCGCAAACCAACGGGCGCTACGGAGGTCCTCGGGTTTGAGTGGCACGAAACTATCTTCTGATATCGTGTCGGTGGTTTATGCGAGTGCTTGCTGTTATTGCCCTGGCCGCGCTGGCGTCAGCGGCGGTTACTGAGATTCCGCGTGCGTACGATCAGCCGTATCGGCCGCAGTTCCACTTCTCTCCACGCGAGCATTGGACGAACGATCCGAACGGCCTGGTCTACTTCGAAGGCGAATACCACCTCTTCTACCAATTCAATCCGTTCGGCGATGAATGGGGGCACATGAGCTGGGGCCATGCTGTCAGCACAGATCTGGTGCATTGGACGCAATTGCCCGTCGCGTTAAAGGAAGAAAACGGAATCATGATCTTCACCGGCAGCGCCGTTGTAGATGAGCACAACTCGAGCGGCTTTTGCATGAATAACAAGCCTTGTCTCGTTGCAGTCTACACAGGCTACACGCCGGCGCAGGGTTCGAAGAAATCGCTGCAGACACAGAATCTCGCCTACAGCAATGATCGTGGACGGACGTGGACGAAATACAGCGGGAACCCGATCCTGGATCTGCACATGACGGATTTTCGGGATCCGAAGGTGTTCTGGTTCGAGAAGACGAAGCGCTGGATTATGGGGGTGTCGTTACCAGACGATCACAAAATTCGCTTTTACGAATCGACGAACTTGAAGAACTGGACACAGACCAGCGATTTCGGGCCGGCAGGCGCGACGGGTGGTCAGTGGGAGTGTCCGGAACTCTTTCAGTTGCCGGTGAAAGGCGAGGGCGCCGGCTCGCGATGGGTGCTGAAGGTGGGGCTGAACCCTGGTGCGCGGCTTGGTGGCTCCGGTGAACAGTATTTCGTGGGAGATTTCGACGGCAAACAGTTCAAGAATGAGAATCCGCCGTCTCTGACACTTTGGACGGACTATGGAAAAGACTGCTATTGCGCGCTGACGTTCAATCATCTGCCGCAGACGCATGCCGCCGTAATGATCGGCTGGATGGATAACTGGCAATATGCGGCGAAACTGCCGACATCACCATGGCGCGGGCAGATGACCATTCCACGCAAGCTGTGGCTGCGAAATACCGCCGAAGGCATTCGGCTGTTTCAGGAACCGGTAGACGAATTGCGGGGCCTGCGGGCTGGCAAGCAGCTTTCAGGACCAGCAAAAACGCACACCTTCGAGATTGTTTCAAGCATGAAGATGGGAACGGCTCAGCAGGTCGGCTGGAAAATATTGGAGGGCAACGGTGTGTCAACCATTGTTGGGTACGACCGCAAGAAACATGTGGTTTTCATCGACCGCACGCGTTCTGGAGCTGTTGCCTTCAGCCCGGACTTTCCGTCCCGTATGGAGGCCCCATTGAAGGCGTCGAGCGTTTTGCACTTGCGCATCGTGGTGGACCGCTCTTCTGTGGAAGTATTCGCCGAAGACGGACGCGTGGCGATGACCTCGCTCGTCTTTCCGCCCGCAAATGCAAATGGAGTTGAAGCATATGGTCTTGATGGCAACGCGGGGGCTGTTGAGGTTACCATCTGGCAGCTCAGATCAATCCACGAATAAAATTGGGGATGTGTCTGACGAACTTCAAGATGATTCAAAGGTAAGCCGCAGAAACATATTCGGCTTAGGCGGGACTGCACTGGCGGCTGCTGCCGCCCTTGCGGCGGCGCAACAGCAGGAACAGAGCGGTGGTCAAAACGCTCCAAACGAGAAGAACCCTGGTCAGCGGAATCCCCCGTTATCCGACGAGAACCCCGATTCCGTGTTTCCACCTGAAACGGACCACGGCGGCGTGCGGCCATTCAAATACTCGTTCTCTCTGTCGCGCCGACGTATCGAGGCAGGCGGTTGGACCCGGCAGGTCACCGTTCGAGATCTTCCGATGTCGCGGGATATCGCCGGTGTCGAGATGCGCCTCATCACGGGAGGGGTGCGCGAGCTGCACTGGCACGTGGAGGCCGAATGGGCCATCATGCTGTACGGCAATGCCCGAATCACAGCGGTGGATCACCTGGGGCACAGCTTCGTGGATGATGTCAGCGAGGGTGATCTGTGGTTGTTTCCTCCCGGCGTCCCGCACTCGATACAAGGCCTGGGACCGGATGGATGCAAGTTTCTGCTCGTATTCAATGACGGCAATTTCGACGAGTTCCATACTTTCCTTCTGACCGAGTGGCTGGCGCACACGCCGAAAGCGGTTCTGGCTAAGAACTTCAACGTGCCGGCATCTACGTTTGATAAAGTTCCGAAGCACGAGCTGTTCATCTTCAAGGCCGAGATGCCGCGTCCGCTCGAGGAAGAGCGCGCTCAAGCTTCCGCAGGCACCGGGCTGAACACGACTTACAGTTTCCGCCCGAGAACTATGAAGCCGACCAAGGTGACGGCAGGCGGGGAAGTGAAGATTATCGACTCCAAGAGTTTCCCAGTCAGCCCGATTGCAGCCGCAATTGTGACAGTAAAGCCGGGCGGATTGCGCGAATTGCATTGGCATCCGAATGCGGACGAGTGGCAGTATTACATTTCGGGAAAGGGCCGCATGACGCTCTTTATCGCGGGATCAGACGCGCGCACGATGGATTTCCAGGCCGGCGATGTGGGATACGTGCCGATCTCGAATCCGCATTACGTCGAAAACACGGGGGACACGGATCTGGTGTTTCTCGAGATGTTCAAGACGATGGAATATCAGGACATTTCGCTGGCAGAATGGCTTTCGCACACACCGCGTGTACTTGTGGATCAGCATCTCAACGTAGGGGAACAGATGTTGAGCAATATTCCCAAGCAGGAGATGGTGATCACGCCGATTTAGGCGCTATTCGTTCTTAGGAAATTCGACGCCGTCCTTGATCTCGCCCGCCAGACGCTCAAGGCGCGTGCGGAAACCTGTAATCTGCTGCCGCTGTTTTTGCAGCACCGTGAAAACCTGTCCGGTTCCAATGTCGGCTTCCGCTTGATCGTAGGCGGCAAGCGCGCTATCTTCTCCGGATTCGCACGAAGAAAGAATGGCGCCCGCGGAGTTGCCGGTTAAGGCAGCTTTCAGATCCATCCAGCCGCGGTGCACCGCGCCAGATGTAGTCCCCTGCTCAGGCGGCTTGCCGCCCAATTTTGCGATCTCTCTCTGTAGTTCGGCCGCAAATCTCGCGTGCTGTCGAGAGTAGTCCGTGAAATGGGTCTCTAGCTCTGAGTTCTTGATATTCTTTGCGGCGTTGAGAAATCCCTCCTCCGAATTCTTGTTGACTTCAACAAGATGGTTCAGGTGTTCGAGGAGGTTATTGTTGTCGGACATGTCGTTTCCTTGTTGGAGTCAGAAATGGCGAATGGTTAGCTGCCGGGATGATACTGGCGTTGAATGTGGCCCTTCAGGTCTGATGGATAGAAATATACGTCACGGAGATTGCCGGTTGCATAGCGCTGCGCTTCATCGTCGAAATGAGGCGATTGCGGATGGCCGCTTTCGCCGCCGGCGGTGACGGCGCGGGCATGGATGCGATCTCCGAATTCGACCACCGCGACGAAACTGTTACCACTGCTTCCGTACCATTTCTTCGTATTCGGATATGCATGCGCACCAAAGGAGGCGAGCGATCCCCATTGAGAGGACGTGAATCCGACGGGGATGCTGGAATCCGCGTCGTTGAAGTGCGGCGCGATGCTGTCGTCCAGACGCTGAAAGCGATTGATCTCACCCCAAGGCGTGTTCCAGCGACCGAAATCTTTGGTGATGCGATCGCCTGCAGCCGCAAGTGATTGGAGAAGTTGATCGGGTGCGGCCTTTCCTGCCGCAACGTAATCTTCCACAAGCAGGCCGGACCGGCGCGCATCGGAGCGCAGCTTGCGCTGGACGTCGTCGCCCCAGAACACCGCCAGCGATGTGGCGACGGAGTTGACGCCCCATCGGTAGTCCCAGGAACTCAGTAATTGCATCTGCTCGGCTAGTTTCGGATCTTTCGAACTGCGCTCCCAGGCGCTGATCAGTATGGGAAGGGTCTTTTGAAACCAGGGCAGATAGCTGTCATACGCGGCTGCCATTAGGGAATCCACCGTGAAATCTTTGCGATCGGTGAGCACACGAAGCGCATGCAAGCCGCGCGGCGATTCCGCAGTATTCGTGTCGACATAAGCAGGGAAGTCTGAGCGCTTGGGGCTGTAAGGACCGGCCGCGGACCACGGCCAGTTATTGCTGTTGTAGATCCAGCCGTTGGGTGGATTCAACAAGTGCGGCGTCTCTTCGACAGACATGACGCCATGCCAATCGGTTGCGGGATCGCTGCCATCGACAGGCTTCTCCCAATCGAAATGGGTGTCACGCCGGGGAATAAAGTTGGAGTGGAAATAGGCGATGTTGCCGTCCGCATCTGCGTAAACGGTGTTGTTCGATGAGTTCGCGTGCAGTTCCATCGTTTGTCGATATGACTTATAATCGTGCGCCTTCGTGCGTATATAGGACTGCGTTAGCGACTCGATGGGCTTGTGCATCATGCGGACAGAAATCCATTTGCCGTTCTCTTCGCGCACGATGGGCCCGTGTTGCGTGCGATAGACGGTGAATGTCTTCTGCGCAAGGCCGTGATCCGTTTTGTACGCCAGCACTATGGTGTTTGTGATGACTGGAAGCTCTTCGCTGCCGTATTTGTAGACCAGAGCGCCATTCTTCTTCGAGATCGTTTCGAGGTATTCGTCGACCGAGTCGTTTCTGCTGGTTGTGTGCATCCAGCCGACGCGATCATTGAATCCCTGATACAGGAAGAATTGTCCCCATGTGGCCGCGCCGTAGGCGTTGAGGCCCTCGTCACTGGTCATCTGCAGTTCGGAGCGGAAGAAGAAATCCGTGTGCGGGTTGATGAGCAACAGCGCGTGGCGGTTGATCGTATTTGATGGCGCGATGGCAATGCCATTCGAACCGGACGGTTCCGGCGGCCTGCGATCCTGCGCGAGCGCTTCAGCCGGTGCGGGAGATTTGCCGTAGAACTCCGCTAACGGAGCGAGTTTCACCTGTTCGATGTCGCCGCCGATACTTCCTTCGGTGAAGGATAGAGCCATCCACGATTCAAAATGGTGAATGACGCGAGGCGTTACTTCCGCGTGCTTGAGAAGGTAGTAATTCAAGCCGTCAGCCCATGCATTCATGAGCGACTGCAGCCACACGGGGCTGGCGGCGTATTCGCTTTTCAGCTCCGCGGGATCGACAAACAGGCGTTGCCTGAGATCCTGATAAATCTTCGATTCACCTTCGGCTTCCGCGAGCCGCCCCAGTGAATTCAGGTAATTCGTCTCGACACGATTGAAGTCATCTTCGGCTTGGGCGTAGATCATGCCGAAGACGGCGTCAGCATCTGTTTTACCGTGAATGTGCGCGATGCCCCAATCGTCGCGAACGATAGTGACAGATTGTGCTTCTTTGTCCCAGCGAGCTTTGTCGTCGTTAGCAACGGTATCAGGGGAGGCGCAGAAGCACGTGGCTGCGATTAACAGCAGCGCAGAGATGTGGTGATATTTCAATGACTACGATTTTAGAACGCCGCTGCGCCTGCTTCGGCCACGGCCTGATCCTGTTTGCCTAGTCCGCCGCTTACACCGATGGCGCCGATCACCTCGTCACCGCGCTTCAGCGGGATTCCACCCGCGAAAATCATCACGCGGCCGTGGTTAGAAGCGTGTATGCCAAAGAACTGATCACCCGATTGACTCAGTTCCGCAAGATCCTTCGTGGCGATGTCAAAAGCGCGAGAGGTCCAAGCCTTATTGATAGCAATATCGACGCTACCCATCCAGGCCCCGTCCATGCGCACGTGGGCGACAAGGTTTCCGCCTTGGTCGACAACCGCAACATTCATGGGCTGACCGATCTCTTCCGCTTTCTTTTCAGCCGCAGCAATTACGCGGCGTGCGTCTGCAAGGGTGATCATTGGTTTCTCCTCGGTTTAGATGCCGGTGTCACCGCAGTGTATACAAATAACCGGCGATATCGATCGCATCCTGATGACTGACGCCTAAGTTTGGCATGACGGTGTGCTCGTCGACAGCAGGCGCATTTTCAATCCAGCGCTCCAGATTCGGCGGAGTGTTTTGGAGCACACCGGCAACATAAAAACGGCTACCGATTCCGGCAAGCGGCGGCCCGACTTTGCCGAATGCGCCTGAAACGTCAGGGATGACGTGGCACGATCCGCAGCCGTAATGCGAAATTGCCAAGAGCCCGCGCGCTGCGCTACCACCGGTCGTGGTCTGGGCGATTTGTTCGGCCTGCGCCGCCTTGTTTGCGCAGCTAGTTGCGGTGATGGCGAGGCAGATAAGCGTAGCAATCATGAGGCTATTTCGCAACATGTGGGCTCCTTTCGAGCAATGCGTCGCTTTCCCTCATCCAGGCCGCGAACAGATATAGGCCGGCAGCGATGTAGATAACGCTTGCAGGGACCCACATGATGAGACCGCCAATCTGTTGATCCTGCAAAGGCGTTAGGCCATATACCTGTGTCGTGTTTGCGTACGGTGCGTACCAGGCATGGGGCGTGAACGTGAGCAGCGCGCCCAGAATGCCGGTGTGCAGCGCCGTTGTGAAAATGTATAGAACTCCGCTGCCGTAGGCACGGCGGCCGTGTGCATAGAGCAACGCCCACCAGAACAGGAGTGCCGAGAGAAAGAAACTCAGATGCTGCGCCGTATGCACCAGATCACTTCTGAGCGTGGCGTCCATCATGGGCGGGGCGTGCCAAATCCAGATGGCCAAGGCGTGGATCCACCACGCGGTTAGAGGCGCCGTAAGCCATATCCACGAGGCGTGTACCGTGCGCGTTTTCGACCATCGCCCCAGGCTGCGCCGCCATTCGAAAGGGAGTGCCCAGAGGAACGTCACCAGCGGGCGCGAGATCACCAGGAAAGGGGCGCTGATCAGCATGAGAATTTCGTGCTGCACCATATGGGCGCTGAACAGTTCCTCGCCGAGTGGGTGCAAAGGCGATACGAGCGCGATGACCAGACTTAGCCATCCTGCCCAGAACGCAGCGCGCTGAGTGCGCGTCAGGCCGACATGCCGTCGTGCGCCGACAGCGTATAAAGTACCGGAAAGCACAAGGGGGATGACGATGCCCGGATCGAATTCCCAATTCGACCAGATGCTCACATGCACGCTCCGAGGACAAATTCAGGAATGGATTGGGCGATGACGATCATGCCGCAACCGGAACTGACGAACATCCCGAGGATTGCCATGAAGTTCGCGCGAGGGATTGCTCCGGCATCCGGGCTCAGGTCTCCGTTGCTGATCGATTTCCATTGACCGTAGGCGATCAGAGCGCAGCAGAGGCAGAAAATCAGAGCGGCGATGGCGATGCCGTGCAGAGCCCACTTGTTCTGGAAGGTGCAGGCCCACGGCGCGAGTGCGAAGCGTGCTTCAAAACTGCAGAGCCAGATGACAGGGCCGCCCAGTAAGCCGATCCAGAGTGCAAGGCTGCGGTTCATTGCTGTGTCTCGACAAGGATGGGACCCCAGTAGATGACGACGTAGATGGGGATCCAAATGGCGACCAGGAAGTACCAGACGATGGAATCGACATGGACACCGAGGCGCTGCTTGGGGCCGTATCGGCCGATCAGAACGAGAACAAAGAGCACGGCTGTGAAAGCCATGTCGCCGATGTAATCGAACGTATGCAGCCCAAGAAAGGCCCAGACGTAGGAGCCCATGGCGTCTGTCCTCCAGTTGAAATTGAGTGAATGCCATTCGATGATGCGCAGCCATAATGCAATGCCGGCAAGCACCAGGTTCAGCGCCATGCCGCCCAGCATTCCGGAACGGCTGTTCTTCTTGGCAGCTTCGCTTGCCCAATACGCGCCGACGCAACTCAGAATGAGCGGAACAAGCTCAAGGGTGGGCAGAACGCGATGTGGAAACTGATCCCCGGGTGGTGGCCAGACGTCCATCCGCAGGCGCACGTAGAAGTATGCGGCGATGAGGATGGCAAACATGGTGCCCTCGATGAAGACGAACATGAACTGTCCCCACCAGAGCGGGTGCTGGCTGGAGATTTCATACGGCTTCAGATGGCTGACATCAATTGTGCGGACCTCAGTCATGCTGCGGCTCCAGCGGCCGTTTCGGCCAGAACCATCCAAGGAACGCTAGCCCGGAGATGATCGTGCCCCATGTGATGTACCAGCCGTTGAACACAGAGCCGGCGAATCCGACGGTTACGCAGATGGCTGCAATCAAGGGCCAGATACTCGGGCCCGGCAAGACGTAGCGATGGCGCGGTTCGGCGTCCATGAGAGTGGTCACGAGAACTTCGCGGCGATCGGTGCTGGTCCCGGTTACGACCGTGCGGTCTTCACGCGCGACCCAAAGCGGATAACGGCTGGTGACGGCGGGCAAGTATTCGAAGTTGTAGTTGGCCGGTGGAGATGCGGCGGCCCATTCGAGGCTGTCGGCTTCCCAGGGATTGTTATCCGCAACAGGACCGAATTTCCGGCTCCAGAGGAAGTTGAGGATGAACAGCACACCGCCAACGGCAATGACCCACGCACCGATGGTTGCAAGCAGATTTAGATTGTCCCAGCCCATATCTGGCGAGTAGGTGTATACGCGGCGCGGCATTCCTTTCAGACCAAGGATGTGCATGGGAAAGAACGTCAGGTTGAAGCCCACGAAAAGCACCCAGAAGTTCACGCGCCCTAACGTTTCGTTCATCAACCGTCCGGTGAACTTCGGGAACCAGTGGTAGAACGCGCCAAATAACGGGAACACCGCACCGCCGATCAGAACATAGTGGAAATGAGCGACGACGAAAAAAGTGTCGTGTACCTGCAAGTCAAGCGGTACCGAAGCGAGGACAACGCCGGTAAGACCGCCGAGCACGAATATGGCAATGAATCCATAGACAAAATGCAACGCCGTGGTCAGTCTCGCGCGGCCGCTCCACAGAGTTGCTATCCAACAAAAGATTTGGATTCCGCTGGTGATCGCGATCATCATACTGGACGCCGTGAAATACGCTTCGCCGATCTGCGGCAGGTCGGTCGCGAACATGTGGTGCACCCACAACCCGAATGCGATGAAGCCGTTCGCGATTTGCGCGAGCACCATGGCCGTGTAGCCGACGATCTCGCGGCGCGAGTGCGCGACGACGATTGCAGAAACGAAGCCCAATGCGGGGATGAAGATGATGTACACCTCGGGGTGCCCGAAGAACCAGAAGATGTGTTGATACAGCAGCGGGTCGCCGCCTTCGGCGGGATTGACGAATTGTGTGCCGACCGTGCGGTCTGAAAGTAGGTAAGAACTCGCGACCACGATGGCAGGCATCGCGAAAATGACCATCCAGGACTGGATCAGGATCGACCACACATAGAGCGGCATGCGATTCAGGGACATGCCAGGAGGGCGCATCTTGAGAATGGTCGCGATGAGTTCAGCGGCCACGCAAAGCGCGGATACTTCGGTAAATGTAATCATCTGGGCCCAGTAATCGGTGCTCTTGCCGGGCGTGAACTGCGGTCCGGAGAGCGGCGGGTAGGCAAACCATCCAACATCCGGCGCCGAGTTCGTCAAGACACCCCAGTAGAGGAACAGAACGCCGAAAAGGTACATCCAGTAGCCGAACGCGTTCAGCCGGGGAAATGCCACGTTGCGGGTGCCCACCATCAGCGGGATCAAGTAAATGGCCATACCTTCCATCACCGGGACGGCGAAGAGGAACATCATGGTTGTTCCGTGAGTGGTGAACATCTGGTTGTAGCGCTCAGGGCCCAGATAGCCGTTGTTCGAATGCGCAAGTTGCGTGCGCATCATGAGCGCTTCAATGCCGCCCACGAGGAGCATGATGAACGCGGTGACGATGTAGCGGGTGCCAATGGCCTGGTGCGTGGTGAACGATAACCAGCCCAGAAGGCCGTGCGGGTGACGCCAGGCGCGCCTTAACTGCTCGACGTCTTGCTCGACATTCGCTGTCTGAGGATAGATATCCTGGCTGGCGGTCATTTGAGGCTCTCCAGATAATCAATCAGCGGATGAAGGTCAGTGGAGCTTACTTCCACAGTGGCCATATGATTTCCTGGCTTGATGCTTTGGGGATCGAGAATCCAGCCGGCTAAATTGCCTTTCGTATTCGGAAGCGTGTTGGCCGCAATGCCACGCCGGCTGCCGAAATGCGTAAGGTCGGGCGCACTTTGGCCGCCAGCCGTGGTGCCGCGAATCTGATGGCAAAAGATGCATTCGTGGTTCAGGAAGACTTGTTGGCCCTGCTGCAAGTCGGGCGTTGAGGGCGCTACGGCAGGCTGCAACTGATTTCGAAACCACGCCTGGAACCTGTCTTCCGGTTCGGCGATCACCCAAATCGCCATGTGCGCGTGCTGTAAGCCGCAGAACTCGGCGCATTGGCCGCGGAACGCGCCCGGGTGATCGGCTTCAATCCACTCGTCTGTGACACGCGACGGAATCAGATCACGCTTGCCGTTCAGATTCGGAACCCAGAAACTGTGAATCACGTCGTTGGAGACGCCTACGATGTGCACCGGCCGTCCCACGGGTATGTGGATTTCGTTTGCCGTGGCCAGGTTCCTCGTGGCGTCACTGTTCATGTATTGGATCTGCCACCACCATTGCGTTCCGGTCACCTGAATCGTGAGCTGGTTCGGTGCTGTGTGGAATTCCGCATTGCTCCTGCCGGTTCCGACGCTGGCGAAGATCAGCACAAACAAGATGACAATGCTGGTTATAGTGCAGGCAGTGATGGTCCTTCGGAGGCGGTGCTCTGTTTCGTCTGACGCTTTGTGCCGCTGCGCGAGGGGTTCCTGTTCAAAGCCACGGCGACGCCGCGTGAGCGTCAGCACGGTCATGATCATTACGATGATGAAGATGGTCCCCAACAGCCAGAAGAATGACCACCAGAGAGTGCTGATGCGATCTGCCTGCGCGCCCGCCGGATCGATTGCCGATTGCTTATTCGTAATGCAAGCACTCAGCAGAAGCGATAAGGCAAGACACGTGAATCGCGGAAGCAAACGCATCATTTCGTTTGCCCGTTGGTGCGATTGACAATCGTCTGCGGATTCTGCTGAATCGTGTCTTGACGCGCGGCCGTTGCGGAGCGCGGTTGCTCACCATTGAGGGAGCGAACGTAGGCGACAATTTCCCAGATCTGGTAGGCAGGGATCCGACCGCCCCAGGTGGGCATTCCATTGGGCCGTCCTTTCACGATGGTGTCGAAGAGATTGGCGGGCTCGCCGCCGTAGATCCAATGCTGCTTGATGAGCGGAGGGCCGATACCGCCGCCGCCGTTCGCGTGGCAGCCTGCGCAGTTGTACCACTGAAAGAGCCTCGCGCCTTCCGAAATATCGTAAGCGCTGGCGTTGTACGGGTTGTTGACCACGGGTTGTGGGTTTACCGGACCGCCGGGCCGAAGTGCGTCCTCAGGAGCAGCACCGCCATAAATAGCGAGGCTTGCCGGCGCGGGTCGAATGTCCCGATGCTGCCGCTGGCACGCGCAGAGCAAACATGCGGCAGCAACGACCACAGCGGGGTTATTGAACTTGAGGAATGCCATATTGGGCAAGTATTCGCTGCACGGTAGCGGATTGCGTTTGCAAGATTCGGTCGAGTTCAGCCTTCAGAGTTTCGTTGCCTTGTCGGACGGCGGCAGAGATGTCGTACGCGAACGGGATTCCGAGGAAAGCCGCCGGCGTTACGGGGGTGATGACGAGCGGAGTCTTAGCCTGCTGCGCGAAGTATCCAGCAAACGGTCCCCAGGAGATGGCGACATCGATGTCGCCACTCGCGACAGCATCGATGAGTTTGCGCGGCGGATTCACCTCACCGTAATCGCCGAATAGAGAAAAGCCGACTATGTTTTTGGTGATGCCTTGTCGCGCAAGCGCGATTGCAGGCGGCGCGAAATCATCGCCAACAATATGCATACCGATGCGCAGGGTTGCGAGCTGAGGATCAAGCAATGACTTAATCTGAAGCCCACGATCCTGCCGCGATACGAAAACATAAGTGGAGCGATAGTAAGGCGTAGTCGTGAGAACGTCTTGCATTCCCGCCGTCACGCCCAGGACGACATCGCATGCTCCCACGTTCAAGGACTGTTTTCCGAAGTTCTTGTGCTGCGACCACCAGGTGTATTCAACTTTGGCGTTCATGTTGGTGGCGATCAGGTCCGCCAGCTTGTTTTCAAACCCTTGTTGCTGCTGATTCGAGAACGGCAAATTATTCGGGTCGGCGCACACCTTCAGTACGGCCGGTTGCGCGAAAACGCCACTAGCGATTGTCAGCGCGATGAATAGACTACGGAAGGCTGAACACATACAGCATGCCGCCTTTCGTTGTGTATTTGCCCAGATCGGCCATTGCATTCGAGAAACCGAGGGCGCCCGTGCCGTCCGCTGCATTCAGTCCACCGGAGACGATGCCGCCAGCCCAGCCTCCAACGCCTGAAAGGATTGCGACGTACTGCTTGCCATCGGGGCCTCTGTAAGTCACTGGCTGGCCGATGATGCCCGAACCGGTCTTGAACCTCCACAATTCCTTGCCGCTGCGGTCGTCGACTGCCTTGAACCAGCCATCCATGGTTCCGTAGAACACGACATCGCCGGCGGTAGCAAGCGCGCCGCTCCAGACCGGAAACATCTCGTTGACGCTCCACACCGTCTTCGCCTGCACCGGATCCCAGGCTGAGAAGACGCCGCGATTGCCGCCAGGTCCCGGATACATGCGCACTGTCATACCCACATAGGGAGTGCCCTCGATGTAATTCGCCTGTGTCGCCTGCGATTCGTAGCATAGGTTGTTGTGTGGAATGTAAATCAGGCCGGTTTTCAATGAGTAAGCAGAAGGTGTCCAGTCCTTGACGCCGGGCGGAGCGGGGCAAGCGTCGCGAATGGTGTGGTAACCAGTCTGCTTAGTCGGATTCCATTTGACGAGCCCGGTCTTGAGGTCGACTCCCTCGCTCGTGTTCACATACCCGAAAGTTTGCGCAGACAGCACCTCGCCTGTCGCACGGTCGATGATGTACAGATAGCCATTGCGATCCGGATGGGCGAGCACTTTACGCTGCTGCCCGTTTATGTTCAGGTCAAGCAGAATGTTTTCGTTCACCGCGTCATAATCGTGTAAGTCGTGAGGGCTGAGTTGATAGGCCCAAATCGCTTCGCCCGTTTCAGGCCGACGAGCAAATAGACTAGACCCCCACTTGTTGTCTCCCGGACGCTGTTCCGGATTCCATGGTCCGGGATTGGACGTGCCGTAATAGAAGAGGTCGAGTTGCGGGTCATAAGAGATCCAACTCCATGCGGTTGCCCCCCCAATCTTCCATGCATCACCGGGCCAGGTCTTCACGCCGAGATCCGCGCCACGATCCTTTTGGTAGAACGGCTTGAAGTTCGATCCGATCAGAACATCCTTGTCGGGGCCAGCACCGTAGGCACGCCACTTGATTTTTCCTGTATCCGCATCCAAACCGCAAAGCCAGCCGCGAACGCCGAATTCGCCGCCGCTATTGCCGACCAGCACGACGCCCTTCGCAACGATCGGCGCCATGGTGATTGACTCACCGGTGTTGATGTCGCCGAGTTTCGTTTTCCAGACCTGCTTGCCGGTATTGGCGTCAACAGCAACTGTCTGTACGTCGAGGGTGTTGTAGATGATTTTGCCGTTCCAATAGAAAGCACCGCGATTCACCGTGTCGCAGCAGGCGACTCCCTGTGATGATGGCGAGGGCTCCGGTTGGAAGACCCATTTCATCGGCGCGCCAGGCTTGGTGAGATCCAGCGCGTACAAGTTGTTGGGATAGGGTGTCACTACATACATCGTGTTATTCACGATGAGCGGGGCCGCTTCGTGGCCATGAGTAAGTCCCGTTGAGAAACTCCACGCTAATTTCAGCCCACCGACATTGGCGGCATTGATCTGATCGAGTGTGCTGTAACGAGTACTCGCGTAATTCTTCGCTGGCATTAGCCACTGTCCATCGTCAGGCTGATTCTGAATCTGACCGGCTGCTATGCCAGTAACTAAAGTCACCACAATGACGGCGTAAGCGGAAGAATGCAGCACGCAGCTTAAAGCTCGTTGTAAGTTATACATTCTTGACTACGTTATGTTAGAAACGGAATTGTAAGTTGATGTTTCAGTGTTAGTAACACCGTGTGTGGGGTGAAACGTTTATAACGCTACCATGTCTGCTGGAACATGGCAGTGTGGTGGTCGTCCATAGCCGGAATTCTGATCATCTCCTGGACTCTGCGCGAAATCTTCAGGGATCTTTTCCAGCCATCAGCAACAGGCTCACTCAGTTCTTTCCTGGCGCAGTGGCTCTTTCGAGGTTCGAAACTACTTCCTTCCACGATGCGCGCGGCGGGGCCGTTGTGCATCGTGATCGTGATCTTCTGCTGGACATTCGCGGTGGCCGCTGGTTTTGCCCTGATCTACTGGGGAAGATTTCCGCAGGCGTTCCATGTTGAGACGCAGGAATCACATGAGGCCATAGGTCGGTTCTGGACCGTTTTGTATTTCTCATTGGCGTCTTTGACCACGCTTGGCGCAGGTGGGTTGGAGCCGCGGGGCGAATGGGTTCGAATCGTTGCCGCGAGTGAATCGCTCATTGGAATGCTGCTGATTACAGCGAGCATTTCCTGGATTGTATTCATTTACCCTGCGCTAGGGCGTATGCGGGCACTCGGGAGGCGAGCCAACACAATATTTCGCGCTGAAAGGGAGACGGGCATTGATCTGCTCTCCGGAAGCGCCGATTCGTTAATGACGGACCTGGCGGCAGATGTGATTCGCTTGCGGGTCGATTTCATCCATTTCCCGCTGATTTACTATTTTCACGCGGACACGGAAGGCGCGTCGCTACCGCGGTCGATGCTGCAGATGATCCGACTTTCGGAGCGTGCATCGCAAGAGTCGCAACCAGGTCCGATGCGACTCAGCGCCGCGATCCTGCTACACGCCATCGCGGATATGGCTGGAATCCTGGCGCTGCGCTTTCTAAAAGATGCAAGGGATAAGGAACCTGCTGAGGCTTTCCAAGCGATGCGCCGCGACCATCTGGACCGGGACTCCGAAAGGGATCACCCAGTGGAATCTCATTAAATCACAGGCGCAGCCGCACTTCGTAGAGATCGGGCAGGTCATTTTCATACAGAAGAACGTCAGCGGAGGTGACATTGGCATTCAGCCATGCGTGAGCAGAGTCGAAAGTCTCGAATGGAATGACCACGCCGTCGCGTTGATTGGCGATATAGGCGCCTGTCAGTGCACGAACTCGCTCGGGCAAAACAGCGAGCAGAACGTCGACGCTTTTGGCGGCCAACTCGCCGATCTTCGCGTGTTCTTTATTATGGGCCGGACCGAGTTCCACCATGCCGGGTGTTACGAGAATGCGCCGTCCACCGTCTTGCCGCAGGAAATTTAGTAATTGCAGGGCCGCAGCAAAACCGACGGGATTTGAGTTGTACGCGTCGTCGATCAGAACGGAGCCTGCCGGACCCCGTTTCACTTCCAGTCGATGGCGGATCTGCGGAACGGAGGCAAGGGCAACGAGAGCGTCTTGTGGCGATACGCCCAGGGCGCAGGCCGCGGCGAAGACGACGCACATGTTTCCGATATGGTGTTCGCCGAAAATAGGTGCTCGCAGGTGGTATTCGTTGCCACGCCAGGCAACACGCGCCTCGATGCCGCTTGCGTTTTGAGTTGCGTCGATAATGCGTAGCGCACAATCGGCGGCACGGCCGACCACAATTGTGTCGGGATGGCGATCGCGAAAGTTGCGTGCCGCTGCGAATTCC
>DATBEG010000011.1:0-4040 GCA_036276155.1 Bryobacteraceae bacterium | reverse complement strand
TGACAATCACGAACTGGCTGCTCTCAAGGCTTGATTTGTCGGAATTGACACCTGGATCGCACGTGTTTCCGCATCGCTGAAAGAAGGCGGTCGGAAACTGCGCGAGCTACGGGCGTAGACCCGCCCTGATGGTGCAGTTAGTTAGAGGAATCCACTGGACGTATCGTCGGCATTGCGCTGATTGAATGCTGCTCGCCCGCGCGTCGGCGGAATGCGCGTTATACGGACAAGTGCCCGTGAAATGCGGGACGCGATCATAACGGCGACTTGTCGCTCTCCTATTCTCATTTGAACGACTGAGAAGCTGGCGGCCGCGCGCGAACCAACGCAAAGTCGTAACGTAAGATTGCCGCTGAAGAGAACGGCGCCTGTTTCAGCGGAAGTTCTCGACTAGCAGGAGATTCATGGTCAAGAATTCTTTGCGGGAATACAAGGCCCACTGCTCGTCGGGAGACAAGATGGCGGACTGCCAGTCGCCGAGAGGCGATATGACTCGGACGGAGTTGCTCGCGAAATCAAGGAACCGAAGATCTGTCCTGACGGGGCTGCCTCCGGAAAAGTAAATGCCGCGTTTCGTAACGGTAAATAGGCGTCCCATCACAGAGTTCAATAGTTTAGATGGTGCGCCACTTCCCATCGGCATCCTCCACATTTCACCTTCAGCTTCTTTGTTTTTGTAGTACAGATACTTACCATCCGGGGACTCAACTGCAATCATGCCGCCCGTGGTTGTTACTTGTGTTTCGGAACTGCCGTCCGGCCTAATCTTCCAAATTTCGTAATGGCCAGTTCTATTGGAGGTGAAGTAGATCCAGCTGCCGTCTTGCGACCAGTTCGGAATCGTATCGGTTGCCGGGTTCGTGGTCAGGCGGGTGGGCGGTCCGCCTTGTATGCGGATCAAATAGATATCCCAGCTGCCTGCTACGTTACTGTCAAACGCCACATCCAGGCCGTCAGGTGACCAGCGCGGGCTCCCGGACCACCCTTTACCGAAATTAGTCAACTGAAAGGCATTCGAACCATTCGCTTCGCACACCCATATCTCGTGCACACCAGAACGGTCGGACTCAAAAACAATGCGGCGGCCATCGGGCGAGTACTGCGCCCAGGTATCGCGCTTCGTGGTCGTTGTCACGCGTACTGGTTCCAAGCCCACACTGGGGCGCAGGGGAATTCTCCAAAGATTTCTTGATTCATTTCTCTGCCCGTAGGCCATCTCCTGGCCGTGCGGAGAAATTGCGACACCGTACGCGTTTTCGCCTGCCCCAGAAAAACGAACCGGCTTCCCGGCTCCGGATGCGGTCACTCGCCATAAGCCGCGCCGGCCTCCTCGGTCGGAGGCGAAGAGCAGTTCGCGCCCGTTCGCTGTCCATGCCGGCGGGTCTACCAGAGTGGCGTCGAAAGTGAGTTGTCTGGGTGGGCCGGCGGGCAGAGCCAAGCTAGATAAAGGGATCAGGTAAATGTCTGCATTTTCCGAGCCACTAGCGCGGATGAATGCCAGTGCGCGGCCGTCCGGCGATACCGCCGGACCTACATCCCCCTGGCCTGTTCGATGCGGAGCGGTCATCGGATACTGCTCACCCGTTTCGACCGAAACACGGATGATCACCGGCGGCGATTCAGACGCACGGCTGGCGGACGTAAACAGGTATTTGCTATCCGGGGACCATGCCAGCAGCGATCCAGAAGGAGGATAACCACAGATGGTCAGGATTGGAAGCGAAGTACATGAGCCGGCACCTAGCCAGGGCTTGCTGAAACGCGTCAGTTCCATAGTTCGCCCACCAGAAGCGGGCATCAAAACTATCGCTTCCTGAGCCCCTGCATCGCGGAGAGCGGCAATGCGCCGCCCGTCCGGCGACCATGCCGGGCTGAAATAAGAGCTATCGACGTTCGTGATTCGCACTGGATCGCCCGAACCGATCAGCTTCACGTAGATACCGAACGTGTTTTCCTTCGGTCCGTTCCAGGCGTATGCAACGCGACTGCCGTCCGGTGAGAAGGAGGGCTGAATCTGCATCCCCGGATCAGTGGTCAAAGAGGTCACGCGGAGATCAGGATAGTTAATTGAGTGGCTCCGCTCCGCGAGCCATATGGCGACCACCGCTCCTAACCCAACCACCAGAAATGTCGCCGCAATCAGGCGCCTCCAGTGGCGTGGGGGAACTATGACCGGCAGGCTCGCTTCGGGTTCGGGTGCCGGTTCAGGCGTATCCCGATCCAATTCAACTTCAACAGGCGCGATGAACCTGTAGCCTCGGCGCGCGACGGTCTCGATGAAGCGGGGATTCTCGGCCGAATCTCCAAGCGCCAGACGTAGCTTCGCAACCGCAGCATTGAGGCTGCGCTCGAACTCGACAAAGGTGTCGTCGGGCCATAGAGTACTGCACAGCGTCTCTCGCGCCACTACCTTGCCGCGGTTATCGAGCAAGAGACAAAGAATCCGGTAAGGCTGGTCTTGGAGCTTGACACGGATGCCACGCTTCCGTAACTCGGCAGCCTGTCGATCCAGTTCGAAGGTTCCGAAGCGGTATTTGGCTGGCGCGGTGGTCGGCTGTCCCACGGTGACGTCAGTTTAGCACTCATCACGGCTCGCAGGGAAGCCCCGTATTTACAAGTCACATCTCTGGTAATCCCTATATTGCTGAATAACTTAGCTGATCATGTTCAATTATTTCAACGATGTTTTGTAGACGCTGGAGGCACCTGCCGGCTTTGCTTACGTTTGACTTCGCCGTTGGAGACGGTTCGAGATGGTCAAAGCGAAAGTCGGATGCTGGTCGTCAGTTGCTCTTGCAAGTGCATGCTTTTACCTGTCCGTCAGCGGGCAGGTCAAGGCCGAAGATGGGCCTGGCCAGGCAATCAGGGCACAGGCGCACTTCCGTGTTTTCAACCTAGCTCGTGTCCCTGAACGTGACTTGGTGCGGGCTAAGGCCGAAGTCGGCAGAATTTTCGCGGATGGAGGTATAGACGTGCATTGGGCTGAAGGGGACCTCCATGATCTGTCGTCGTTGGCTGTGGACTTCTCTGCGACTAATTCCCAGGCAGGTTGCACTGGCGAAGCCAATCGCAGCGAATTGCGCGTACAGTTGCTAGCGCACCTGCCACACGGGATGCCTGCCGGAACGCTTGGATTCTCGCTACCCTGTGCGAAGTTCGGCACGGATTCGACAATCTTCATCGACCAGTGTGAGGCCGTGTCATACCAGATCGGCCCGACGTTCGCTAGAGTCCTCGGCGATGCAATAGCCCACGAATTGGGACACGTACTGCTGCGCTCCGGACAACATTCGCGATCAGGCCTCATGCGCGCGCGCTGGGACGAAGCTGCCTGGCTCAACGCCGCAGTGGGGCAAGTGCGAATGAATCAGGATGAAGCTCGGCGAATGCGAATCGAGCTCCTTAGAATGGAAGAACCTTCGCTAATTGCCGCCTCTCCCAGATAGATAGATGGATCGAGGATCGTGTGCGCGGAGCTGTTTTACTGTTGCCGGTTCGGTGGGCGAGACTACCAACAATCGAGAATGTAAGCCGTCAAGATTTCACTGATGTTTTCATCTTGTCGCCGAAATACCGCGTTTGCGGACAAGTAATATGGGGCCGCTCCAGAGAGCACCCCAAGTGGCCGGCCAGCCATTTACTTACCCAGTGCCATGAGCAAAGCCCCGAACCAAACCACGCACATCAAGCCGCGCTGCGCGAGATCGTTCGCCTGTGCTTCTTAGGTGGATTCGGTCCGGGATTTTCAAACAGATACTGGTTTCGATCGTCAAGGTACTCCTACCGTAGGCCAGCGTCAGACTGCCGTCGGCATCGCCAGCGCAGCCATCACTTCTTTGATCAGGTGCCTGCATCCCTCGACTTGATCCCAGGGCCCTCTCTCATACTCCGTCGCAAATGTTCCCGTGTATCGTTGCGCAAGCAGGATCCTCGTCGAACGCTGCACGTCATTCGTGTCCCAGCGGTCCCAATATTTCGCATGCACGTTCGTATGCGCATAGGGTGCTAGCGCCTTCAGCCCGTTGAACAGCATGTATTTC
>DATBEG010000010.1:0-26377 GCA_036276155.1 Bryobacteraceae bacterium | reverse complement strand
ATCTCGAACCAGGCACTTACTTCGTCGCCGTAGCGGGGCGTCCCTGGTATGGGCAGGTGATGCCCCCCACCGGCATTCAGGATTGGGGACACTCCCCCGCGGCCTTGGCGAATGATCCGCTCGACGTCACCTTTCCTCTCACCTAGGGCAAACTGACTTTCGCCGGAGATATCCCGCAAAGGCTGGCTGTGTGGTTGGAAGGAATTGGAAACACTAATGACCTCTCTGACTTTGTGATGCCGGACGGGTCGTTCGCTATGGCGGTGTTCCGCCGGGCCGCTACAATCTGCGCCTCGCGAACGCGCCTCTGGTGTATATAGACTCCATCACCGTCAAGGGTGGCACGTACCAGAAGGGCGTGTTGCAGGTTGAGCAAGGATCTCAAATTGAGCTAATGATCAAAGCCTCGGAAGGCGTAGGGCAAATTGAAGGCGTGGCGATGCGTGACGGTCAGCCCGCTGCGGCAGCAATGGTGCTCGCCATGCCGCAGGACTGGAGTCACGGGAATTACATCCCGCGCGATCAACCCGATAGCGATGGAACGTTCACGCTGAGTTCGGTGCCGCCGGGCCGCTACAAGGTTGTCGCAATAGAGGATGGCCGGGGGCTGGCTTACGCAAACCCTGACGTGATTCAGCCGTATTTGGAAAAAGCTGCCCTCGTAACCGTAACAGGGACAAAAAGAAATGTAAAGCTGCAAGTGGAAGTGCTGCCTCGGTATTAGTGCAGGCGAAAACGCCGGCAATATCTGCCTATTAATCTTGATAGTCAACCGTCGGGAATGTTCCCGATATGTGGTCGTGCCAAGTTAGTTTATCGGCGTCGACAAGAGCCCAGATGAGACCTACGCCCGCAGCCAGAAGGCTCAAAACGCTTCCCACCAGACGCTGGTACCGTCGGGCCTTCGATGGCGGATTGCCATCGAAGTCTATGAGCCGCAGTCTTGCGGATTGCATGCCGATGCTGTCGCGGCCTGCGAGTGTCCACAGCAGTTTGTACAGCACAGGAATGGTGATCAGGATGGCCAGCAGAAAAGGGAGAACGTGCTTATCGAGCGAAATCTGGCCGCGTTCGTAGAGGAAGGGCACTGCAGCCAGTGCGTATGCACAAGCGATGATTAGGCCATCGACCATGGCAGCGCGGACGCGCGTCATTGCCGGGGCCACCTGCGCGGCAAAAATAATATTCGGCTCGGGCCGGCCAAGGACTTCCTGCTGACCCTGGAACTCGAGCGTCCGCTGGTGGAGCGCTCCCGTCTTGCGCTGCCGCGGTCGGCGTACTTCCACTCGCGCCGTTTTCACGGGCGCGGGCCGAGCCAGGTCAGCAGCGCGAGCTCGTATCGATTCGCGTTCAGCCTGGGAAGTGAGCGAATCGAACGGAATCACCCGTGGTTCATTGACCACAGCGGAGAACAACTGCCCCTGGTCTGCAACCACCGGTGCTGGGGCAGGTTCCGGCTCCAATGCGTAATCGAAGTCGTACGCCCGAGCCGTCGCAGATGCAGCGATCGGAAATGTGTCAGGAGAAACACGCGAAGGGCCGGAGCGCACGCGTCTGCCGCAACGGCGACAACGGTGGTCGTCGTCTAAAATCCAAGTCTGACAATGCTGGCAAGTCATTTGGCGCCAATCACTAATCACCCGGTTAGGTCACGAAAACTATTGCGGCTTCGACAGGCCGCATGGTACGGTTTTCGGTTGAGCCTTCGTTGTGCGCTGCTAGGTCCCCCAGTTTCTGTATCTACCAGAAAAGCTCAACTTTGTCTAGAACATTTTGTCTGCAAGTTGTTGTTTCTATTTCTTACGGCAATTTCCCTCCACACCCTAGCCTGGGGGCAGGCCAGCAATATACCGAAAAAACCGGAGATTCCTCCTCAAGACGAGATCTGGTATCACTCCATCACCGAGGATTCGAATGGCGAGATCCGCCTGCTGCATGGTGATGCCAAGCTCGAGACCAGTGACTTCAGCCTGAGCGCCGACGAAATCAGATACAACTCCGATACGAATTGGGCCCACGCACAAGGCCACGTCCACATGGAGCATTTCGCGACCGGCGACAAACTCAATGCCGAATCCGGCGACTACAATATCAAAACGCAGGAGGGCCGTTTCTATGGCATAAGTGGAACAGCTCCCGCAAAAGTCATTACCAGCCCCGGCATTCTCACGACGTCAAATCCCTTTTACTTTCAGGCCCAATGGGGCGATCGCATCAAGGATCGCTACATCCTGCATCACGGCTTCCTAACGGATTGCAAGATGCCAAAGCCCTGGTGGTACTTTGAGGCGCCGGTGTTCGACGTTGTCCCAGGCCAACGAGCAATCGCGAAGCGTGCCGTTTTCCGCCTTCACGGACTCCCCGTCTTTTTTCTGCCTTATTTCTATCATCCGCTTGGCAAAAATCCGCGCAGCAGCGGATTTCTGACGCCCAACATCGGTCACAGCTCGCTATACGGCTTCCTATATGGCGCTGGATATTACTGGGCCATCAATCGCAGCTATGACACGAGCATCATCGGGCAGTATTTCACGGCCCGTGGCCCTGGATTGCGCTATGACTTACGCGGGAAGCCCAATGAATCCACCGACTTCAACGTGAATTTTTATGGCGTGGACGATACGACAGGCACCCTTAGCTACACTCCAACCGGCAATCAAATCGAAAAACAGGGCGGCGAAGAAGTCGAAGTGACCGCGAGCACCCAAATCCTCGGTTTCACCGGCCGCCTCGACTACAATTACCTCAGTTCCTACCTCTTTCGCGAAGCGTTCTCGTATTCGTTTGCGACTACCATTTCGTCTCAAAACAATTCAGCCGGGTTCCTTCAACGGCGTTTTGATAATGACCGCTACTCGCTGGACATCGCCATGCACCGCAACGAACTTTACGAATCCGTCACGGCTATCAACGCGGTGCCCAATCGAGTCGTTTTACAGCAGTTCCCCGCAGTTGAGTTTTCCGGACGCGATCAGCAGTTCAATCTGGGCCCCATTCCACTCTGGTTCTCCTTCAACTCGAGCGCTGGACTACTTGAGCGGCAAGAGCCCGTGGGGACCGACATTACGCAAACCACGGCATACCTATCGCCGACCGAGACCTTCAGTACAGGCCCCTATACCCGTGTAGATGCTGAGCCGCGCATCGCCACCGCCTTCAACTTCAAAGGCTTCTCACTCAACCCGAGCGTCACGTTTGGCGTTACGGATTACAGTAACTACTACTCGACCAACTCCACAACGTATGCGCCCGTATCATCGTGCGGCGGCTATCCGACATGTCCCCCGACCTCCAGCACGGCCCTTGCGCTCGCGAACGCGAGTCTCTTCCGCAAAGACGCCGATTTCGTTGTTGATCTACGGCTGCCGGCTTTGGAGCGGATATATAAGCCCGCCAAATGGCTTCATCTTGGAGATGTCACATTCAAACACGTCATCGAAGCGGAAGCGACTTACGAGTATGTTACGGGAGTCGACAACTTCGCGCAGATCATTCACTATGACGACACTGATTTGCTTTCGAACACGAACCAACTCACGTTGACCTTGACCAACCGCCTGTATCGGAAGGATAAGAAAGGCAACGTCAGCGAAGTTCTAACCTGGCGCGTTGCGCAGGCGCGTTATTTCGACCCAACGTTTGGCGGCGCTGTTTTGCCGAATCAGCGTAATATCGTTCTGGCGGCAGTAGAACTCACGCCGCTTGCATTCCTGAACGGTCCGCGCAGCTATTCCCCCGTCGTCTCCACTCTTAATCTGAATCCCTATTCGTTCCTGAGCGTAGAGTGGCGCACGAACTATGATCCGCTCAGCAAACGCTTCCTTGATCAAACCTACGGAATAAGCGTTCGCAAGGGTAAGTATTTCGGCGGTGTGTCGGATACCGCAATCAAGACCGAGCCGCTTCTTACGCCGCAAGCAAATCAGATCTCCTTCGGCGGTGGATATGGCAGCACAAACCGCAAGGGTTGGAACTTCTCCGGCAGCGTTTTCTACGACGAACTGCTGAACAGGCGTTTGTTCGACTTCGTTACCGCCACCTACAACACCGATTGCTGCGGCTTCAGTTTCCAGTTGCGAAACTTCAATCTCGGCATCCGGCAGGAGAATCAGTACTTGTTCTCGTTCCAGGTGGCCAATATAGGCAGTTTCGGCAGTCTTCAGAAGCAGAATCGCAATTTCTAACGCTGCCCGATAATAGAAGCAGGAACTTCGCCTGCCATATCTCTCATTCCAGAACGTCAGCTACCGCGTAGATGGCCGAGTCATTCTGGAAGGCCTCAGTTTCGAGGTCGAACGCGGGGAAACATTGGTGCTATTAGGCAGAAGCGGATCGGGCAAAACCACCGCCCTGCGGCTGGCGAATCGGACGTTGGAGCCTACAGCCGGAAGGATCTGTCTGGATGGGAAAGATACCGCTGAACTAGACCCCATCGCGCTCCGGCGCCGCACAGGCTACGTCATCCAGGAATTTGGACTCTTGCCGCACTGGAACATCGAACAGAACATTGGCCTCGTGCCCCAGCTCCTCGGTTGGCCCGAAGAAAAGCGAATTGCCCGTTCGCGTGAACTCCTGGCGCAGGTTGGCTTGCAGGACCCCGGTATCGAATCACGGCGTCCGCATCAGCTTTCAGGCGGCCAAAGGCAGCGCGTGGCAGTGGCTCGCGCACTCGCCGCTGAACCAGGACTGCTGTTATTCGACGAGCCCTTTGGTGCACTCGATCCTGTCACGCGGCATGAAATGCAGCAGCAATTTCTCAAACTTCGCGAGCGCTACCGCGTAGCGTCGATTTTTGTCACGCATGACTTGCTGGAAGCGCTGGCCCTCGGAACCAGGATTGCTGTGCTTGATTGCGGCAAGCTGGAGCAGCTTGTCGGGCCGGCAGAACTTTTGCAGGCCACAACTCCTGTTGCTAGTGCGTTCCTCGATACGTTGCCCCCTGCGGTCCGTAACGCCGGCCGGTCATGAGAACAGCGCTTTTCTTGTTGCTCGTCGTAACCGTTTTCGTGAGTCGGGCGGATGTGCCTCTACCTAACAGACAGCAGCTTAAAGATCGTACTCTCGCAAGCCTCAAGAAATCGGAAAAGGAATTGGAAAAATACTCCTGCATGGTCGAAACGCAGGAAGACAAATTGAATTCCGATGGTTCGGTTAAGGAGCACAAGACGCGGGAACAGGAGCGTTTTTTTGTAAATGGCGTGGAAGTGGATCACCTGCTCAAGCGCGACGGCAAGCCGCTCAGTGCCGGGGACGCGAAGAAGGAGCAGGACCGTGTCAACTATGAGGCGAAGAAGTACAGCAATCTCAAGAACGTTGAAAAACGGCAGCAAGAGGACGAGAAACAGATCGATATGTTCCTGCGCGCCCTAAAGTTCACCAATGAGCGACGCGAAAGGCGCGACGGCCGCAGTACGATTGTTTTCGATCTAAAGGGCGACCCCGACTTCCACGCCAAAAACCTGGACGAGAAGTTCGCAGTCGCAATGGTGGGCCGCATTTGGATTGACGAAGAAACGGGTAATATCGACGAAGTGCGCGCGCATACAGATAAAGACATCAAGATCGGCGGGGGATTAGTCGCTTCTATTCACAAGGGGTTCCATGTCGCTTTGGTACAGGAGAGAATGCCGGATGGCGTCTGGCTGGCAAAAATGGTCGAGGGCAGCGGGGATGCTCGTGCGGCTCTTTTCCTGCACCCTCGGTTTCGCTTCCACGAAGACCTGACTGGTTGCCACCTTTTTTCAGTGGGTACACAGCAGTCCATCAAGAGCCCGGAAACTCAGAATCCGGGTGCAAAGCCCTAGGTTGCCGACCGAGTGGATCCATTTGTCCTCAAAAGCCTGCTGAACGATGTGGTCCGCCTTACCGGCGAGCACATTTTCCTGGTTGCGATTTCGTGCGGCGTTGCCGTTCTGGTCGGTGTCGGACTCGGCATCGTGGGTACCCGCCGCCGACGCGTGCGGAGCATCTCAGTGACTATCGCCAGCATCCTTCAGACCATCCCCAGTCTCGCTTTGTTCGGTTTCTTGCTTCCCGTCCCTCTAATAGGGGGAATTGGTGAACATACGGCTATTCTGTGCCTTATTTTGTATTCGTTGTTACCGATTTTGCGCAACACCATCGTGGGAATAACCAGCATCGATCCGCCGGTGCGTGATGCCGCTGTCGCTATGGGCATGACCGATTACCAGTTGTTGCGAATGGTCGAGCTGCCGCTTGCTGCTCCAACGATCCTTGCTGGTATCAGAATCGCGCTTGTGACGAACATCGGAACAGCTGTTATTGCCGCCGTCATTGGCGGAGGCGGTCTCGGCGTACTGATCTTCCGAGGCGTCGCTTCCGTTGACACCCTGCAGATACTAGCGGGCGCTGTTCCAGCAGCCGGTCTTGCACTTTTGGCCGATGCCGGCATGAATCTTCTCGAACGGCGAATTAGGGTCAGATGAGAATAACAGTTGTCTCGTTCCTCACTGCCGCCGTCCTGCTTTCTTCCTGCGGGCGCGGCGGAAACATTGTGGTCGGCTCCAAGAACTTCACTGAATCGCTGATTCTCGGTGAAATTGCGGCCCAGCAGTTGGAGCGCAAACTCCACATCAGGGTTGACCGGAAGCTCGACCTCGGCGGTACGCTTCTGGCTCACGAGGCAATCGTCAAAGGCGATATCGATATCTATCCTGAGTACACCGGAACCGGCAGCAGCGTCATTCTGAAGCAGAGTATCCCTGAGAATCCATTGCGCGCCTACGTTGTCGTGAAAGACGCGTATCTCAGGCGCTACCGTCTGGTTTGGCTCCCTCCGTTGGGTTTCAATGACACCTTTGCGATGGTGGTGCGCAGTGACGCTGCCCATCAACTCCCCGCGCAGGATCTCTCCGTAGCAAGCTCGCGGAGTTGGCGCCTCGGCGTCGGTTACGAGTTCATTACCCGCCCAGACGGTTTGCGCAGGTTGGATGAAGTCTACGGCTTTCATTGGAAAGGCACCCCGCGCAGCATGGATCTCGGGCTTCTATATCAAGCGCTGGCCCAACGAAACGTCGACATGGTTTCGGCCAATTCAACAGACGCGCAACTGGCGGAGTCGCGCTTTTCCATGTTGCACGATGACAAGCGCGCCTTTCCTCCGTACAGCGCATGCTTTGTGGCGCGAAAGGCCACTCTTGACGCGCAGCCCAATGCCGGTCTGGTGCTTACTATGTTGTCGAATCACATCAACGATGAGGCCATGCGCAACATGAACAAGAAAGTGGATATAGAACATAGGCCCGTAGTTGAGGTTGCCCGCGAGTTCCTTGCCACCCAACAATGATCAACAAGCTAGTAGTTGAAAATCTGAAGCACCGCTGGGTGCGAACGCTCCTCGCCGCCCTGGTCGTTGGCGTTCAGGTCATGTCGATTTTGACGTTGATAGGCCTAAGCCGCGGCCTTTTGGAGGAGTCCGCAAACCGCGCTCGCGGCTCCGGCGCGGATATCTTTTTGAAACCGGATACCGGGGGAACGCTTTCGTTTTCATCCGGTCAGGTCAATGAAGCGTTCGTGCCGTTTATCCGAAAGCAGCCGCACGTCGCCGATGCCGTAGGCGTACTTACCACCAATCTGAAGCTGATCACAACGCTGAACGGCGTGAATTTCCCGGAATTCGAAAAACTCAGCGGCGGATTTCATTTTCTCCAGGGCGGATCGCCAAACGGTCCCAATGACCTGATTGTCGATTCTGCCTACGCACGGGAAAACGGACTGCAGGTCGGCCACACCGTCATTTTGCTAAACCATCCCTGGCATCTGAGCGGCATTGTCGAGGGCGGAGTTCTTGGCCGCCTCGTTGTTCCTCTGACAACGCTTCAGCAACTCACGGGCAACGCCAATCCAGCTCGCATCTCGGAAATTCTTGTGAAACTCGACAACCCGGCACTCACTCCGGAAGAAGTCAAACGTTTCAATGAGCAGCTTAAGGGAAATCTGCAGGCGATCTCCGTCAGCGACTTCGTGGCGCAGTTCAGCGTTAACAACGTTCCAGCCCTGCGCGCGTTCATAGGAGTTATTACCGGGCTGGCCGTGGTGGTTGGCTTCCTGGTTGTCTTCTTATCCATGTACACCGCAGTTGTGGAACGTACGCGCGAGATTGGCATCTTGAAAGCCCTCGGCGCAAAGCCGTTTACGATTCTCGACATTCTGGTGCGCGAAGCGGTTCTGCTGGCGCTGGTCGGTTGTGTCGTGGGCATCGCGCTTTCCTTTGCGGCGAAGGCTGCCGTCACTCAACTAATGCCGGCTTCTTTGGCCGTCACCATCACTCCGGATTGGTGGCCGATTGCCGCGGCAATTGCTCTAGGAGGCGCATTATTGGGCGCTGTTTATCCAGGTCTCAAGGCTGCCCGTCAGGATGCGATCGAGGCGCTCGCATATGAGTAACCCGATCATTGACGTGCGTCAGTTGAACAAAACGTTCCACGTGGGCGAGGTGGATGTTCACGCGTTGCGCGGCGTCGATCTCGAAGTCGGCCGAGGCGAGTTTCTGTCCGTTATTGGCCCATCCGGCTCGGGCAAGTCGACCTTGTTTCATATTCTCGGTGGCCTCGCACCGCCGACATCAGGCGAGGTGTTCATCGACGGCGTAAACCTGCGCAAGCTGGGCGAAAATCAACGCACAGAGCTGCGGCAGCGCAAGATTGGCTTTGTTTTCCAGAAATACAATCTTCTGCCGACGTTAACCGCCGAAGACAACATCAATCTGGCCCAAGCCCTCGGACACGTCAACAACCGTCCGCTCAATTTCGATGAAATACTTCAGCTTCTGAACATCAAACAGCGGCTTGGTCACAAACCCAGCGCTCTTTCCGGCGGCGAGCAGCAACGTGTTGCCATTGCTCGTGCACTTGTGAATCAACCGGCAATTTTGTTGGCGGATGAGCCCACTGGAAATCTGGATACCGAAAATTCAGATGCGGTCCTCCGCATCATACGCGATCTCAATAAGCGCACGGGGCAGACCATCCTGATGATCACGCACAACCCGGAGGCAGCTGCCTTTGCGGATCGAACGGTAGAGATGCGCGACGGCCGGATTGTGACTTGATTTTTCGCGTCCGCCCGGTACGCTTTCACTTTCTCGCTCGCGACCCACTGCACTTCGAAGTGGGTAAGGCGGCAAATTCACTTCGCGGAGCGCTGGGAACGGTCCTTGCTCACGACATCTTCAGGGCGTCTGGCAGTTCGGCGGGTCCAAGCGGCTTTGCCGATCCGCCGCGCCCATTTGTATTTCGGGCTGCCCACCTTGAGGAAACGACCATTGCCGCGGACGAGGAGTTCTATTTCGATATGAATCTCTTTGATACGCGTCAAGCACTGGTTGAAGCACTCGCCGTCGCGTATTCTCAACTGAAGACTCTCTACGGCCGAAAAGTCGAGCTCGCGGCCGTAGCTCCATTGGACGTTGTCGACATAGAACTGAGCCGCGGTCGTGAGGCCGGATGTATCTCTGAAATCATCGTCCGCTTCGTCACGCCGATAGAACTAAAAGGCGGCGACATGCTGGTCTCGCAACCCGATTTTGGTGCACTGGCGCGGCGCGTCCGCGATCGCGTCAGCACGTTGAGCCAGCTCTACGGGTCGGGAGCGCTCGATATTAACTTCTCCGCTTTCGGACAACGAGCGGATGAAGTTCGCACAATCCGCTGTGACGTGATTCATCACGAATTAGCTCGCCGCAGCACGCGGACCGGTCAGGTGCATCCGATAGGTGGTTTCACCGGTGAAGCGTGTTATTCCGGTAAACTCGCGGAATTCCTGCCCTACTTGCAAGCCGCTCAATGGACCGGAGTTGGCCGTCACACTGTTTGGGGAAACGGCGCAATCGAGTTGGTGCAACCGCCATTCTGATAACATCTCTGGGCGACCGGTGAATAAACGAACATTTCTTCGCGTCTGCGCTTCCACCCTCGCCACACCCTTTGCCCGGCGAATGTCCAACATGCTTGCCGCAGAAACTTTGACCAATTGGGCCGGCAACATCACCTACGGGACCACCAACGTTTATCACTCCGCCACTGCGGAAGAGATTCGATCGGTATTGCTAAAAGAGAGCAAGCTGAAAGTGCTTGGCACTCGCCACTGCTTCAACACTATTGCTGATAGCCAACACGCCCTGCTGTCGCTGTCCGGGATGCAAGAGATCACTCTCGACGCGATTGGGCGAACGGTTACGGTGGGTCCCGGCGTGAAGTATGGACAGTTGGGTCCGTTTCTCGACGCGAAGGGTTTCGCGCTCCACAACCTCGCCTCGCTGCCGCATATTTCTGTCGCAGGTGCGATCACGACCGCTACGCATGGATCAGGCGAGCACAACGGCAATCTTGCCACCGTTGTTCGAGGTCTGGAATTCATTACCGCATCCGGCGATGTCGTGAAACTCGACCATGAAAAGGATGGACCCCAGTTCCATGCCGCCGTTGTCGGTCTTGGTGCCGTCGGCGTACTCACCCGCGTAAAGCTGGCCATTCAACCGACGTATCAGGTTCGCCAGTACGTCTATGAAGACCTGCCGCTGAGGCAGATGCAGGATCATTTCGATCAGATTCAGGCCAGCGGCTATAGCGTTAGTCTCTTTACCGACTGGCGCAACAAGAAAATCAGTGAACTCTGGATCAAGACACGCGTAGGCGCGGGCAACGCATTCACCGCGACTCCTGAGCTGTTTGGCGCCAAGCTGGCGACGCGCAATGTACATCCGATCATCGGCCTTGACGCCGAGAACTGCACGGAGCAAATGGGCGTGCCGGGGCCCTGGTACGATCGCCTACCGCATTTCCGGATGGGATTCACTCCAAGCGCCGGTAAGGAGCTTCAAACCGAGTACCTTCTGCCTCGCCGTCATGCTATCGAAGCGATTCTCGCGGTTGAACGCCTACAGGACCAGGTGAGTCCGCATCTGCTCATTTCCGAAATTCGCACCATTGCGGCCGACGATTTGTGGCTCAGCACGGCGTATCAACAGCCAAGCGTGGCGATACACTTCACGTGGAAACCGGACTGGCCGAATGTTCAGAAAGTATTGCCGGTCATAGAAAAAGAACTGAATCCCTACGGTCCCCGCCCGCACTGGGGCAAGCTGTTCACCATGCGCCCTGAAGTGCTGCGCTCTCGATACGAGAAGCTAGACGACTTCCGGCAACTCGCTACAAAATATGATCCGCAGGGGAAATTCAGAAACGCGTTTCTGAAGGACAGGCTATTTGGCTGACCTGGCTACTTGTACAAGCGTCGTATAAATCCACTTTTCGCCTTCCTCCAGCGACTTGACGGGCACTCGTTCATCGTTGCCGTGCATGCGGCTCAGGTCATCGTCAGTAATCGGGTAAGGGTAAACGCCATAGACCGGAATGCCGCGGCTGCGCCATGCGATCGCGTCGGTGCCGGCCTGAAACAGATAAGGCGTAACAGGTGCATTCCAGAGCGCCGTGGCGGTGCTCGCCAAAGATCGATACAGCGCAGTATCGGTGCTGGATTCTCTGATCGCGTCGGTGGGTGTGCGGCGGACGGCCGCTGCGCCCGGTCGTGCCGCGGACGGAGCTATTGCAACACTCACATTGGGATCGCCGATTACATTCTTGATCTCAGCGATTACATCATCTGCTTTGGTCCCAGGTATCACGCGCATATTGATGGTGGCCTCCGCAGAACCGGGGATCACGTTTCCGCGAAACCCCGCATTGAGCAGCACCGGTGCAATCGTGTTGCGCATGATCGCATGCAACAGCGTGTTCTTGCTGATCTCCGAGGCGGCTTTCGCCACCACAGCCGGATCGTTGCTGTTCACCAACTCCGAGAAGTACTTTGACATGGGCGGCTCACTGGTTTGACCCAAAGTCGAAAAGAACTGCTTCGTGCTCGGCGTCAAGGTTGGCTTCGTTTCGTAGCGGGACAGCTTGGCGAGTGCGTTCGCAAGGGTGAAAATAGCGTTGTCAGGTCTCGGCATCGATGAGTGAGTCGAGGTGCCGTGTGCCGTTAGCAACAGGCTGATGCTCGCCTTGTCGGCGGTCGAAATACTGACATATCGCACTCTGCCGTCGGGACGCTTGATGATCCACCCGCCCTCATTGAGGGCGAATTCGCAATCCATCTTGTCCCAGCTTCGTTCCGCCAGCCATGAAGTGTTGTAGGGCGCGCTTTCCTCGTCGGCTTCGACGATCCAGATAACATCGCGCCTTAATGGCACTCTGTTGCGCGCCAGATCCATCACTGCTCTGCCGAAAACAGCGATTCCGCCTTTGAAGTCGATCGCGCCCCGTCCGTAGAGATAACCGTCCTTTTCGACTGCTGCAAATGGATCGACGGTCCACTTCTCGCGTTCGACTCCTACGGTGTCGCCGTGGGAGGCAAGGAGAATCGGCCGAGCACTCCCGTCGCCTTTTAGCCGGGCGATCAGGTGCGACTTACCTGGCTGCGGGGTCGGGATAATGTCTATCTCAAAGCCGAGCGGCCTCAACTTCGCCGCAAGCAGATCGTCAAGTTTGCCTTCGTTCCCGGGAGGGTTGCTGTTATCGACGCGAAGAATCTCCTTCAGCAACTCAGCCGTAGGATTTTGTGCGTGAACAGTAAAGCCGCCGCAGGCCAGCAGCAACAGAAGGCAACCGCCAGTTTTCGCTTGCATGGGATTCAGTATTGCGTGATTCGGTTGAAAAACCCAGCTGAGATGCCTAAGTGAGATACCCCAGGAACTCGCGGTCGCTTCCGCGCAGCGATTGCAGGACATCGCGGCTGAGTTCCCACTGTCCGATGATTGGACACTCCAACATCGCCAGGCACGCCGTTGCCGCTGAACCTGACATTGCGGCCCGAATGAGTGTGCGTTCATACGCCTTGACAGAGATAACCAGTCCACGTACGGATTCAGGTAGCTCGCCGACCGGCTCCGCAACGGCGCCGTTCATGTCAATCCGGCACGGCACCTCAATGACGTCTTCTGGGGAGAGCGTCGGGATGGTTTTTCCGTTTTGCACGTTCACAACCACCTGTCGGGATTCCGTTGAGGTCAGCGCTGTCATAACCTCTAGCGCGATGCGATGGTACCCGGTGGCGCCTTCGAATGGGTTCTGTCGCTGTATTGCCGCATTCGCCATGGACAGTGCTTCCGATTCGAGCTTCAGATAGGATGCGTTTCGCTGCTGCAGATAAGCTGTGTAAGTACTCAACGCCTGTGTATCACTGCCTTCTTGCATTTGACGGAAGAGATCCGAATTCAGGCGTTCGAGTTCCGCGCCGCGTGTAGTCCCAGCGCGGATTTGATTATTGTAGGCGCGTCGCTGACTGTAATAGAAAAATAGATATTCGCTCGGAATTAGACCGAGAGTCTCGATTAACGCCGGATCGAACAGGTCAGCCGGGTACAACTGTCGAAGTAACTCGTGATCGCCCAGAATTCTGCTTGTTATGTCTTGGCCGCGCAGCGATACTTTGCGGATCCAGCCCAGGTGATTCAATCCGGCGTAGTCGAACCAGAGGTCGGATTGCGGTTCTCCTAACGTTTGCGCGATGTTGTGAAACAGTTCGCTCGGAGTATCGCAGATGCCAATTACGCGCAGCGCGGTGTTTTGCGTAAGCGACTGTGTAATCAGGCCCGCGGGATTCGTCAAATTGATGAACCATGCCTGTGGCGCGACGCGCTCGATCGTTCTCGCATACGAGAGCACGACAGGCACAGTTCTGAGCGCCATCGCGGCGCCGCCGGGTCCGGTCGTCTCCTGACCGGCGAGACCGTGCTCTAATGCTATTCGTTCGTCGAGCGCGCGTGCTGCCATGCCGCCGACGCGAATGCTGTTCAGCACGAACGCCGCACCGTCGACCGCGTCTTGCAGTTGTGTGGAGATGCGTATCGGAAATGGAGAGCCAAACTGACGCAGTACTTCTCTGCCCAGACGCGCAATGATCTCCATGCGCGCTTCGTCTACATCGAACAGTACGACTTCATCGATGTTCAGGGCGTCATTCGACTGTCCGAGACCGTACAACACCAGCGGTGTTCGAAGACCGCCCCCTCCGATAATCGTTACCTTCACGAATCTCCCTTTTGCGCTCTCATCCTCAGCCAGTTCTCGCTCTTCAGAGCGTTCAGGCCGCCGAGTGATTCTGTCGACATTGAGCCACAGACGTCGGCCGCCCGCAGGCAGTCGAGCGGACTCTGTCCTTGCAACCAGGCATGTAGGAATCCGGCATCGAAACAGTCTCCCGCACCTGTCGTGTCAACCGCGTTAACTGCTCGTCCGGGGACGAATTCAATGTCTCCATCCCAGAGCATCGCCGCTCCCTTTGCTCCCAGCTTCAATACAACACGCTTGACGTTGTGCGAGGCAAACCAGCTCAACATCGCTTTGGGTTCGTGCACCTGGGTCATCGCGAACGCCTCCGCCTCATTCGGGAAAAAAAGGTCCATGCCTCGCAGCAATTCAGCCGATCGTCGATCCTTCAGCCAGTCTTCGCGCCAACCAACATCAAGCGACACGGAGCAGCCTTGCTCATGCAGTCGCTCAACCAGAGCTGGCCCGATGTCCGGCGGCAGCGCGAAAGCCACGTGGACATGCCGGGCTGCCAACCGTCGGCCGGATTGGATCGTATTGATGAACGTCCCGTTGAAAACACGATTCGCACCCGCGTAGCTCAGGAAAGCTCGATCGTGAGGCATGCTTGCCGCAACCGTGATTGCTGTGGGTTCGGTGGGATGAACGGATAGTTCACTCCCCGCTCCAAACTCCGCCAAGCGACTGACGATCCAATCGCGTGTCTCCGCACCCGCACAGGCAAATACGCTGCACTTAGTCCCAAGCGAAGCCAGCGCACATGCGGTAATTGCCGCTCCGCCTCCCAGTTCGCGGTGAAACTCCTTTGCAAAGATCTCTTTTCCTAACTCCGGCAACTCAGCAAGTCCGCTGAAGATGAGATCGATAAAGATCTCGCCGGCGGCCGTGACTTCCGCCACCTCATTCATTGGACGATGGCCTCAGCTCGTTCGAAAGGCCACGCCTTCACATTCCGCGCGCGGAACAGATAGGCCGCAACCCCGAAGATGAGCAGGACGAATCCGGCTGCAATGTAGCGCCAGCCGCTGGCAATCAAAATGTATAGCCAGCCTAAGAAAGCAACGGTGCTTGTCAGCGGGTAAAGCGGCATTTTGAATGGACGCGCGATGTCGGGTCGCTTTCGGCGGATGAGTGTCACTGCGAACACTTGGGCCATGAACTGAATCAGAATCTGAATCACAATTAACGCGTTGATCAATACGTCAAGATCCAGTAAGCACGCAAATGCGGACGCGATTCCAATGAATGCCACCGAAAAACTCGGAAAGTTTTTGGTTGGATGTAACCGCGCAAATGCTTTGAAAAACCTGCCGTCGAATGCAGCCGCATACGGCACGCGCGAATAGCCAAGCAGGACCGCGAAGATGGATGCGAGTGTCGTCCAAAGAATCAAAACAGTGGCAACCTGCGCGGCTCGTATACCAAAGACGCGATTCATGAAATCCGACACGATGGACGTGGAGTGAACCGCGTCTCGCCATGGCACAACGCCAAAGATCGTAATGTTCATCGTGAGATACATCACGGCGACTGCGATCACTGAAATGAGAATAGAGCGGGGAACTACGCGGGCCGGATTGCGGACTTCGCCAGCAAAGAAACACACATTGTTGTAGCCACCGTAGTCGTACATGGCGATGAGTGTCGCACCGCCAAGCCCCATGATAAATGAGCGGGACAGTGTGAACGCGTGAGGTGGAAAATCGAACGCGCGATGCGGATCGAAATGCGTGATGCCTGCAAAACTGATCCACGCGACCGTTCCAAGCACAACAATCCACATGGCGATGGATAGTTTTCCAATCGAGCGAACATCGCGGTAGAGAAGCGCCGTAATCAGCAGGCAGGCTCCCATGGCGATGATCTTTTCGCCGCTGACAGATAGCCCGGTCGCCAGGAACTTGGTGTACTGCCCGAATCCGACCGCGCCCGAGGCAATGGAAAGGGGCGCCAGAAAGATGGTCTCCCAGATAAACAAAAAGCTCATCAGTCGCCCCAGGCTATTCGGGCCGTACGCTTCCGAAAGGTATCGATATGGTCCGCCCGTGCCCGGCATTGCCGCGCCAAGTTCTGCCCAAACCATGCCGTCACAAAGCGCGACAATCGCGCCCAGCACCCAGCCCAAAATCGCCTGAGGGCCGTTCGCCTTACTCAACAGGATGGGGATGGTGATGAACGGGCCAACGCCGATCATTTCAAGCATGTTGGCCGACGTGGCTCCAAAAAGCCCGATGCCTTGCACCAAATGCGGCGCTTCTTTGTCCGGCAACGCCATACGTTATCATACGGACGGTTTGCGATCGGTTGTTCTATTCTTCTTCGCCGCGCTGCTAGCGTTTGCGCAAAAGGAACTGGAGCAGGCGGTTACTCTCGCCAGGCAGGGCCATTATGCGGAAGCGGAAAAAGCGCTGGCCGGCGTTTCTGAACCCGATGATCTGAATCGACGAATCGCATTTCATCGATTGAAAGCCGCCGTCGATTCCGGGGTGAATAAACCGCAGCTTGCTGTCGAGGAGATGCATTTTGCACTCGCCCTCGCGCCCGGTAATCCTGATCTTGTCCTCGCAACTGCCGTTGCGGAATTAGCCGCCGGCCAAATCGATGCGTCCCTAGCGGACGCACATTCCGTACCCGAGAGCCCTCAGCAGCAGGCGCTGCTCGGAGACATACAGGAGAAGAAGGGCGACCATGTTGCCGCCGCTACAGCATATGAGAAAGCAGTGCAACTGGCGCCAGACCGCGAGGAGTATCGCATTGCCTTCGGGCTGGAGTTGATCAAACACCAAAGCTTTCAGCCTGCCATCGATCTGCTCGAGACCTCAGACCGGCTGTTTCCGAAATCAGCAAAGCTTCGAACGCTGCTCGGAATCGCACAGTATTCGGCGGGGTACACCGAGGATGCGGTGCATTCATTAGAAGACGCCATATCGCTTGACCGAACGCTTGATGCGCCGCATCGCTGTTTGGGCGAGATCCTGCTACAGTCGTCCGCAGCGCCTTCCGAAGCCGCAAAGACTATGCTCTGCGCCTGGAGCAAAATCGTCTGCAGTGCATTGCAATTGCGCACTGCACGCCGAACCGGTGATGCGACGCTAACGGCGCAAGCCATCGCCGAACTGAAACGAGCACCCGCTGAGAGCGCCATTGGCCGCTGCGAGCTGGGCCGCGCTTACGAGTGGAATGGAAACCTGCACGATGCGCGCAGAGAAATGGAAGCCTGCGTTCGGCTTGATCCTAGTCCGCAGAATCACTACCGGCTTGCGCTACTCTATCGGCGGCTCGACGAGCCTGAATTGGCCCACAAAGAGATGGAACTCAGAACGGCGATTCTCGCCAGGATGTCTGACGAAACTGCCGTGGGCCTGAATGCACTCAAAGGCTTCGAATATTCGGCTCGCTAGCAGTCGATCTAGTGCTGCAGCGCCATCCGGAATTGAATGCTTTGCGGATTCCATTTGAGAAACCGCTGCAGAATCTCCTTACTCGCATCCACGCGACCTTGCTTGTCGTACAGCAAGGCCAGTTCCGCGTACGCCTGCATCAGCGATGGATTCAGATCAATGGCGCGCAAAAGCTGCTGCTCCGCTTCGGCCAATCGGCCCGCCCGCATGGCAGCAATTCCCAAATTCAGAGCGAAGGTGGCGCTGCGCGGCGCAGAATCGACTGCCCACTTTGCCAGAGCGAACGCTTTCTCGGGAGCGCTGTTCTTCAGGTAAACGAGTTCCAGATTTGAGAGAACGTCAGGGTCGTTGGATTGCTGATCTGGAGGCAGCGCTTCCAGCCGCCGGATACTGTCTTTCAACAGGTCGGGAAGATTCTCCCGCGATGCGATCTCCAACTCTGCAAGCGCGAGATCGCGCTGTTGAATCCGAGCATCCGGTGGCCGCCAAGGATAGACGACATCCGTTCCATTCACTTGGGAAGGCACAGGCGAACCGGGAATGTGGATACGGTGATCCGTCACGGAAACGTGATCGATATTCGACGTGGTGCGTGCGGGCATATGACAACCGATGCAATCGATCTGGGCGACGGGATGAGCTTGCGGGGACAGAGTGGGATGACAGGACATACAAACATCACGCACTTGTAGCGCTCGGTTCGCGGGCGCAGCATGCGGATTGTGACAGGTCCCGCACCACAGCCGTCCGCCGCTGGCTCGAGCGCATCGGCTTTGCGCCAATTCTTCCGCCTGACTAACAGCCGGCCTTTCCTGGCCACTTCGCTGCAGCAGGTACGGAACAATCGTCTGCTCCAATAGGTCACCCGGGCGATAGTCCTCCTGCCGTTTTTCCAGGTTGGTAATTCGCGCATCGCCTTCCAGATGACACTGCTCGCAGACGCTGTCGCGTCGGGCCCCCGTCAATCTCGCGGGATTCACAATGTTCATTCGGGACGGATGGCGTGCATGCTCGTCGCCCTTTCCGTGACATCGCTCACAAGTGATTGCCGTCACCCCCGCCGCACTGTCGAGGCGTTGCCCGTCGTCGTCGGTAAACTTCGCGCGTCCAGCGTGGCAAAACAAACACGAGCTGTTGATTGAACGATCGGCGTCCAGAAGGCGAAGGTCCCTGTATCCCGGCGAAACATCCCAGCCGTGGCCGGTGTACCACGAGATCGGCGATTCCTCAAGATAGCTTCCGATCTGAACTGCGAAGGTTCGACCTCTTCGCCCGCTGCCGATCTGGTAAGCCACTGGATATTCGGCCGTTATGCCGCGTTCCGCAATGCGATGTGTCATCTGGCCTTGGTACGATTCGCTGGTGATCACAGAACCAGACAGCGAATGTTCGATGCGTCCGGCGGGGAGCGCCTCCGGCGTGCCGATAGAGCGTCCCATCGGGGACATGTAGAAGCGGGCGGTCTCAGCGGGATGGCACGACTTGCATGCGGGCTCTGCGTAAGTTCCAAAAGCCAACACTGCCCCGAGGAGGGTGAGTAGCAGATGCCTCAAACTGCTCAGCAAGACGGTCACTATATCACCCGACCGACTACGATCGCGATTTTAACTTTTGTCTTGCACACGTTTGCACATTGTGTTACTCGATATGTACTGGTACTTCGTTAGAATCCCACTAACATGGCGGACATACTGAAAATGAGTCAGAGCACAGCGCGGGTAGTACGAATCCCATCTTTCGCACGAATTGGTCTCCTGCTGACGTTTGCGTCAGCGATGGCCTTCGCGCAAATCGACACCGGGTCCATTGTTGGCACTGTCCGAGACCCAAGTGGCGCGGCCATCCCGAAAGCGACTGTGAACCTTACCAACAAAGCCACGTCGCAGATATCAAGCACGGTGACGAACAGCGTCGGCGAGTATCAATTTCCGTCTCTGCATCCGGGTGACTACAGTGTCAAGGCCGTAGCCAATGGATTCTCGACGCAAGAATTTAGCGACGTTCATATCGATGTTCAATCGCGGCCCTCCGTCGATTTCACCTTGCGGGTGGGGAACGTTTCTCAAACCCTCGAAGTACAGTCCATTGCGCCGCTGCTCGACACGCAAACGGCGGAACTGGGGGGCGTGGTCAACGAGCAGCAGATCGTTGACTTGCCGCTGAATGGACGTCGCTATGCAGATCTCGCGCTGCTCGAGGCCGGAACTTTCAAGGCGCCGAACAATGAAGTCGCAAATGCGGCAGCTGACCGGTTCAGCTCGAACGGAAATCTGGAAACCCAGAACTACTTTTCGCTTGATGGCATCGACAACAACTCGGGTTCCACAAATCTGCAGGAGGGTTCGGTGCAAACCGTACAGCCGCCGCCCGACGCTTTGCAGGAATTTCGCCTGCAGACCCGCACTTACTCGGCCGAGTTCGGAAATTCGGCTGGAGCTGTCGTTAACGCAAGCATCAAGAGTGGTTCTAATCAATTCCATGGCGATCTTTGGGAATTTCTGCGTAATGACAAACTGAATGCGAATACGTTCTTCAATAATGCCGGCGGCGTCCCGAAAGGACACTTTGTGCAAAATCAGTTTGGCGGTACGCTGGGCGGCCCCATCATCAAGGAAAAGACCTTCTTTTTCGTAGATTCGCAAGGTTTCCTGAGCCGGACGGCGGTCACTGAGCAGAGCGTCGTACCCACGCCGTTGATGAAGACGGGGAACTTCACCGAACTCAAACCCACTTTGGCGGCATCCAAAGTAGCCGGGCAAGGTGGATGCATTCAGAGCAACATCATCGCGGCCTCTTGTCTCGATCCTGTCGGCATAAATCTGTTGAATTTATATCCGAATCCGAACATTCCATCCGCCGTCGCGCGGCAGGGCATTCCGGGAAGTTGGACAGGGAATAACAATTACCAATTCGTCTATTCGGTGCCTAACGACACATATTCCTATGACATTCGCATCGACCACACAATCAACGCCAATAATCGGATTTTTGGCCGTTTCAGCGACTACAATGTCAGCCGCCAGGATCCGCCGTGGACCGGCAACCCGGTAGCGGGCAACGGAAACTTCGCCACACAGTACAACATCGTCGGCAAGTCTGTCGCGCTTTCATGGACAGATGTCCTGTCGCCATCCATGGTCAACGAACTTCGTGGCGGTTTCACGCGCGACAATGCGCACAGTGATGCTCTTGGGCTGCAGCCTGGCGTCTCGACTGCTGCGCAATATGGCTTGACCGGGATTCCCGCTGGTCCGTTTGATCAAGGCATTCCTCCAATCAACATCAGCGGTCTCCAGCGCCTTGGCACTGCGCCATGGCGTCCCCAAGTCCAGATTGCACAGGTCTGGCAGTTGCTCGACACCCTGAGCTGGTTGAAGGGCGATCACAGCCTGAAGTTCGGATATGAGCTGCGCCACGAAAGCGACAACTTCCTTGATGCCGAATCGCTGCAAGGACAAATTAGCTCTACTGGAATTTACACGGGCAACACTGGGCTCGGCGTTCCGGATTTTTTGTTAGGCGACGTAAGCAGCGCGCTATTCACAACGCCCACCGTCGTGCACAACTACAAAGTCGGCAACAACTTTTTCGCGCAAGATAGTTGGCGCGCGCGCAAGAACCTGACGTTGAATTTCGGCCTTCGGTATGAGTTGTATTCACCGCTGCTGAATCATCAAAACGCGATTGCCAACTTCACTGCTGCAAACGGCGGCGGTTTCGTCCAGGCAACCAACGGCGGCTGGTATCAGCGCGCGCTGGTGTATCCGGACAAGAATGATTGGGCGCCGCGGTTCGGATTTGCGTATCAGGCGCTTTCACGCGTTGTGTTGCGCGGCGGCTTCGGCATCTTCTATCAGCACGACGTTCGCATCGGATCAGAAAGTGTGCTGGGTGAAAATCCTCCATACTTCCTGGATCAGGCGGTTACTCAGTCGCTGGGCAGCACCACGCCTGTCTTCTTGCTAAGAAACGGTTTTCCCACCGCCGATTTCGGAGTGGCCGCTCTGAATTTAACAACGTTGCATGTGCGTGCGCAGGATCCGAACGAACGAACTCCCTATGTGGAGCAAACCAGCTTCGGGCCGGAGTTCGAGTTTTCGCAGAGCACGGTTCTGGACATTGACTACGTCGGCAACTTCGGAAGAAAAGAGGACCGTCTACGCAACGCCAATCAAGGCATCCTGGAGGGAACCAATGCGAACGGTACGCCAAACGTCGTGTTTCCCTATCCCAATCTGAATAGTTGCCAGGCCGTTGCAAGTTGCAATCATGCGTTTCTCGAGTTGGCCACGAACGACGGCACCTCCGATTACAACGCCTTGCAGGTAGCGCTGAAGCGTCGATTCTCGAAAGGAGTTCAGTACCAGGTCAGCTATACCTTCAGCAAGAACTTCTCGAACTATGTAGACAACCTCACTGGTGGTTCGACGCCCGAGTATTCGTATAACTACAACCTCGAGCGAAGTTTCTCGCCATTCGATCAGACGCATCGTTTTGTTGCAAACGGCATCTACTCGCTTCCCATCGGGCAGGGTGGAATGATCCTGAACAACGGCGGGGCTGTCAGCAAGTTGCTCGGCGGATGGCAACTGAACGGCATTCTGACCCTGGAGACCGGCATTCCGTTTACTGTCACAACCACTGACACCACCGACACGGGCCCCAATCATGCGAGCCGCCCCAACTGCATCAGCAACCCGTATGTAGGCGCGACGACCAACCCATCACTTCTCGCGGGCACGGGTGCGCCCGGGTTCTATCTGAATCCAGCTGCATTCGCGATTCCGACTTTAGGCACTCTTGGGACGTGCGCACCACGCGCGTTCCACGGCCCTGGGATAGAGAACCTGGATGCCAGTCTATTCAAAATATTTGCGCTGACGGAGCGTTACCGTGTCGAGTTTCGCAGCGAATTCTTCAACACTCTGAATCACGCGAATTTCTCAAACCCGAACTCCAGCTTTACCACCAGTTCGCTGGGCTCGTTCGGAAAACTATCCAGCACGACAACTGACCCCAGGGAAATTCAGTTCGCGTTGAAACTTTACTTCTGACACGCTTTTACTCGCAACCGAAAGCCATGAAGCTCTTCAGCATTTTTCTGCTGGCAAGTTGCACGTTTGCCCAGCTTCCTTATTCAACAGCCGTCGTGCCTGCTTCCCGCTCGCAGGAGATCGCTATCAACCGCGGTTCCGCAGCGCTCTGGCAGAGCCTAAAAAAGCTTCATACACGAGCGAGCCTCATCATGATCACCGCTCATCCGGATGATGAAGACGGAGGCATGCTGACTTTTGAATCCCGAGGGCAGGGAACGCGCGTTGCTCTACTGACGCTTAATCGTGGTGAGGGCGGCGCAAACGTTATGTCGTCCGATTACTTCGATGCGCTCGGACTCGTTCGCACGATGGAGTTGCTACATGCCGGTCAATACTACGGTGTTGATCAATACTGGACGCGCGTTATCGATTACGGATTCTCGAAGACAATGGCCGAATCCATCAATCACTGGACACGCGACCGTGTGCTCGCGGATGTGGTTCGAGTAGTCCGAACCGTTCGCCCCCTGGTGATTACATCGGTGTTCGTGGGCGGTCCAAGCGACGGCCATGGTAACCATCAAACTGCCGGAGCTATGGCGCAGGAAGTATTCAAAGCGGCGGGCGATCCGAACATGTTCCCTGACCAGATTGCCGCGGGTCTCGAGCCGTGGACGCCTGTCAAAGACTACGCGCGTGCTCCTTTCCGGCGTCGCGGCGGCGGATCAGAACTTGCAGCGAACGTCGAGATCCCCGAGGGCGACTACGATCCCGTTTTGGGAATGTCTTATGTGCAGATTTCGCGCGAAGGGCTGGGCTACCAAAAGTCACAGAACGGGGGCAGCGCCATACCCGCTGCCGGCCAGGTGATGAGTGCATATCACCGCTATGGTTCACACATCGAGGCGAAGGACAAGGAATCGAGTTTCTTCGATGGAATCAATACGACCTTACTTGGTATCGCAACTCTTGCGCAGGGAGGCGACCAGGAATTTCTGACTGCCGGTTTGCGCAAGATCAATGCTTCAGTCGAACAAGCGATCGCAAACTTTTCAGCTCCACACCCCGAAAAGACGGCACCTGCTCTTGCCAGCGGATTGAAGCAGACGACGGCACTTCTAGCGGAAGTAGAAAGGAGCAATCTATCGGCGGAATCAAAATACAACATTCGACATGAACTAGAGATCAAGCGCGTGCAGTTCAATGACGCGCTCGCGGAAGCACTGGAACTCTCGGTCGCAGCGACGGTGGCACCTGAGACCGAACCCAACCCGATGATGGCCATGTTCATCGGCGATCCTGATACGTTCCGCATGGCAATCCCGGGACAGAAGTTTGGCGTGAAGTTGCACGTGGTGAATCAGAGCGCGCAGCCAGTGACGCTCGCGAAAGCCAGTGTCGAATCATACATGCAGCCGCAGTCGTGGCCGGTAAGCGCAATCAACTCAACCGCCGGAAAGCAGATCCAGAACGACCAGCCGCTGGACATTCGTTTCTCAGTTACCGTACCGAATCAGGTCGAATTCACACGCCCGTATTTCACCCGCCCGAATATTGAGCAATCGTATTACGACATCCGCGATGAACGCTTTTTGAGCCGTCCGCTCGCACCGTATCCGCTTGCCGCATGGGCCGATTTCGAATTTGACGGCGCGCCGATACGCGTTGGCGAGTATGTCCAAACGGTGCAGCGCGTAACCGGCGAAGGAGCCGTGTACGAACCCCTCGCAGTCGGTCCGGCTATTAGTGTTGCCATTGCGCCGCAGGCCGGAATTGTCCCGCTCGACGCAAAGTCGTTTCCGGTGACTGCCGTCGTGCACAGTAACGTGAAGGGCCCTGCACAGGGAGCAGTAAAGTTGCAATTACCGCCGGGCTGGACATCCGAACCGGGAACCGCCAAGTTTTCGACCGCGGCGGACGGACAGGACGCGTCAGCAACATTTACCGTTTCACCGGGCAACTTGCAGGCGAAGCCGTACGAGATCACCGCGGCTGGAGAATACAACGGGCGCTCGTACACGGAAGGATACGCCACCACGGGATATCCGGGTCTGCGTCCATACTTTCTATATCGCCCGGCGACGTACAAGCTCTCAGGCGTAGACGTGAAAGTCGCGCCGGATTTGAACGTTGGCTATGTGTCCGGCAGCGGCGATGATGTTCCCGCCTCCCTGGAACATTTAGGAATTCACGTTAGGTTTCTCGGTCCTCTAGAGATTGCGACCGGGGACTTGAGCAAGTTCAACGTGATTCTTCTCGGTGTCCGCACTTACGCCGTCCGCGAGGACCTTCGCACTTACAACGCTCGTTTACTCGATTATGTCAAGAACGGCGGTGTGGTTATCGTTCAGTACAACACCCCGGAATTCGATAAGAACTTCGGGCCGTATTCCTACACCATGACCTCGAATCCGGAGGAAGTCACGGACGAGGCATCGGAGGTAAGAATTCTGCAGCCCCCAAATCCAGTTTTCAATTGGCCGAACAAGATCTCTGCGGCCGATTTCTCCGGCTGGGTGGAGGAGCGCGGATCGAAGTGGATGAAGTCCTGGGATCCGCATTACGAAGCATTGCTCGAAGCGCATGACGAGGGACAAGCTCCACAGGAAGGCGGTTTGTTGTACGCCAAGTACGGAAAAGGTGTTTACATCTATAACGCGTGGGCGTTCTATCGACAGTTGCCCGAAGGTGTACCTGGCGCATATCGGCTGTTTGCGAACTTGTTGAGTTTGCCGAAGAACCCGAATCGCTAGTTGATTCACGACTGAGTGCTGGTAGAATCGAAGACGTGCAGCGCTTCGGACGATGCACACTGCGCTGATGGGCGCGTAAGCTTTACAAGCCACCCTAGCTCAGTTGGTAGAGCGGCTGATTCGTAATCAGCAGGTCGCCGGTTCGATCCCGGCGGGTGGCTCCAGATTTTCATAACTTAAGCTCTTGTCGGTCATCAAATTGTGATGCGTGAGCAGAATTGATACGTTTAGCAAGCGCTCTGCTATCATCCTGGCCCAGTAGCACCAGAAGGATGGTCACGTTTTCTGTCGGCGACGCTGACGTACTTGCGGGCGTTTCTGGTATCGCGCCACATTCTCGGCTTGGAGGCTGCTGCTCTTCGACAGTAAGAGCGAGCGCTCTCAAACCGATGCGTACGAGCGTTCGCAGTCCATGGCAAAACGGAACCGCCGAACGGTGGGTGGGCAGTGCACGCCGCGAACTGCTCGACCACATCATTCCTCTGAATGAGTACCTTCTGCGGCGGCTTGGACGCGAATATCTCGCTACTACCACGATGATCGAACGCATATTGGCTTGAGGACAGCCGTTCAAAGACTTGCAGGCGAATGTCCGACAAGCCCGCCTACCCGCTAGAATTCAATTTTGATGACCGACAGCGACTCCCAGGAGATGGCGCTTCCCAAGGGCGCCAGTGGTGAACTTACACCAACTTTCTCGGACGGCGAGGGCTGGGGGATTAGCCAAAGGCGTGATTAGCCCGTGGGCACAGTAGACCGCCGTTCCAATAGCGTGCGCCGGCATAAGCTACTCGCGATGCAGTAAAGCCTCGACGCTGTTCGCTGTGGATTGCAGATCGCTCAGGTTTTTCGCTAACTCGCTCGAGAGCGTACTGAACACATCATAGGCCTGCTGCGTGGGTGCAGAGTCGGAGCCTTGGACAACAATGGTCAAGGCGGCCAGCCGGATATTAAGACTTTTCGGCGGAAGAAACATCGGATTTGGGCCCATGAGGCGCGTGAGATTGCCTTCGATAGCTGTCAATTTCGTTTGTAGCGCGGCAACTTGCGCGTTTGAGCTAGACATTTCGTCAAGTTGTTTGCGAATCGCGTGAATCTTGTCGACCGCCTCGGTCACCTCC
>DATBEG010000009.1:0-27388 GCA_036276155.1 Bryobacteraceae bacterium | reverse complement strand
AACTGACGAACAAAAAACTCGCGGCAAATGCGGTGTTGGCGTCCGTACCGACCTCGATCTGCACCTCCGTTATCAGACCGCGCACGACCGCGCCTACTCACGTGCTGCCGCCGACCTCCACAAACATAGGGAAAGACGGCGTTTAGCCGAAATTGGCTTTGAACGGGAAAAACGGGCTCAGGCTGATGAAATCCGAAAACAGAATCAGGAGCGCCGCCGGCAGAACGAAGAGATCCGCAGAGCAACTGCGGCTCAGCACCGCGAAAATCAGGAAAATCGCCGCGAAGCAGACTACAAAGTGACCAACGCAATCAAAAACGAGAAGCTTCTGCAGCAGCAATTCAACACAGCACGGGCTGCAGTCGCCTTTGAACAGTCACAAAATTGCCAAAACTTACTTACTAACTCAAGTTCAGTCACTTACGGCCAACTCGCGGCGTAACTGGTAACCGGCGCCGGCTAACTTCATAACGAAAAACACAGGATACGACTATTATGCGAACACCCTTCACTCCGTCTGGAAAACAAAAGGAGGAGGTCCTTGCTCACGCTAAAACGGGCGCGACTGAAGAGGACATCGCCGCCCTTCTTGATCTCCCCGTCAACAAACTCAAACGGCATTTCAAGGCCGAGCTGCGCAAGGGCGCGGCACAGGGCAGACTGGACGTTCTCAATAACCTTCATGAGCTCGCAACATCGAAATCGAACATGGCCGCTACCGCCCTCTGGGTGAAGGCCCGTTGCGGTTGGCGCGACACCGGAACCGCGGCCCATCCCGCGAACGCCATCAAAGCCATACTCGAAATCAATACGGTCGTCGCAGCTTGACTCGAACTCCTAAGCAGGTCGTATCGGCAAACCTGCGCAAGGCGCAGTCAGACGTTTTCCATTCGCCTGCTCGCTTCCGCGTCCTTGTCGCCGGCCGCCGCTTCGGCAAGACGGAGCTCGCCCTCACGGAGCTTCTCCGTGCCACCTGGAATAACCCTCGCCATATCGCCTGGTATGTCGCTCCAAGCTACCGTCAGGCCAAGCGTATCGCTTGGGATCGTCTCAAATCCATGCTGCGCAACCACCCTGCAATGACCATCAGCGAAACCGATCTCAGTATTCGACTCGCAGCCGGCGGTCTCATCTCTCTTCGCGGCGCGGACAACTACGATTCGCTCCGCGGTGACGGTCTCGACTTCGTCGTCCTCGATGAGTTCGCCTCCATGAATCCCGATGTTTGGTCCGAGGTGATTCGCCCTGCGCTCGCAGATCGCAAAGGACGCGCGCTCTTTATTGGCACGCCGCAGGGTCACGATCATCTTTATGATCGTTTCCAACACGCTCAATCGCAGCCGGACTGGGCTGCCTTTCATTTCCGCACCATTGACGGCGGCAACGTCACTGAGGAAGAACTTGCCAGCGCCGCTGCCGAACTCGACGAACGTCTCTATCGTCAGGAGTTCGAAGCCAGCTTCGAAACCACCGCTCTCGGCGTCGCCTATTACTCTTTCTCACGCGAAGAGAATGTGCGGCCGTGCGAATACACGCTCGGCTCGCGTCTAATCTGGTCGCTCGATTTCAATGTCCATCCCATGTGCTCCATCATCGCCCAGCGTTACGGCGATACCGTCGAGGTGCTGGACGAGATTGTCATCGAGGATGCCAACACACCCATCGCGTGTGATCGGTTTTGGAATCGCATCCGCAACTTCCCGCGCCAGCGCGGCGCCCCTCTCCAGATCGATATCTATGGCGACGCCAGCGGCCATCAGCGCCGCACTTCCGGCACATCCACAGATTGGAACATTATCCGTGACTTCTTCGCTGCGCGTTATGGCCAGGCAACCACCACGATCCGCGTTGGCGCTGCCAACCCCGGCGTCCGTGATCGCATCAACGTCGTGAACGGCCGTCTTTGCAACGCCACCGGCGAGCGCCGTCTCTTCATTGATCCCAAATGCAAGAACCTCATCCTCGACTTCGAACGTGTCTGCTGGGGTCAGGATGATCTTGGTCAGCCGACCTCCGAAATCGATAAATCAGATCGCATGCGCACGCATCTCAGTGATGCGCTCGGCTATTATCTGGTGCAGGCATTTCCGCCCGGCGGCAAAATCGGAGAACGAAGGGAGCGTCTCTTCTGAAAGTGTTTCTTTACTTCATCGGCAAGCCTCGCGACGAACACTCGAACGCCATTGCCGCTGAATTCATCAAGCGCACCACTCGTTACTGCTCGTGCGAAATGCGCGAGATCCACCCGGATCGCTTTGACTTATTCGCCAGACATACAACGGCACGCAAAATCTTTCTCGATCCCGCTGGCCGGAAGCTGGATACGGAGGCTTTTGTCAAGTTAGTCCAACAGGCAGAGGAGACCAGCCAGGACTTAGTCTTCCTGATCGGAGGTCATGACGGGCTGCCTGCTGAGTGGAAGCCGCGCGCCGATCTGCTGCTCTCTTTATCGGCAATGACGTTCCCTCACGAACTCGCACGCGCCATACTAGCCGAGCAAATCTACCGCGCCTTCACTACCCTACGCGGTCACCCCTACCCAAGATGAAAGAACCGCGACATTGCCGAGCGATGCTGCCACGCTTTAGCGCCGCATGGAGAGAAGGTTTGCCTCTCCCGGTTTTCTGCTCTACCAAAAAAAACAGCGACCGGTTCATCACCGATCGCTGTTTAGCTAGGAGCAGCGCGAAGAATATCTACTTGGTCAGCTTGACGTTGACCATCGCCGTCATGCCGAGTTTCCGATCCATGTCCTTCTCGATCGAAGAGTCAGATCGGGCATAGACGAGGTTAGAGTTTGGCAGAGCTACCTGCGCCAGCACACAGTCGCCGTCATTGCAAGCGAACGTCAGATGGCCTTCCTCGTAATTCTTTTTGTCTTTCGGAATCGGGATAGTAACAAAAATCGAATGACCGGTGCTCTTCTCCGTCAGTTGAAAGCGGCCGGGCGTGTTGGCGCCGGCTTGCTCCAACGTGTAGTCCCCGGGGGAGAACGCGTAGTGATTCGCTTGGAAAATAAAGGGTACTGTTGCACCGGCTTTCGTCTGAGCGTTCAGGCTGAGGCTTCCGAAGAGTGTCAGACCTGCGATCAGAACGACGTGTGAGAATTGGCTTTTCATTGTGAGCCTCCTGGTTGAAGTTCGGAACCTTGATTCCGTTCTCTCGTTTTTTCTTTGAGAGACGCTTCTATATAGGCTCGTGAAGGACCGCTCTTGCGTCCACGTACTTGCTTGGACTTACAAGCGATTGATAGAAGAAGGAGGTTAAAACCGACGTTAAAGGATGGATAACTTCGCCGCAAAGGTTAACAACGGACTTGTTACACCTTTGGTCTTAAACTTGCGTGGTTCCGCCGCCGCACGGATTGCAGCCCTTTTCCTTCATCTTTCGTTCAAGCGCCTGCATCAGCTTCGCCTGAATGTGTGAAGGAACAGCCTTCGCTTCCATGCCTTTGAAGACCTTTAGGGTTTTTTCGGTCGTGTCGCAAACCACCCAGCAATTCGGGCACTCGTTCACGTGTCGTTGGAGCTCGGCCTTCGTGCTCGGATCTAGCGTGTCTTCAAGAAACTCATTGAGTTCCGATAGAAACTGTTTACAGGTAAGCAAACGCGTCGTCCGCCTTTCGCTTGAATTGCCGGGTCAGCTTCTCACGAAGCTGAAGTCGTGCTCGTAATAACCGGCTCTTCACAGCCGAAATTGATAAATTCAAAGCCTCTGCCGTCTCCTCGATTGACATTTCTTCGATGTCTCTCAGGATAAAAACGGTGCGGTAGGCAGGCTTCAAACTTTGAATTGCCTGCTCTAAAATATCGCCCAGTTCTTCCCGCGAGTAGCTCTGCTCTGGGTTTTCGTCCCAAACCGCGATCTCCCGAATCATCTCGTCTTCGCCCGTATCGATCGGTTCGTCCAGCGGAACGGTTCTGTCGGACCGCCGCTTCCGAAGCTTCATGAGCGCCTCGTTCACCGCGATCCGGACCAGCCAGGTGTAGAACTTGGAGTTGCCCTGGAAATTATCTAAGTGTGTGTAGGCCTTGAGGAAAGTCTCCTGCAGCACGTCATCGGCGTCGTCGTCGTTCTGGGTGATTTGCTTCGCCATGCGGAACACACGGCGATCATAGTGGCTGACCAGTTCAGAAAAAGCTGCTGTATCTCCGGCCTTGGCGCGCGCCACTAGCGCGGCTTCGTCAAATGCAGGCGAAACAGTCGAAGTACTCACAGGATGCGTCATGTTTAGTCTACCAATGCATACGAATCTGCACCCATTTGGTAACGGGGCAAATATTTGGCGAAAGTCCAGCTAAGGGTTAGCCTATAGCTTGGCAGCCTGCGCTTAGAAAAGACTTTGGACCTTAGTACACCCCTTCAATACGTAAAAGGCATTGGGCCCGTTCGCGCCCAGATGCTCGCCGGCAAGGGTCTGTCCACCGTCCTCGACCTGCTCTACTATGCCCCCTTTCGCTACGAAGATCGCCGCAATATCAAGGTCATTTCGGAACTTGCGCCGGGGGAAAAAGCCGTGGTGCTCGCTTGTGTCGTCAACGCCAAACTGAATCGCTTTCGCCGTGGCAGCTCGGGTCTGTTGGAGGTCAGTTTTCAGGACGGCAGCAGCGCCAAACTCCTCGGCCGCTGGTTTCACGGTGAGCGCTACGCCGAAACCCTCCTGCCCGGCACGCGCGTCGCCCTGTTCGGCAAAGTCGAATTGGAACGCCACCTCGGCAGCCGCCTCATGGTACAGCCCGAAACCGAGATCCTCTCGGCTGACGACGACCAGGAAGAAAGCCTCCATACCGGCCGCATCGTCGCCGTCTACGAAGCAGCATCTAAGATCTCGACTCGCGTCTTCCGCACCCTGCTCCATCGGGTGCTCGAAGATTGCCCCATGCCCGACGACGCTCTGCCGGAGAGCGTGCGTCTGAGCACCGGCTTGCCAACGCTGGACAACGCGTTGCGCGAAGTTCACCTTCCGCCGCATGATGCCGACCTGATTCTGCTGAATGAGTTCCGCACGCCCGCTCAGCAGCGCCTCATCTTCGACGAGTTCTTCTGGCTCGAATGCGGTCTCGCGTTGAAGAAGACGAAAGCGAAACTTGCTGACGGCATCTCATTCGCGCTGAGCGATCGGATTCGCCAGCAGATCAAGAAGATGCTGCCGTTCAAGCCAACGGGAGCGCAGCGTCGTGTCATGCAGGAGATCGCGGATGACATGAAGCGTCCGCACCCGATGAACCGGCTGTTGCAAGGCGATGTCGGCAGTGGCAAGACCATTGTGGCCGCGCAAGCTGCCGTTATTGCCATCGAGAACAAGCATCAGGTCGCCGTACTCGCCCCGACCGAAATTCTCGCGAATCAGCACTACGGTTATTTCAAGCGCTTGCTCGAAAAGCTCGGGTATGTCGTCGCGCTGCTAACAGGCTCTGCCGGCGCTCGTGAAAAGCAGCAGATCAAGAACCTGATCGCCGCCGGCCTGGTCCATGTCGTGGTCGGTACCCACGCCATCATCCAGGAGGATGTCTCGTTCGCGAATCTCGGCCTGGCCATCGTCGATGAGCAGCACCGCTTCGGTGTGCGCCAGCGTCTCGAACTCATGAAGAAAGGCAAACAGCCTGACGTGCTCGTCATGACCGCAACGCCCATCCCGCGCACGCTCGCCCTTACCATCTATGGCGATCTTGATGTCTCCACTATCGATGAGCTTCCGCCCGGGCGCAAACCAATCATCACCAAGCACGTTGCCGAAGCTGCAGTCGAGAACATCTATAGCTTCATCGCCCAGGAGATTCGCAGTGGGCGTCAGGCCTATGTCGTCTATCCCATCGTCGAAGAGACCGAAACGTCCGCCGAGATCAAAGCAGCAGAGAAGATGTATCAGCATCTCTCAACGAAGGTTTTTTCTGAGATCCGGGTTGGTTTGTTGCACGGCAAGCTACCCACGCAGGACAAAGACGCTGCCATGCAAGCCTTCAAGAGCGGGCAAACCAAAATCCTCGTCGCGACGACGGTCATCGAAGTCGGCGTCGATGTGCCGAACGCCTCGGTGATGGTCATCGAACAAGCCGAGCGCTTCGGTCTCGCACAGGTTCACCAGCTTCGTGGCCGCGTCGGCCGCGGCGCGCATCAGAGCTATTGCATTCTCATCACCGGCAAGCTGAACGACGTTGCTCGCGAACGCATCCGCACCTTGGTCGATTCGAACGACGGCTTCTACATCGCCGAGATGGATATGAAGCTGCGCGGCCCCGGTGAGTTCTTCGGTACAAAACAGTCCGGTGTTCCAGGTCTTCGTTTCGCCGATCTCATGCGCGACGGCGACGTTCTTGAATCCGCCCGCACCGAAGTCAATGCCCTTATCAACGAGCGAAAAACTCCGGATGAGATCCGAGCTGTGAATCGCTATATCCAGGATCACTGGCAGCGCCGCTACGGGTTGGTGCAGGTAGGTTGAGCGTACAGGGTGATTGGTGCCCGTTGTGCGCGATAGAGAGTTGAAATGATGCGCGTCATCGCCGGCCGTTTTCGTAGCCGCCGCTTGCAATCGGTTCCCGGTCTCGCTGTCCGTCCCACGCCTGACCGTCTGCGCGAATCGCTCTTCAGCGTGCTCGCTCTTCGCCTTTCTGGTACCGTGTTTCTCGATGCCTACGCCGGTAGCGGTTCAGTCGGCATCGAAGCGCTCAGCCGTGGCGCAAAGCATGTCGTGTTCATCGAACGCAGTTCCAAAGCGCTCGAAGTGCTGCGCCAGAATCTAAGCGGGTTGGCTATCGAAAAGGACGAGGGAACCGTCATTCGCGGCAGCGCGCCCATGCTGCTGCACAATCATCCCTGCGATATCGCATTCATCGATCCCCCATACGATAAGGCAGACGAATATGAGCAGTCGCTGAACGCTCTTTCCGCAACTCAGGTCGAGTTGGTGATCGCGCAACATCCGTCACGAATGTCGCTCAACGAAAACTACGGCCGTCTGAGAAAAATGCGAGTACTCAAGCAGGGTGACAACTCACTCAGCTTCTATGAGTAGCAGGTGAATGTCCATTACGTTTGTTCCGGTCGGTCCTGTCTTGACCAGATCGCCGAGTTCACTGAAATAAGAGTACGAATCGTTCCGGTTTAGGTAATCGAGTGCATCGGGCGCGCGCTTGACCGTCGTTCCTGTTGCGATCGCGCCTGCGGCATCGGTGGGACCATCCGTTCCGTCTGTGCCTGCGCTGAGCACCAAAACGTCTGGTAATCCTGCGATCTCGATTGCGGCCGCAAGCGCGAATTCCAGATTGCGTCCGCCTTTCCCTTTGCCGCGAACGGTAACGGTCGTTTCGCCTCCAGACAGAATGCACGCAGGAGCTTTGATCGGATTGCCTGACGTCCGCACTTCGCGTAGAATCTGTGCGTGCAATCGCGCCACTTCGCGCGTCTCGCCCTGCATCGTGCTCGACAGGATCAGGGGCCGATAGCCAAGCGCTTTCGCTTGCTTTGCCGCAGCGTCAAGCGCAATCCGGCTGCTGCCCACAATAATGTTACGTACGTTCCTGAAGACCGGGTCGCCTGGCTTCGGCGTTTCTGTCGCACACTCGGGCAGCACAAGCCCGAATTTCTTCATCACGGCTCGGGCATCGTCAAGCGTCGATGGATCGGGCGCGGTCAGCCCGGAACCTATCACTTCCAGATCGTCGCCGATCACATCCGAAAGGATGAGGGAAAGAATAGTTGCCGGATAGGCAAGCTGCGCAAGCCTTCCGCCTTTCAATCGCGAGAGATGCTTGCGAACCGTGTTTAGCTCGTGGATCGTCGCGCCTGCTTTCAGCAGCGAATCGGTTACTTGTTGCTTCTCCGCCAGCGACAAGCCCCGAACCGGAGCAGGCAGCAGCGCAGACGCTCCGCCGGAGACAGCGCAAATGAGCAGATCGCCTGCGTTCATTTCGCGCAGCATTCGCTCGATACTCTCCGACGCCGCAACACCTCGTTCATCGGGAACCGGATGAGCTGATTCCACACATTCGAGGCCGCGAACTGATCGCTCTAAGTGCCCATGCTTCGTCACCAGCACTCCACCGTCAACTGGCCGCCCGAGGGTCTCGACGACCGCTTCTGCCATCTGCGGCGCCGCCTTCCCTGCGGCGATGAGAAAGACGCGACGGAAATTCTTCGTGTGCACTTCGCGGCTGAGCTGCGGCAGTCTCTTTCGCACGGCATTGCCGGCATCGGCAGCACCCAATGCTGCTTTCAGGATCGTAAGTGCGTCGCGGCGAATGGGCACGTTAGAAGATAGGCAACTGCAGAATGCGACTGACCGCCTGCTGCACGTTGTCGGAATCGATCTCAATGCGGAAGTCGGCCTTAGAGTAAAGCGGCCGCCGTGTCTCGTACAGTTCGGCCAGTTTGGTGCGGTCACGCGCCAGCGGCCGCGTTACATCGTCACCCAGCCGCCGCCGGATAATCTCGAGCGGGCAATCCAGCCAGATCGTCACGCCGTTGTTCTGAATCCTTTCCCAATTTGAGGGCCGGACAGTCGCGCCTCCGCCAAGCGCCAGTACCCACGGAATGCCGGCTTCGATACGCCCGATATGGCGATGGAGCGACTCGCTTTCGATGTCCCGGAAGTGGAACTCGCCGTAATGTTCGAAGATCTCACGGATACTAAGAGCTTGTTCGCGCTCGATTTCGGCATCGATATCCGCGAACGCCCAACCGAGCTGATCGGCGACGGCTCTGCCCACCGTGCTCTTTCCGCTTGCCATGAAGCCCAGCAAGTAAATACCTGGCGTACGCTTCAGCTTCAGGATCATGCCTTTATATTTCTATCTCACAGCAGCACGCCGATAATGGTGGTGTGGCCACGCAGTTGATCCCGTTATTCCCCTTGTCGCTCGTACTTCTGCCTGCGATGCCGCTGCCTCTTCATATCTTTGAAGAGCGCTACAAGGAAATGATGAGCGACATCATCTCGAGCGAGGGCGAGTTCGGCGTCGTCCTTGTCAAGGACGAGGGCATCGTCAACATAGGCTGCACGGCCAGCGTTGTGAATGTCATGCACAAGTATCCGGACGGCCGCATGGATCTTATCGCCGCCGGCCAGCGGCGCTTCACCATCGAATCGCTGGACGAAGACAAATCATATCTACGCGCACATGTCACCTTCTTTGAAGACGAGGACATGCGTTCGATTCCGACGGATCTTCAATTCCGTGCCGACGCTACCTATCGAAAGCTGATGGCTGTGGAACGCCCCTCGGTGAAGCCCGATACCGCTGCCGGTTCGGCCAGGTTGAGCTTTCAGATTGGGCAGTTGATCAGCGATGTGGATAAGCGCCAAACCGTCCTGTCGCTGCGGTCTGAAGTCGAACGTCTCGAGTATCTGGTGAAAATTGTTCCTGAGTATCTTTTTCAGCGTCAGCAGACGGCTCTCGCAAAAAGAGTAGGCCCGCTGAACGGCCACGCGAAGCATGTCACAGAAGCGTAGCTGTTATTTGATCTTTGACGCCGACGACACGCTTTGGGAAAACAACATTTATTTCGAAGCGGCCTTCGATAACTTCTATGAGTATCTGGCGCATTCGTCCATGTCACCTGCCGAGGTTCGCTCCGTGCTCGACGAAATAGAGCGCGTTAACGCGAAGCTGCACGGCTATGGATCAAGAAACTTCGCTAGAAATCTGGCACAGTGTTATCAACATGTGGCGGAACGTGACAGCTCGCAGGCTGATCTCGATGCCGTGATGGAGTTTGCTCACGCCATCCTCGAGCGCCCGATCGAACTGCTCGACGGCGTTGCCGAAACGGTCGCGGAACTTTCCTCGCGGCACGAGCTGACAATTTTTACGAAAGGCGACCCCCAAGAGCAGCGGCTGAAAATCGAGCGATCGGGACTGCTGAATCATTTCGTTCACGCCGCCATCGTACGGGAGAAGAACCAATCTGCATACAGCGAGCTTGCTCAAGAACGCGGCTTCGACACAGAACGAACCTGGATGATCGGCAACTCGCCGAAATCCGACATCAACCCGGCCTTAGCTGCCGGCCTCAGCGCGGTTTTTGTGCCGCACCCGCGTACCTGGGTGTTGGAAAAAGAGGAAGTGCCAGAGCAGCATCCGCGGCTGCTCCGTGTCGAGAAAATCTCGGAACTGACACGCTATTTTTAGCGGAACGCTGCGGCTGAAAACGAAGCGAACGAGAGCACGGCGGACGGGAAGATGCCGAGGAACAGCACCCCGATCGCGCTCGCCCAGATCGCAACCCGCAGGCTCGGTGCCGGAGCAGGCAATGCCTCGACCGGCGCCGAAGATTCCTGCATGTAGACGGCGACCAGGATTCTCAGGTAGTAATACGCCGCAATCGCGCTGTTGATCAGCCCAATCACAGTGAGCCAGACCAAGTGCGAATTCAGAGCCGCCTGGAAGACGTAGAACTTGCCGAAGAATCCGCCAGTGAGGGGCACGCCAATGAGCGAGAAAACGAAGATGGCAAGCAGTGCCGACATCACCGGTTCGCGGCGCGCGAGACCAGACAGGTCTTCAAGTCTGACGTGACGTTCGTTGCGTGCAGCAATGTGGCTGATCACCGCGAACGCGCCGATGTTCATCAGCGCATAAGAAGCAAGATAGAACATCGCGGCTGCAGTGCCGATCTGCGAAGCGGCCGCGAACGCGATCATGACGTACCCGGCATGTGCGATAGAGCTGTAGCCGAGCAGGCGCTTCACGTTGTTCTGCAGCAGCGCCGCGAAGTTACCGATGATCATCGTTGCAATGGCGCAGCCCCACACCAGCGGCAGCCAGCGATCGCTAAACGGACGGAAAGAAGTCAGAAACACACGGAAGAAAATCGCGAACGCGGCAGCTTTCGGTCCTGCGGACATGAACGCCGTCACCGGAGCGGCCGCTCCCTGATAGACATCGGGCGCCCAGACCTGAAACGGCGCAATGGAAACTTTAAACGCGAAGCCGACAAACAGCAGCGCGGCACTAAGCCCGATGACGACGATTGGCTGGTTCCCTTGCGTGAGCGCGCGGCGGATCTCATCCAGATTCGTCGTGCCCGTGAGTCCGTAGATCCATGCGATACCGTACAGCAAGAAAGCCGTCGCGAAGGAGCCAAGCAGAAAGTACTTGAGTGCCGACTCGTTATTGCGCCGGTCATCGCGTAAGAAGCCGGCTAGAATGTACGTCGCAATCGAGGAGATCTCGAGGCCGATGAAGACCATGATCAGGTCAGTCGAAGTGGAAAGAATGCACTGCCCAACCATAGAGAACAGAATCAGCGCGTAGTATTCACCCGTTTGCGCGTTTTCACGCTCCAGATAGCTGAACGCGGTCAGAATGCAGAGAAAGCCGACAACCAGAACCAGAGCACGGAAGAACGCGCCGTAGCCATCGATGAGAATCATGTTCTGGAACGCGGGTCCTGAGTTCAGATAACCCCAGACGTTTGCGGCAAACGCGGCGGCGATCCCAATCAAGGCGATGACGCCCATGTAAGTCCGTTTACCCTTGGCCACCGCTTCGAGCATCATAATGACGATGCCGAAGATGCTGAGCAAGATCTCGGGCAGAAAACGCAGATACTCGATACCGGTCGGCTGAAAATTACCGAACATTGGCAAGCTCCACGTTGTGCTTCGCGGGCTGCGCCACCTGCACGCGATATTCGTTACTCATATTGGTTTGGTCCAGCAGATGAGCGGTTGCGGCGGAAATCGAAGGCATGAAGGATTGAGTGTAGGTCCCTAACCAGACCATCAGCAGAATCATCGGCAGAAGGGGCGCCCATTCGCGTCCCGTGAGATCCGCGAAACCGACCGTCCGGTCAGTGGTTTTTCCAAGGAACGTGCGCTGATACATCCACAGCATATAGGCGGCGGAAAGAATGACACCGATGGCGGCGTAAACAGACCAGGAGAAGTGCGAGATTGCGGCGCCTTGCAGGATCAGGTACTCGCCGATAAAGTTGCAAAGGACCGGCAAGCCGATACTGGCGAGCAGCGCAATCATGAAAGCAGTTGCGAGGCCCGGGGCAGGTGTTGCGATGCCGCCGTAATCGGCAATTTCGAGCGACTGCCGACGTTGTTCCATATAGCCGGCAAGAATGAAGAGCGCTCCGGTAGAAAGACCATGCGCGAGCATCTGGTACACCGCGCCGTCCGCACCTTGCTGATCGAGGGCGAAGATGCCCAGCACGACAAAGCCGAGATGGCTGACCGATGAATATGCGATCAGGCGCTTGATGTTCGGCTGAATGAGAGCAAGCAAGGCACCGTAGACGATGCCAATGATTGCGAGTACGATGATCCAGCTTGTGCAGCGATGCGCACCAATTGGCGCGAGCGTGATGGAGTAGCGAATCAGGCCGTAAGCACCCATCTTCGACATCACGGCTGCGAGAAGGAACGTCGCCGGCGCCGGAGCTTGCGTGTACGTGTCAGGCAGCCAGGTGTGGAAGGGGAAGATCGGTGTCTTGACGGCGAAGGCAGCGAAGAAGCCAAGGAAAATCGCAAGCTGCTGTCCGGGACTCAGAACCACACGACCGGCTTGCAGCGCGTTCATGATGTCGACGTAGTCAAACGTGCCAGCCTGGCTGTGGATATAGATGATGGATCCCAGCATCAACACGGAACCGGCCATGGTGTAAGTGAAGAACTTGATAGCAGCCGGTCCGCGGCGCGCGCCACCCCAACCGCCGACCATGAGGTACATAGGAACAAGCGCGACTTCCCAGAACACATAGAAGGCGAAGAGGTCGAGGGCAGAGAAAACGCCAATCAGGCCGAACTCGAACAGAAGAAGCAGCGCGAAGAAGGTCTTGTGCCGTTCGAGAATAAGATCGCGCGAGATCCAGATACCGATCGGCAGCAAGAGCGTAGTCAACAGAACTAGCCAGAGGCTGATACCGTCGACGCCGATATGGAAACGGATCTGAAGACCCGGACTGTCGATCCAGGGTTGATTGACCACGGAACTAAAGCTTGCGGGATTGGCGAGAGCCGCGCCGATGAGGCCGAGCGACGCGAGAAACGTGATGATGCTTGCGCCGAGTGCGACGGTGAAGCCTGTCTTCGATTCGCGCGGGGTGAAGAGAACGGCGAAGAAGCCGATCAGCGGAATGGCGAGGACGAACGCGAGTAAGCTCAACGGAAACCTCCCGCTAGTCCGAGGACGAATATGACTAGCAGAGAGCCGGCGAACACCCACGTCGCGTAGTTTCGGATGCTGCCCGACTGTAATTGCCGAAACAGGGAGCCCCAGCCGCGGATCACGCGGCCGAACCCGTTCACGAGACCTGTGTCGATGATGCCTTCGTCAACGCCCCGCCAGAGCACGACACTTGAGATCGCCTCCAAAGGTTTGACGATCACGCCCCGATAAAACTCGTCGACGTAGTACTTGTTCGCCACCAGCGTGTAGATTGGTCCGGCAGCGGTCTTCGCGGATTCGGCCAGTCTCGGCTGCAGAACGTACAGGAGGTACGCGATCAAAATGCCGATGATGCCGCAAGTTGCCGAGATGATCATCGGTGTGATGTTTTCCTGCTCAGACAGGGGGAACTGCGGCGATAGCCAGTTCGGCACGCTAAGGAATCCGCCGACTGCCGCGAGAACCGCCAATACGATCAACGGGCCTGTCATGACGAACGGTGATTCGTGCGGATGATGATGGCCGCGATAGGTTCCGAAGAACGCCATAAAGTAAGCGCGGAAAACATAGAACGCAGTGATGCCGGCGGTAATTGCGCCTATCCAGAACATCCACTGTGAGTGGGTGTAAGCGGCGGAAAGAATCGCGTCCTTGCTGAAGAACCCGGAGAAGCCTGGGAACCCGGAGATCGCAAGACTTGCGATCCCGAGAGTATAGAAGGTGATCGGCATCACTTTGCGCAGGCCGCCCATGTGCCGGAGATCCTGTTCGCCGCCCAGTCCGTGAATAACCGAACCCGCGCCAAGGAAGAGCAGCGCTTTAAAGAACGCGTGCGTCATGAGGTGGAAAATGCCGGCCGAATATGCGCCCAGGCCGACGCCAAGGAACATGTAGCCGAGCTGCGAAACAGTTGAGTAGGCAAAGACTTTCTTGATGTCGTTCTGCGTGATGCCGATGGTGGCGGCGAATACCGCGGTTAGCAAACCGATGACGGCGACCACATGCATCGCGCTGGGCGCGTGATCGAAAAGGAACGATGTCCGGGCGATCATGTACACGCCCGCGGTGACCATAGTGGCGGCATGGATGAGAGCCGATACCGGTGTTGGGCCGGCCATCGCGTCAGGCAGCCAGACATACAGGGGTATCTGAGCGGATTTGCCGGTTGCCCCGACAAACAGGAGCAGCGTGATCGCGGTCAGCGCGCCTGCGCCCACTTCCACCGGCATACTTTGAACAGCCGCTGCCAGCTTGCCGAAATCTAGAGTCTTGAAAACAACGACAGTGAGGAATATGCCCAGTGAAAAGCCGAAGTCGCCGATGCGGTTGACGATGAACGCCTTGTTTCCCGCATTGGTCGCGAAGTCTTCAGTGAAGTAGAACGAGACCAGCAGGTAGCTGCACAATCCGACGCCTTCCCAACCGACGAACATCACCAGCAGGTTGGAAGCGAGCACCAGAATCAGCATGAAGAACATGAACAGATTGAAGTAGCTGAAGAAGCGGTGATAACCGCCCTCGTGCTCCATGTAGCCGATGGCGTATGTGTGGATGAGAAGACCGACGCCGGTAACGACCAGCAGCATCACCGCTGTGAGGCGGTCGACAAAGAGATCAAAGCCGATGTTCAGGAAACCGCTTTGAATCCAGGTGTAATCGTGTTCGGAATACGCGGTTGTCAGGGGCCAAAGCTTGAAGAGCAGGGCGACGACATAGAGAAACGACACCATCACGGAGCCGATGGCGATCACGTTGATGATTGGTTTGGATAGGCGCTTGCCGAACAGGCCGTTCAGCAGGAACCCGATTAAGGGGAAAAACGGTATGAGCCAGAGGGTCATGTTTGCCGGTTAGAGTTTCATCGAATCGACTTCATCGATCTGCAGCGTGCCGCGGTTCTTGAAGATAGTCAAGATGATGGCGAGACCGACTGCCGCTTCGGCAGCAGCCACGACCATGACGAAGAACGAATAGATATGACCATCGATGCGGCGCAGATCGTAGGAGAACGAGACGAAGCTGAGATTCACGGCATTCAGCATCAGCTCGATGGACATGAAAACGGTGATGACGGACTTGCGATACAGGAAACCAGCGACTCCCAACGCGAACAGGATGGCGCTGAGCATCAGGTACCAGGAAAGCGGAACAGGGGGAAGCACTAATCAATCTCCTTTTGCGCCAGAACGACTGCGCCGAGGATCGCGATCAGAATCAAAACAGAGATCACCTCAAAGGGAAGCAGATACTGCGTGAACAGCATTTTCCCGATGTTCTCGGCGGTGCCGCCGACCCAGCTTCCAAACCGAACATCGCGAAGATTCGGCAAGGCCGCACGAATGATGAACCCGAGCACGGCGATGAACGCGAGCAGAAGTGGAAGCCCGGCGAACTGAGCGAACCAGGATTTTGTGCTGGCCTTCTCGGCTCCGGCGTTCAATAGCATGATGACGAAGATGAACAACACCATGACCGCTCCGCCGTAGACGACCATCTGGGCCATGGCGATGAACTCTGCACCAAGCAATAAATAGAGGACGGCGAGCGAAGCCATGACCCCGATGAGTGAAAGCGCGCTGGAGATCGGGTGCTTTTGAAACACCAGGTTAAATGCGCAGACGATAGCAACGACGGCGAAGACGATAAAGAGAACGGTATCCATAAGACCGGCGTTTAAAACACTGCGACGAACAGAGCCGTGAGCAAAAGGTTAGCGAGCGCGCATGGAAACAGGAAGGTCCATGCGAAGTGCATGAGCTGGTCGTAGCGGAAACGAGGCAAAGTGCCGCGTACCCAGATGTAGGTGAATAACAGGAATCCGACTTTGGCGCAGAACCAGAAGATGGGCGCGGTGATGTATTGAATCTGCGGAATGGCAAAAATAGCCGCGAGCACCAGGAAGGCAATGCCAAAGAGCGGAAAAGTTTTGCGGTCCATCTTGCGCGCGCCGGCCGCAGCGGCAGCAAAACACCACACGGCTGCGATCAGGAAGACGAGGGGCCCTATCCAATTCGAATACGGCGCGGGAAACAGCGGGTGCCAACCGCCGAGGAACAGCACTGTGGCAACGCAGGTGATGGTCACCATGTTCGCGTACTCAGCCATGAAGAAACACGCGAACTTCATGCTGGAGTATTCGGTGTGGAAACCGGCGACGAGCTCGTTTTCCGCTTCCGGCAAGTCGAAAGGCACGCGATTGGTTTCGGCGAACCCCGCGATCATAAAAATGATGAACGCGAAGATCTGCGGGAAGGGCATTTGGAAGATGTTCCAGCGTGGAATGAAGCCGAGATAATAGCCTGCCTGGCTATCGGCGATGCCGCGGAAGCTGAGATGATTGGCCAGCAGCAGAGGCGAAACGATCACCAGAGTGAAGGGCAGCTCATAGCTAATCATCTGAGCGCTGCTTCGCAGTCCGCCGAGCAGCGAATACTTGTTGTTCGATGACCAGCCGGCGAGCGCGATTCCGTAGACGCTGACCGCGCCGATAGCGAGGATGAACAGAACGCCCACGTTCACGTCGCTGATCTGCATATAGGTGCGGTAGCCGAACACATCTATTTCGGGACCGAACGGGATCACCGAAATGGAAACCAGCGCCAGAGAAACAGCGATAAAAGGCGCCAACACATAAAAGAAGCGATTGACGTAGGGTGGAAGCAGATCTTCCTTCGTTAGCAGCTTGAATACATCTGCGAGCGGCTGCATCAGCCCGTGCGGGCCGACACGCAACGGACCGGTGCGTGACTGAATGTGCGCCAGGACCTTGCGCTCCACCCATTGCAAGTAGGCAAGGGTGGTCATGAAAACTGCAAAAACGATGGCGATCTTGATGAGACTGATGATGTAATAGCTCATCCGTACTTTTCCGTCGTCTCTAGCTGGACACTGCCCTTTTGGATGAACGGTTCTTTGTGAGGATCGTGATAGAGCGCGCCTGGAGCTTCAAGGACCGAGTTCAACATGCGCGAGTAACGACCCAATGTTCCTGAAGTATATAGCGTGTTCCCTGCCGATTGGATCAGCTCCGGCCGCGATCGAATCTCCAGATGACCGTTGAGTGGTACGGTCTGGACAGCGCCGCCGCTGAGGACCATTGGCAGCGAGACTGCGTAGCCGTGCACCTGGGATCGTATTTCGGCGAACACCTCGTCCACCTTCGATGCCCCCAGATCCGCACGCATTTCTTTTGCAAGAAGGGCGAAAATATCGAGATCAGGCTTCGGACCCATGGTCTTAGAACCACGGTTTAATTTTTGTACGTCGCCGCAGACGTTCGTTACGGTCCCGTTTTTTTCATAAGCGCACAGTGCGGGAAAAACGACGTCGGCGCGCTGCACGGTTTCGGTGAGGAACAGATCCTGGACAACGACGAAGGCGTCCTGTGATGCGAGCATCTGGCGCGATAGCGGATTCGCTCCTACAACCCAAAGCGCGTTGAGATCGGGCGAAGACAGGATTTGGTCATAGGCAAGACCCGCTTGCAAGCCGGCGTCGGAGATGGAGTGATAGCCGGGCAGAAGATCCGGCAGGACGCCCATGTCCGACGCGCCGCGGGAATTCGAATAATCGACCAGAGCGACGTACTTGATTGGGATCGCGAGCGAATCTCCAAAGGCGACGAGTTTGCGGACAGCCTCGCCCTTGATGGCGGCACCGAAGATGATGATGAGTTCGGGTTCGGCGGCAAGCTTTTCGCGCAAGCCTTCGAGCGCTTCGAATTCACCGCCGATTTCGGCGCGAACAGTAGTCGCATAATTGTCTTCGCGAACCGGACCGGGCGTCACCGCATAGACGTGAGCCTTGTTCAGCCGCCAATTAGAGCGAAGCTGGAAGGCGAGCAGAGGCTGCTCCTGTGCGAGGTCGGCGTCGATGACGAGCGCGGCTTTCGTTTTATCGAGATCGGATGTGGCTGCCAAGGCGTTGGTGCGGCCATGCAGCGCGTCGAGAAGCGTGACGACATCGCCCGTTCGATGGTGATCGATGTTCGATGTGCCGAGCACCTGGCGCGCAAACTTCTGAAGCTGATAGTTCTCCTCGTTCGTGGTGTGATTGGAGCCGATAACACCGAACTTGCCATTGCGCGCGCGGATCTCCGTAAACCGCTTGGCCACGGTGGCGAGAGCGATGGCCCAGGATACCGGCTTCAGCTCGCCGTTTGTACGAACCAGCGGAGCGGTCAGACGGTCCGGGTGTTCGGTGAAATCGTAGGCGTAGCGGCCTTTAACGCACAGGAACTCCCCGTTGATGCCCGATCGGTCGCGATTGTTGGCGCGCATGATCTCACCGTTGCGAACACCGAGCGTCGTCTTGCAGCCGTTCGAGCAGTGCGTGCAGATGGTGCCGACGTGCTCCATTTCCCAGGGGCGAGTCTTGTAGCGATAGGTACCGCTAGTGAGCGCGCCGACGGGGCAGATATCGATGCAGGCACCGCACTCGTCGCATTCGAGATGATCGCCGCGATTGGGAACGATTTCCGATGCGACGCCGCGATTGCCAACGCCAAGCGCGCCAACACCTAGACCTTCGCCGCAGATGCGAACACAGCGGTAGCAAAGGATACAACGCGGGGCATCGTAGAAAACGATGGGCGACCACTGCTTCTCGTCAACGTGAACTTTGGCCTCCACGAAGCGGCTGGTGCCGGCGCCGTAGCGGAAGACCATGTCCTGTAACTCGCATTCGCCGCCTTTGTCGCAGACCGGGCAATCGAGCGGGTGATTGGTGAGAAGAAATTCGAGAGTTAGCTTGCGCGCGTTGCGTACCTGAGGCGAATCCGTATGGACCACCATGCCTTCGGCGACAGGAAGCGTGCAGGCAACTTGCAGCTTGGGAGTTTTTTCCACTTCGACCAGGCACATGCGACACGCGGCCTGGAGAGAAAGATTGTCGTAATAACAGAAAGCGGGAATGGAAATCCCAGCTTCCTTGGCAGCATTGATGAGCAGCGTTCCAGGCGCGGCCTGGAGCTGATGACCGTCGACTGTGAAATTAACAGGGTCAGCCATAAGTATTGGTTACGTTTGTTTCCTAGATTGCGACCAGTTCCGGTGATGGTTCGGTCGCGCGCGATTTGCGCAGATACTCTTCGAACTCGTCGCGGAATTTCGCGATGAAGCCCTGCATGGGCATGGCGGCGGCATCGCCGAGGGCGCAGAAGGTACGGCCCAGCATATTGTCGGCCAGATCTTTGATCAGGTCGATGTCACTTTCCTGACCGAGACCGTCATGAAAGCGGCTCAGCACTTTCTTCAGCCACGTTGTGCCTTCGCGACAGGGGATGCACCACCCGCAGCTTTCGTGAGCGTAGAACTTGATCGTGCGCAGCGCGACGGCAACGATGTCGGTATCTTCGTCGAGCACGACGAGCCCGCCGGAGCCGGCCATAGTTTTCGCCTTGGCAAGCGAGTCAAAATCATAAGGGATATCGCACTCCTCGGCGCGCAGCACCGGAGAGGATGAACCGCCGGGGATGACCGCTTTGAGCTTCTTGCCTTTCCAGACTCCGCCTGCGACTTCGTTTATGAGGCGAAGCATGTTGAAGCCCATAGGCAATTCGTAGACGCCTGGCTTGCTGACGTGGCCCGAAACGCACATGAGACGAGTGCCGCCATTCTTCGGAGTGCCGAGCGCGGCGAACGCAGCGCCGCTGTTGCGGAAGATCCACGGAATGGCCGAGAACGTCTCGCAGTTGTTGAGGATGGTGGGCGACTGGAAGGCACCCACAACTGCTGGAAACGGCGGCTTCAAGCGCGGCACACCGCGCTTGCCTTCGAGCGATTCGAGCAGCGCAGATTCCTCACCGCACTCGTAAGCGCCCGCGCCCGTATGCGTGTAGAGATCGAAATCCCAACCTGTGCCGAGGATGTTCTTGCCGAGATAACCGCGTTCGTACGCTTCGGCAATGGCGCGATCGACGATGTCGATGAGATAGCGGTATTCACCCCGTATGAAGATGTAGCCCTTGTTGGACTTGATGGTCCAACCAGCGATCATCATGCCTTCTATGAGCTGATGCGGATCGTTCTCCATCAGCAGGCGATCTTTGCAAGTGGCCGGCTCGCTTTCATCCGAGTTGCAGATGATGTAGGTCGGCTTGCCGGTAGTGCGTGGAACAAAACTCCACTTCATGCCGGTGGGAAAGCCTGCGCCTCCGCGGCCGCGAAGCGAGGAAACCTTGAGTTCTTCGATGATGGCTTCAGGAGTCATCTCGAGAACCTTCTTGATGGCAACGTATCCGTCGTTGGCGAGATAAGTATCAATCGAAGCCGAGTTCGGAAGATCGAACCGGTACGAGATGATCATCTGTTCAAGCGGACTGGTTTCGTTGTAGCGAGGCATGTCTGATTGTCAGGAAGCCTTCCTGGAATACGAGTCGTCGGCCAGAGCGGCCATGAGCTGGTCGAAGCGCTCCGGCGTGACTTTGTGATGGAAATCGTAGTTGATCTGGATGGCCGGCGCCCACGAGCAGGCACCAATACACTCGACTTCTTCCAGTGAAACGAGGCCGTCTGCCGACACCTGCTTGTTAGCGAGTTTCAGGCTCTTGCATGCGTGATCCCAAAGCTCTTCTGCACCGACGGCCTGGCAAGCAATATTGGTGCAGACCTGCACGTGATACTTGCCGAGCGGTTTGCGGTGCAGCATGGAGTAATAACCGATCACCTCGTCTACCTGCAGCGGCGTAACGCTGCAACGGCGGGCGACTTCTTCGACCAACTCCTGCGTGACGCATCCGATCTCGTCCTGAGCGTAAAGCAGCATGGGGACGACGGCGGAGCGCGTGCGGCCGGGCGGGTAACTGTTCAGGAGCCGGGCGAAACGAGCTTCCAGTTCGGGCGAGAACGTCATAGGCTAACGATCCACATCTCCGAGAACGAAATCCATACTGCCCATAATGGCGATGGAGTCTGCAATCAGCACTCCTTCGAGCATGGCGCCCAGCGATTGCAGATTGCCGAAGCTGGGGGTACGCATAAAGACGCGATGGGGATTCGCCGTGCCGTCGCTCACGACGTAATAGCCGAGTTCGCCGCGCGGCGATTCGACAACCTGATAGACGGAGCCGGGGGGCACGCGATAACCCTCGGTGACGATCTTGAAATGGTAGATGAGAGACTCCATTTGAGTCTTCATCTGTTCGCGGTCAGGCAGAAGAATGTGCGGCGCATCGGCCTGATAACGGCCCGCGGGCATACCATCGAGCGCTTGACGCACAATGCGTAGACTTTGGCGCATCTCCTCCATGCGGACTTCGAAGCGGGCGTAGACGTCGTTCGCCTGGCGCGTGGGGACGTCGAAATCAAAAAGTTCGTAGCTGGAGTGAGGGCAATCCTTGCGGGCGTCCATTTTGACGCCGGCTGCGCGCAGCATGGGACCGGTGACGCCGAGTTCCATCATGAGATCAACGGGCAGCATGCCAACGCCCTTCGTACGATTGACCCAGATGGGATTCGCGGCGAGAAGATTCTGGTATTCGTCAATGCCGCGCGCGAGACGCGCCTGGATATCGGAAGTTGCTTTGTGCCAGCCACGCGGAGGCTCGAGTGCAAGACCGCCGGGACGGATGTAGCTGGTCATCATGCGCTGACCGGAGAACATCTCGAAGATCTTGAGGATCTCTTCGCGCTCACGGAAGCAGTAGAAATAGACCGACATGGCGCCGATATCGAGCGCATGAGTGCCGAGCCAGATGAGGTGACTGGCGACACGGGTCAACTCGCAGAGCATGACGCGCATCCACTGCGCCATGGGTGGAATCTCGAGGCCCAAAAGCCTTTCGACAGCGAGCGCGTAGCAAAGATTGTTGTTCAGGTTGGCCAGGTAGTCAACGCGATCGGTGAGCGGAACAACCTGTTGATACTTCTTGGCCTCACACTCTTTCTCAATGCCTGTGTGGAGATAGCCGATTTCAGGACGGGCTTTAAGGATGGTCTCGCCGTCGAGTTCAAGAACAACGCGCAAAACGCCGTGTGTGGAAGGGTGCTGCGGACCCATGTTGAGGGTCATCTTGCGCGAGCCGGGGTGTTCGGTGGTTAGTTCGAGGCCTGATAGGTCCTCGACCGCGAGTTCGTGTTCGGCGTCCAAAGAGGCGACGTGAGCGTAATCTTCGTGTGACGTTTTCACGATCTTTTATTCATCCGTGTAGGAGTATTTTCCGCCGTGTTTGGGGTAATCCTTACGAAGCGGGTGACCTTCCCAGTCCGCCGGCATCATGATACGCTCCAGATTTGGATGATTTTGGAAGGTAACGCCGAACAGATCAAAAACCTCTCTTTCATACCAATTGGCGCCGCGCCAGACGGAGCAAACGGATTCAATCTCTTCTCCTTGGCGAAGGCGGACACTCAGGCGAGCGCGCTTGTTATGACGCAACGAGTGAAGCAGATAGATGACCTCGAAGCGCGGCTCTTTCGGCCACCAATCGACACCGGTGATACCGCTGACCCGCTCAAAACCAAACTGCTTGAACGCCTGGCACACGGCGACGATCTGAGCGGGGTGAATGAAAAGAACGGGGCCATCGACGGCCATCTGCGCATCGACGATTGCGTCCGGAAATTGCTGCGAGAGGGCGACTGCGTGTTCGTCTTCGGCTACTATCTCAGGCAGCACGACGGATCTCCGCTCCGCGCTGCCGACGGCGCTGTTCGTCAGTTGACCAATTGAGGACGCCTTTCTTCCAGATATAGAAGAAGCCGCACAACACGAGGACGATGAACAGGAGCATTTCGAAAAAAGCGAATAGCCGGAGCTGGCGGTAAATGACAGCCCAAGGGTACAGGAAGATGGCTTCAATATCAAAGAGAATGAAAACCATCGCGACGAGGTAAAACTTTACGCTAAAGCGCTCGCGGGCGTTGCCGACCGGCTTCATGCCGGATTCATACGGAGAAGACTTGACGGGGTCACGGACGCGCTTGCCGAGAAGAGCGGAGAGACCGATCATGGCGGCGGCGACACCCAGAGCGATAACGATTTGGATGAGAACGGGAAACCAAGTCTCAGCGTAGGAAGTGGGCATGGCGTAGCGAACTTCTAGAGTATCAACGTTCCTTAATACCTATAATGGACACGGGATGCGGCCAGAGCTGATCGACATTGTTGTAAATGGGGAGCGCAAATCAGTGGCATCCGGGCTGACCGTCAGGCGGCTGTTGGATGCATTGGAGATACCGGCGGATCGGGTCGCAGTTGAGCTGAACAAGTCGATTGTTCGGAAGCGTCACTGGGAAGAAACGCCGGTCGAGACCGGTGCTCAGCTAGAAATAGTACAGTTTGTCGGTGGAGGCTAAGCACCCTCCTCGCGGGTTCGAACGTGACACCACTGCCGGTGTGGGTCGCGGCTTGCTTGGATTTCTGGCTTGACTCCTGCTGTAACTCTAGTAAAATTCAGGGAGTCGTCTAAATCCAAAACACAAATAGGGCGCTATGTTCAAAACGCGGAAAGTTCGTCCTGATTTACCGAATGGGCAGCGGACCTATACGAGTACGGATGTTGCGAAGATCGCGCAGGTGAGCCTTCGCCAGTTGCAGTGGTGGGATGAGCGGAAAGTCGTTTCACCGCGGCACGAAGGCCACAAGCGGATTTATAACTCCGAAGAGGTAATTGAGATTACTGTCATCGCGGAGTTGCGGCGGAAGGGATTTTCGCTGCAGAAGATCCGGCGCGTTTTGCGATTTCTGCAGCGCGAAATGGGGCGACGGTTGGGCGATGTGATGGCAAGCGATTCGAAGCTGCACCTGCTGACCGATGGGAAATCGATTTACCTGGAAGAGCAGCAGGACCGGATCATCGACCTGCTGAAAAACGCGCGTCAACCGATGTTCCTGGTCTGCGTGAGCGATCAGGTGAAGCGGCTGGACGACGTCCCTAAGAAGGGGATTCGGAATGAGACGTTGGCGCCGAGGCGGTTTCGAGCGGCGGTCTAGAGTCTATTCCTAACCCAGATTCCAGATCGAAAAAATACGACAGGGGCGAAGACGAGGTGTCCTTCACAACGTCTATACTTAAGTCAAGACTCCTGGAGGCAGTTTGTCCCACCGCCGTCATACCCTCTATGCACTTCTGTTCCTAGCCGCCCTCACCATTGTTGGTGGAAAATTCGGGCCGAGCGTTTTCGCGGCCTCTCCGGCGCAGCGGAATGTCAGCCCAACTTCGGACGACGATCTGAAGGCGAGCATCGAATCCTTCACGAAGATCTACGATGTCGTGGATCAGAACTACGCGGACAAGCTGTCGGCGGACAAAGCGATCTACAAAGGCGCGATTCCGGGCATGCTGCGGACGCTGGATCCGCATTCGAACTTCTTCGACCCGAAGGAATTTGCGGGTATGCGGGAAGAGCAGCACGGATCGTACTTCGGCGTAGGCATGACGATTGGGCCGCAACCGCGCACCGGCAAGACGATGGTGATTCATCCATTCGGCGGGACGCCTGCGTACCGGGCGGGCATTCGGCCGGGCGATGTTCTGCTGCAGATCAACGACAAGCGCGTGGATACGGCGACGAGCACGGAAATCGCCGACCTGCTGAAGGGACCGAAGGGGACCAAGGTGCAGGTCACGGTGAGCCGCGAGGGCGCCCCGAAGCCACTGACCTTCAATCTCGTTCGGGACGAGATTCCACACAACAGCGTGGACGAGGCGTTCTGGGTGAAGCCGGGCATCGCGTACATGCGCGTGCAGCAGTTCACCGAAACCACCAGCAAAGAGGTGGAAGACAACCTGAAGCGGCTGGGTGAACAGAACATCAAGGGACTGATTCTGGATCTCCGCGAGAATCCGGGCGGATTGCTACAGGAAGGTGTCGCTGTCGCAGGGCACTGGCTGGATCGCGGGCAAGTGGTGGTTTCGCATCGCGGGCGAGCCTATGCGGAGAAACCGTACCTGGCGCGCGGCAGCCAATATGGCGAGGGTTATCCGATTGTCGTGCTGGTGAACCGGTACTCGGCTTCAGCGGCGGAGATTGTGGCGGGCGCGCTGCAAGATCATGATCGAGCGTGGATTCTGGGCGATACAACCTTCGGCAAGGGCCTTGTACAAACGGTATATCCGCTGAGCGACAACACGGGGCTGGCGCTGACTACACAGCATTACTACACGCCGAGCGGCCGCCTGATTCAGCGCGACTACTCGAATCTTTCGTTCCTCGATTATTACTACGGCAAACGGACGCAGGCGAACAACCCCATGGATGTCAAGCAGACAGACTTGGGCCGGGTAGTGTACGGCGGCGGCGGAATTACGCCCGATGAAAAATATCAGGCGCCGAAGCTGGATGCCTTTGAACTATCGGCGATGCGCAAGAACGCGTTTTTCGACTTCTCGGCGTACTACTTTGCAAATCACTCGACGAAGCTTCCCGAGGGCTGGGTGCCCGATGAGAACATCCTGAACGATTTCCACGAGTACCTGATGAAGAAGGGCGTGGACTTCACGGAAGCGGACTGGACGCGCGACCATGCGTGGCTTCGCGATGAACTGCGCCAGGAGATGTTCGTCACGGCGTTCAGCTACGAAGATTCACTGAAGATCGGGGTCGAGCAAGATGCTGAAGTTCAGAAGGCTATTGCGGCGATGCCGGAAGCGGCGAAGCTGTTGGCAATGTCCAAGAATCGGTTCGAAAAGCAAAGGGCCAGCATCCAGTAAGCTCTGGCTCTTTCTCCGAGTTTGCTCAAATCCATAACGGCTCCTCAGATCACGGTGCTCGACACCGGTGGTCAATATACACATCTCATTGCGCGGCGTGTGCGTGAGTTGGGCGTTTATGCGGACGTGCAACCCAGCGACACCCCCGTTTCCGTTTTGCGCTCGCGGAAGGGGATCATCATTTCGGGCGGTCCGGCAAGTGTGTATGAACCGGGTAGTCCAGATATCGATCCACAGATATTGCACGCACAATTGCCCGTGCTAGGGATTTGCTATGGGCATCAACTGATTGCGCAACACCTCGGCGGGAGAGTGCAGCAAGGCGAGCGCGGCGAATACGGCATCGCTCATCTGACGGTGACTGCACCGGACGCGCTTTGGAACGGTGTGTCGCATTCGCAGATCTGGATGAGCCATCGCGATACCGTGCAAAGGGCGCCAGAGGGATTTCGGGTCACCGCTTCAACGGACGCGTCGGGAATTGCCGCGATGGCAGCGCCGGATCGAAAGTTATTCGGCTTGCAATTTCATCCGGAAGTGGCGCACACGCATGCGGGCGCGCGGATTCTTGAGAACTTCATCTTCGACATCTGCGGGGCGGTGCGCGATTGGGAAGTCTCGCTGCGAGTGCCGGCGATTGAGGAAGAGATCCGCGTGGCAGCTAAGCAACGCAGTATTTTCTTTTTCGTGAGCGGCGGCGTGGATTCGACGGTTGCATACACGCTTTGCCTGCGGGCGCTCGGGCCGGAACGTGTGTACGGACTGTACGTTGATACCGGGCTGATGCGCAAAGGCGAGACCGAGTTCGTGCGCGGGATTTTTCGCGAGCTCGGGGCGACGCACTTTCAGGTGGAAGAAGCGGAAGCGGAGTTCCTGGCGGCACTCGAAGGCGTGTTCGATCCGGAGCAGAAGCGACTGGCCATCGGCGAGCTATTCGTCAAAGTGCAGGAGCGAATTCTTTCGACCGATCACTTCGTCAGCGGTGAATGGATACTCGGGCAGGGAACTATCTATCCGGACACCATTGAATCGGGAGGCACGGCGAAAGCGGACCTGATCAAGACGCACCACAATCGCGTGGCCGGAATACAAGCGCTCATCGAATCCGGGCGGATTATTGAGCCGCTGACTTCGTTCTACAAGGATGAAGTGCGCGCGATCGGCCGTGAGATCGGAGTGCCGGAGCGATTTCTGACGCGGCATCCGTTTCCGGGGCCGGGGCTCGCGATTCGTTGTCTCTGCTCGGCTCAGCAGGAGCCTGTTGGAAAGGCAGAAGAGGGCTTTTTATTGCCCGTGCGGTCAGTGGGCGTACAAGGCGACTCGCGAAGTTATCACAACGCGCTTGCGCTGACAAACAAGCCAAATCTCGAGAATATTCAGAAGACTGCTCCGGAGTTGACGAACCGGCGATCGGATATCAATCGAGTGGTCGCGCTGTGTGGGGCGAAAGCAGATGTGGCCGATATGCAGGTGTTTCGTGCGCCGCTTACGAAAGACCGGTTGGACACGCTGCGCGATGCCGATGCGATGGTGCGACAGTTCTGTCTGGAGACCGGCTTCGAAGATAAGGTCTGGCAGTTTCCGGTGGTGCTGCTGCCTCTCGGCACCGCGGACGCGA
>DATBEG010000008.1:0-59864 GCA_036276155.1 Bryobacteraceae bacterium | reverse complement strand
TCTTTGACGATGCTGGCCACGAATGACTTGGCGTCGCCGAAGAGCATCAGCGTCTTGTCGAGATAGTAGAGTTCGTTGTCGATGCCGGCGAAACCGGGGCTCATGCTGCGCTTGATCACCATCACGGTGCGGGCTTCGGAGGCGTTCAGGATGGGCATGCCGGCGATGGGGCTCGACTTGTCGTTGCGAGCTGCGGGGTTGACGACGTCGTTGGCGCCGATGACGAGAGCGACGTCGGCGCGGGGGAACTCGGGGTTGATGTCGTCCATTTCGAACAGGTGATCGTACGGGACGTCCGCCTCGGCGAGGAGAACATTCATGTGGCCGGGCATGCGGCCGGCAACGGGATGGATAGCGAATTTGACTTCGATGCCGCGCTTTGCGAGGACGTCGTGCAGTTCGCGCAGTTTGTGCTGTGCCTGGGCAACCGCCATGCCATAGCCGGGGATGACGATGACGGTTCGGGCGGCATCGAGAATTTCAGCCGCTTCTTCGGGAGACGCCGAGCGAACGTTGCGTTTATCGGTCTCCTTAATGGTGCTGGTCTGAATGGTGCCGAATGCGCCGAACAGCACGTTCGTAAACGAGCGATTCATGGCGCGGCACATGATTACGGAAAGAATGAAGCCGGAGGAGCCGTCCAGCGCACCGGCGACGATCAGCAGCCGGTTATCGAGCGCGAAGCCCATGGCGCAGGCGGACAGACCGGCGTAGGAGTTCAGCAGCGCGATGACGGTTGGCATATCAGCGCCGCCAATGGGTACGATGAGCAGCACGCCGAAGATGAGCGACAGCGCGGCAAAGATTGGATATAGGGCCACCTGCTCGGGATTGAAGATTAGCGCCACGCCGAAGGCGATCGCGAGCACAAAGATTCCCAGGTTAACGAAATTCTGACCACGATAGGTGATGGGGCGCGTGGGCAGGATCTCCTGCAACTTTCCGAATGCCATGAGGCTGGCCGTGAAGGTCAGGAAGCCGAGCAGAGTTTCGACAATGAGCGCCGACATCACGAAGCCGTGTGGGTGGAGGCGATAGTATTCCGCCGTGCCGATAAGCGCCGACGCGAGCGCACCACACGCGTGAGAGAAAGCAGTTCGCTGCGGAACGGCCGTCATCGGCATGATGTACGCGATGGGCACGCCGATGGCGGAACCGATAAAAAACGCGATCAGGATCCACTCGTAATTGACAACTTCGTGGCGCAGGAGCGTACCAACAACGGCGAGCAACATGCCGAGTTCGCCGACAAGAACTCCGCGGCGCGCTGTGGCGGGTGAGTTCATCCATTTTATGGCGAGAATGAAACCGGCCGCCGCAAGGATGTAGAGAATCGGGAAAACGGGTTCCATGCTGAATCCGTTCATTTGGAAGGCTCGCGTCCCGCATCTAGACCGCGCACAACGGGCGCTGAACGCCCTGTGCGCTTGAACATCTTCAGCATGCGGTCAGTAATGAGATAGCCGCTAACCAGGTTGGTGACGGACGCGACCACGGCAATGAAACCAAGAGTACGGCTGAGCGGGGTAGCGTCTTTTTCACCTGTGACGAGAATGGCGCCGACAACGGCGATAGCCGAAATAGCGTTCGTGAGAGACATCAGCGGCGTGTGCAGGAGAGGCGAGACGCGGCGGATGAGCTCAAAGCCGAGAAACGCCGCAAGCATGAATATCCAGATGGCGATTTCGTACTTGTTCACGCGATGACTCCTCTCTCCTGAGATTGAGAAGCGGCAATCAGTTCACCGATGCGCGGGTGCACGATCTTGCCTTCGTGGGCGACGAGAGTTTCGCGGATGATCTCGTCGTCGAGATTGATCTTGATCGCGCCAGCGCTGACCAGCAGCTTGAGGAATGAGCTGATATTGGCGGAAAGCATCTGGCTGGCGTGGTACGGAACCGCAGACGGGAGATTCACCGGGCCAGTGATGGTGACACCGTTGTGCACATACGTTTCGCCTGGACGAGTGAGGTCGCAGTTGCCGCCGCGTTCGGCAGCGATGTCGACGAGAACAGACCCGGGGCACATGGCATCGACCATTTCCGCCGTGATCAGAATGGGCGATTTGCGGCCGGGTACCGCGGCCGTAGTGATGACTACGTCCTGCTCGCGCAGCACTTCGGTTAGAAGCTCGCGTTGGCGGCGGTAGAACGATTCGTCCATTGCTTTGGCGTAGCCGCTTTTTTCCTCGGCGCCTTGCGACTCGATGTTGAGCATGATGAACTTGGCGCCGACGCTTTCGACTTGCTCTTTGACTACCGGACGGAGATCGTAAGCGCAGACGACAGCGCCAAGGCGGCGAGCAGTAGCGCAGGCCTGCAGGCCTGCAACGCCCGCGCCCAGCACGAAGACTTTGGCCGGTGTGATGGTCCCGGCCGCGGTCATCAGCATGGGGAACATCTTCGGCAAATGCATGGCGCCGAGGAGAACCGCCCGGTAACCGGAGATAGTCGCCATGGCCGAGAGCGCATCCATGCTCTGCGCGCGTGTGATGCGCGGCATGAGTTCGAGCGCGAAGAACGAGACACCAACCGTAGCCAGATCAGAATCCTGCTTCAGCGAAGTAAGCGGTTCGCCGAAGCCGACGACAATCTGGCCGGGACGAAGAAGCTCGAGATCGGCATGGCCATCCTGGGGATTTGCACCGAGACATCGCACCTGGGCAATGACGTCGGCTTCTGAGAAAACATCAGCGCGGTTGCCGAAGCGAGCGCCTCTGCTGACGTACGCCTCGTCTGGATAACCGGCCTCCGTTCCCGCCGATGTCTCGATGACGCAGTCGAGACCGGCTTTACGCAGCGCTTCACAGTGACGCGGCGTCAAAGCCACACGACGCTCGCCGGGAAACGTCTCACGAGGAACTCCAACAATCGCAGGCAACGCAGCCTCCGTTAGAAAATTTGTCCTATCAACTTGATGATCAGTTAAACGGACGAACCCGCGCAACCCAAAGTTACGTCAATGCAGTTTGTATACTATAGGGCCAACAGCATAAATTCGGTTTTGAAGCAGGGATGCGGAGGTGATGATTGTCCCCGACTGACACTCAGGACCCGCAATACTTCCACAAGGTGGTGGATTGCCAGTGGGCTTGTCCGGCGCACACGAACGTGCCCGAATACATACGCCTGATTGCGCAAGGACGGTACACGGACGCATACCTGATTAACCGCGAATCAAATGTTTTCCCGGCTATTCTGGGGCGCACGTGCGACAGACCGTGCGAGCCCGCGTGCCGGCGAGCCCGGGTGGATACGCATCCCGTTGCCATCTGCAGACTCAAACGTGTGGCGGCGGATCTCAAGGGCGAGATCAAACATCTGCTGCCGAAGATTCCGACACGGAAGAACGGCAAACGTATAGCCTGCATTGGTGCGGGGCCTGCGTCACTCACCGTAGCGAACGATCTCATGCCGCTCGGGTATGAGGTCACAATTTTCGAAAAGCTCGACAAGCCCGGTGGTCTGATGCGCTCGAACATTCCGGCATTTCGCTTGCCTGAGCAGGTGTTAATGGAAGAAGTGAACCTGATTCTCGATATGGGCGTGGATATCCATTACAACTCGCCTGTGACGAGCATGCGGGAGGTGCTCGACAGTGGATATGACGCCGTGTTTGTAGGCAGCGGCGCGCCGAGGGGGAAGAACCTCGATATACCTGGGCGGTATGAGACCGATCGCATTCATATCGGGATCGATTGGCTGGAATCAGTGGCGTTCGGGCATATCGACAAGATCGGCGAACGCGTTTTGATCATCGGCGTTGGCAATACTGCCATGGATTGCTGCCGGTCATCGTGCAGGCTGGGCGGCAAGCAGATCAAGGTGATGGCCCGAAGGCCACGGCCGTATTTCAAAGCGTCGCCGTGGGAACTGGACGATGCCGAAGAAGAAGGCGTTGAAATTATCGTGAATCAAGCGCCGAAACAGTTTGTGATTGAGAATGGCAAACTGACCGGCATGGTTTTCGAGCGGCTGGAGTGGGATGCACAGGCAAGAAAATCGCAGACCATGGATGAGGTTTTCTATGCGGCTGACGACGTGATTCTGGCAATAGGACAGGAGAACGCGTTTCCCTGGATCGAGCGCGATCTCGGGATCGAGTTCGACAAATGGGACATGCCGCTGGTGAATGAGACCACGTTCGAGTCGAGCCGGCCAGGCGTTTTCTTCGGTGGCGATTCGGCATTCGGCCCGAAGAATATTATCTGGGCAGTGGAGCACGGGCATCAGGCCGCGATATCAATCCATAACTACTGCGAAACAATTCCGGTGACGGAACGGCCGCCGGCGCACATGAACCTGATCAGCCAAAAGATGGGCATCAGCGAGTGGAGTTACCACAACGACTACAATCCGGTCCACCGCCAAAAGATGAAGCATGTGGATCTGGTGGAGCGCTTCCGCAAGTTGAACATCGAAGTGGAATTGGGCTTCGACGTGGAGCAGACAGCGCGTGAAGTGGAGCGTTGTCTTAACTGCGATGTGCAGACGGTGTTCGAAACGCCGCGATGCATTGAATGCGACGCGTGTATCGACGTGTGCCCCGTGCAGTGCCTGACGATCACGAGAAACGGCGATGAAGTGGATCTGCGCGGGCGGCTTTCGGCGCCTGCGTTGAATCCGGATCAGGCGCTGTATATCTCACCACCGCTGCCGCAGACCCAGCGAGCGATGGTAAAGGACGAAGACATCTGCGTTCACTGCGGATTGTGCGCCGAACGTTGTCCCACGGCGGCGTGGGACATGGAGAAGTTCGAACTGGCGATCGCATACGCAGGCACAACATCATGCAAGAACGAGTACGTCCCGGCGTAAACGATTTCGCCATCAAGCTGGCCAACGTCAATGGTACGGGATCCGCCAGCGCAAACGGGCTGATCATGCAGGCCATTTTCCGGATGGGCATCCCGGTTTCCGGCAAGAACCTGTTCCCGTCCAATATTCAGGGTTTGCCCACCTGGTACGAGATTCGAGTGAACGGCGATGGATACACAGCGCGGTCACTCGAATACAACCTGATGGTAGCCATGAACGCGCAGACGTATATGCAGGACGTCCGCGAACTGCGGCCGGGCGGGTATTTGCTGTACGATTCGAGCTGGCCGCTGGATAAGGGTTTATATCGCGACGACGTAAATTTCCTGCCCATTCCGCTGGCACAGATGGTCAACGAGCGGTTCACGGACGCGCGGCAACGAATCCTCATGAAGAACATCGCGTACGCGGGAGCGCTCGTGGCGCTGCTGGATATCGATATTCCGATTGTGGAGGAACTGCTGGCGGAAACGTTCGCGGGAAAGACGGCGCTACGCGAGTCGAATCGACAAGCACTGCATATGGGCCGCGATTATGCGCAAGAGCATTTCGCGTGTCCCCTGCCCTTTCGTTTAGCCAAGATGCATGCGAACGACGGCAAAATCCTGATCGACGGCAACACGGCCACAGCGCTGGGATGTCTGTATGCAGGAGCGACGGTTGCGGCCTGGTATCCAATTACGCCGGCAACATCGGTGATGGATGCGTTCCGAAGCTTTTGCGGGAAGTATCGCAAGGACAAGGAAACCGGACGTAACAATTATTTGATTCTGCAGGCCGAAGATGAATTGGCGGCGATTGGAATGGTTATCGGCGCGTGCTGGAATGGAGCGCGGGCGTTTACGTCTACATCCGGACCCGGCATCTCGCTGATGAACGAACTACTGGGATTGGCGTACTATTCGGAGATTCCGGCGGTGGTGATCGATGTGCAGCGCGTGGGACCTTCGACAGGCATGCCGACGCGCACGCAACAAGCGGACCTGCTCGAGTGCGCATACGCGTCGCACGGCGATACGAAGCACATCTTGCTGTTTCCGGCAAATCCGGCCGAGTGTTTCGATTTCGCGGTGAAGTCGTTCGATCTGGCGGAGAAGTTTCAGACGCCTGTGATCATGCTCTCCGATCTGGATATCGGAATGAACGACTGGGTCGTTCCGCAGCTCCAATGGGATGACCATTATCGTCCGGACCGAGGACGCGTATTGTCGGCCGAAGATCTGAAATCGATTCCGAAATTTCATCGGTACTCGGATGAGGATCTGCATTACGTTCCGCCAAGAACGCTGCCGGGCGTGTCAGCGAAGGGCGCCTACGTCACGCGAGGTTCGGGCCATAACAAATTCGGCGGATACACGGAGACGCCCTCGGAATACCAGGAAGTGATCGACCGTCTGGCGCGAAAGCAGAAAGCGGCCGCAGATATCGTACCGCTACCTGAAACGCGGAATGGAACGGGATCAAGGTTCGGAGTTATCGCGATTGGCAGTTGTGATGTGGCCGTACGCGAGGCGGTTGAGGCTCTTGCCGAACGAAATTTGGCGCTCGACTATCTGCGCATTCGCGGCTTCCCGTTCCATCGCAGCGTGGAAGAGTTCCTGTATGCGCACGACATCACGTTCATCGTTGAGCAGAATCGCGACGCGCAGTTGCGTAGTCTATTGACATTGGAGACTTGCGTCCCGAAGAACAGGTTGCGTTCCGTGCTGGCCTATGGCGGATTTCCATTGAGTGCGCGAAACGTGATTGACGCTGTCGTAACCGAGTTGGAGCCGGACCATGCCATCCATCACTAAACCGTTAGCAAAGCACCCGGGGCTGCGGCAGAACGAACTCGGGTTGACCATTCGCGATTATGAAGGATCGATGTCGACGCTGTGCGCGGGATGCGGACACGATTCCATTACAGCGGCGATTGTGCGGGCGCTCTGGGAGATATCGATGCAGCCGCACATGCTGGCAAAGATGTCCGGCATTGGATGTTCTTCCAAGACACCGGCTTATTTCGTCACTGGCGCGCATGGGTTCAACTCGGCGCACGGTCGGATGCCGGCAATCACGACGGGAGCTATCGCGGCAAATCGAGAGCTGACGTACATCGGCGTGTCGGGAGATGGCGATTCGCTGTCGATCGGTATTGGACATATGTGTCATGTCATCCGGCGGAATGCTCGGATGGTTTATGTGATTGAAAATAACGGCGTTTACGGGCTGACCAAGGGACAGTTTTCCGCGTCGGCTGACGTAGGGTCGAAGAGCAAACGCGGCGAGGCGAACCAGCTGTCGCCAATCGATCCCGTCATGCTGGCGTTGAGCATCGGGGCAACATTTGTGGCGCGCAGTTTTTCCGGCGATAAAGAACAGCTTGTGCCGATTCTGAAAGCAGCATTCCGGCATCGTGGGCTGGCACTGATCGATGTGATATCACCCTGCGTGACCTTCAACGATCACAACGGATCGACCAAGAGCTACTTGTATACGCGTAAGCACGCGGTAAGCGCGACCGATGCCGAACTTGTGCCGCATGCCGATGAGATTGTGGCAAGCATTTCGCCGGTGGGCATTACTACGGTCACCATGCACGACGGCAGTATCCTGCGGTTCCGGTCTGTGCCGGATGGATATGATCCAAGCGATCGCGCGAAGGTGATGAGCTATCTGCAGGAACGGCAGCAGAAAGGCGAGATCATCACGGGGCTACTGTTTGTGGATGAGACCGTTCCTGATCTGCATGAAGCCAATCAGACCACTGATACTCCCTTATCCCGGATGCCGTTTGAGAAGTTATGTCCGGGGTCCCAGACGCTGGAGGAATTGCAGGCCGAGTTCAGGTAGATACAGCGCGGATCCGTCCGCACAGCGCTCGCAGCGAATGACGATATTTGAGACGGCGGGCTGTTCACGCGCGCCGCAGACCGGGGCATATAATTCGCTCATGGAATCAAACCGGCGCGACTTCTTGAAGGGAACGGGCACCGCCGCTACTGTAATAACCGCCGCCTCGTATTCACGCGTGCTGGGCGCAAATGAGCGCATCAGGTTGGGTCTGATCGGCGCCGGGGATCGTGGCATGCACGTGATGAGCCTGTTTCAAAACAACCCGGCGATTCAGGTGGTTGCCGTTTGCGACATTTACGGTGAGCACGTGCACGCTGCGCAGCAGAAAGCTCCCGGTGCGGCTGCGTTCAAAGATCATTCCATGGTTCTGGCACGGAATGATGTCGATGCTGTCTTAATTGCCACCCCGGATCACTGGCATACCGCGATCGCGATTGACGCGCTGAATGCCGGCAAAGATGTTTATGTCGAGAAACCGCTGACCCGCGTTCCCGAGGAAGGACCCACGATCGTAAAAGCGGCGCGCGAAAACAATCGCGTTTGCCAGGTAGGCATGCAGCAGCGCTCGGCAAAACACTATTTGCAAGCGAAGGAAAAGTATTTCGATTCCGCCCAGATCGGCGACATTACGCTGGCGCGCACATGGTGGCACGGCAATAGCTGGCATCTACGTAAGGCACCGGCCTCTTTGCAGACGAAACCCGCGGATCTCGATTGGTCGCACTATCTAGGTCCCTTGAAATGGCGCGATTGGGATCCGCAGCAATACTACAATTGGCGTGCCTACCTGGACTTTGGTGGTGGCCAGGTGACAGATCTGTTCACGCACTGGATCGACGTCGTGCATATGTTTATGGGCAAAGACGTGCCTTTTTCGGCATCTGCCGCCGGCGGCGTTTATCACTACAACGACGGCCGCACTGCGCCCGACACGATCAACGTGCTGCTGCAATATCCGGGCCCGAACCCTTTTACGGCAACCTTTGAAGCGACTCTGGTGCCGGGAGTCACGGGGGAGGCGATTGAGATGTGCGGGACCAACGGGCGGCTGTGGATCGATCGCTCACGGTATGAGTACTATCCGCTGCATGCGAAGGAGCCGGCGGAGGTGGTGAAAGCCGAAGTGATCGCAGGCACGAATGATTCGCTCACCCAAAGCCATGTCAATAACTTCGTGGAGTGTGTGAAGAGCCGGCAGCGCCCCAATGGCGATGTGCTGATCGGGCACCGATCAGCACAAGCATCGCACCTTGGGAACATCTCTTATGTGCAGAGAAGAAGAATCGACTTCGATACTCAGCGCGAAGAGATTCTGCCGTTGTAAGTCAACGTAAGCAGACGAACTAATCGTGGTCGTGACGGTCCTCGTGGCCATCGCGATGCTCGTTACGACGGATCTCGCGGTGTTCCTCAACGCGGGGACCGACGGGCGTGCGATACGCGTAGCCAGGATGCACGTAAGCTCCGCGGTTCACCCACGTTCTTGCCCAGGGATGGCCGCCGACCATAATCGCGTGATCACGCCAGCCGAATCCTACCGTTCCCCAGCCGAAAGGCGCGAACGCACCAACTGTGATCGCTGGTCCGAAACGGATAGCACCCCCAACGAAGAAACCGGGCCGGGGACGCGCAAACACGAGGTAGGGATCGTATGTCGGCACGTAGTAGTAGCCGGGCTGAACAGGCATGATCTCGATATCTTCCGGGCCGCTAACGGTGACCTGATCGTACTGGTTGCTGCGCAGATAGCCATAGTCGTAGGCTTTTTGGCGCTCGCGCTGAACTGCGTCCATGATGTCGTTGCGCTGAGCCAGCACTGAGTTGCCTAACTGCTGCGTCCAGCCGGGGTCCTGCGCCATCATCTGCAACACCTGCGGGAATGGCAGAAGCGCCAGCACGCTAGGATCAAACGGCAGTCGGTCGGCCGAAATAGCCGCAGCGAGTTGGTCGCCGTGCAGGTAAGCATGCTGATTCGCCCAATTGGCCGCATCTGGGATCTGCGGGTAGAACGTTGACGCAGTCAGGATTTGCGCAAGCAGACCATCCGGGTACAGCGCAATGCGCGACACAAGCTGATCGAGTTGCTGAGGTGGCAACAGCGGGGGCGCCTGCTGCGGATAGCCTTGCGGTGGATAACCGGCCTGCGGGTAACCCTGCGGCGGGTACTGACCTTGCGGATACTGTCCGGGCGGATACTGACCTTGTGGAGGCGGGTATTGGCCTTGTGGCGGATACTGCCCCTGTGGATATTGCTGGGTTTGCGGATATTGTTGTTGCGGGTACTGACCTTGCGGATATTGTTGCGGTTGTTGTTGCTGCGGATACTGCTGTTGTGGCGGATATTGCTGTGGCGGCGGATACTGGTTGGGATCCTGCGCGAAGCCGGGAGCGGCCGTGAAAACAACGGCTAATAATCCTCCCAGGCAAGTTGAACCTATTTGTTTTGCTGTCATCCTAGTCCCCCTCGTTTGGCCTTTTGTCGGCCTAGTAGAGAGACGCTCATGGCCGCTGGTTCGATACGAACACACGATGAAGCGTAGATTAAGCTAGCTTTCGCAAGGACTTGGAGCATCAGACTAGGATAAAAATTGAGACCTTCAACAATCACAAAAGCATTCCTTGCCTTGTCGGCGTGCGCCTTAGGCGGGGTGATCTGGGCGGCGGCGGAGGATAGCAAGGCTGTCGAACTGGCCAAAGTCAATCCGGATGCGATGCCCATAAACCTGGATCTGGGCGCGCCGGGACTGTCACGCTGGCTGGCAGCCATCCGCACTCGCGCCAGCATTCTGATGATCGTGGCGCACCCGGACGACGAGGACGGGGGGTTGCTCGCCATGCAGACGCGAGGTTTGGGTGCGCGCGGAGCATTGATGACGCTCAACCGCGGCGAAGGCGGCCAAAACGCCATGTCTATGGATATGTATGACGCGTTGGGCCTGGTGCGCACGGAGGAATTGTTAGACGCCGACCGTTACTACGGCGTAGAGCAGTATTGGGGCCGGGCGATTGATTACGGGTTCTCAAAAACGCGCGAGGAAGCGCTGGATAAGTGGGGTTACGAAAGAACGCTTTCCGATGTTGTGCGCGTGGTGAGAATGACGCATCCGCTGGTGTTGACTTCGGTTTTTATCGGCGCGCCGACAGACGGTCATGGAAACCATCAGGTGGCGGGCGAAATGGCGCAGGAAGCGTTTGTGGCCGCTGGAGATCCGACCAAATTCCCGGAGCAGATTCGGGAAGGCCTTCGGCCCTGGCAGCCACTGAAGGTCTACGAACGCGTCCCGTTTTTTCAGCCGACCAAGGACAAGACGATCTATGATTACGCCACCGATCAGTATGTGCCGATTCGGTTCTACAACTACATCACCAAGACGTGGTCAACAGAGACACCGGCTGCGAACATCGGCATCCCGGAAGGCACGCTGGACGCGGCGACGGGATACACGTTCCTGCAGATGGGCCGTGAGGGTTGGGGGTATCAGAAGAGCCAGAATGGCGGCGGGACAATTCCGCAGCCTAATTTTCAGACCATCCAATACCACCGGTATGGATCAAAGGTCACCGTTCCCGAGAAAGAGAACTCATTTTACGAGGGGATTGACATTTCGCTCGACGGGATCGCAACTCTGGCGGAGGGCGATACGACGTTCCTGAAACAAGGTCTGGAGCACATTTCGAAGTGCGCTGACGAGGCATTTAACAGCTACAAGCCGGACGATCCGGCCGGCATTGCGCCGATTTTGGCAGACGGCTTGAATGCCACCCGGGAACTGGTGGGTAAGGTGAATGCGAGTTCATTGTCAGAGCCGGGGAAGAGCAACGTTGTGTTCGAGCTAAATGCTAAGACGAAGCAATTCGAGCGCGCTCTGACGCTGGCGCTGGGATTGAATTTCGATGCGGTGGTCGCACCGGAGCACGAACCGAGTGGACCGCTGGCCGCTTTTGCCGGAACATCGACCACGTTCACCATTGCGACTCCGGGCCAGGCGTTTCCGGTGGAGACGCGCATTGTGAATGACGGCAAAGAACCCGTGCTCGTGAACGCGACGGAAATCGAGCCCTCCGACGGAAAGGCATGGACGATCAAGTCGGAACAAAACGCTCCGGTATCCGGGCCTCTGGCATCGAACAACAATTTGCGAGTACGCTTTGGCGTGAGAGCGCCGGAGGATGCGGCGTTGACGCGGCCTTATTTCACGCGGCCCAACCTGGAACAAGCCTATTACGATTTAACCGACGAACGGTTCAGAAATTTGTCGTTTGGACCGTATCCTTTGTACGCAACGGCACGAATTACCTATGACGGCGCAGAGATCACGTTAACGAAAGCGGTGCAGACAAATCAGCGAGTAGAGCAGATCGGGATTGTGGAGGATCCGCTTCTGATGGCGCCCGCGATTTCCGTCACCGTCTCACCGGGCGCCGGAGCGGTGCCTCTGAATAGCACTTCCTTCAATTTTTCCTGTACGCTGCATACGAACGTGAAGGGGACGTCAAAAGGCGTGTTGCGGCTGGACCTTCCTGCAGGCTGGGAATCCAAACCGGCGCAGCATGATTTCGCGTTTGCGCGCGATGGTGAAAATTCAACGTTTGCTTTTGAGGTAACGCCAAAGTCGATCGGACAGCAGGCATATGAGATCAGGGCAATCGCGGAATACAATGGCCACAAATACGAGGAAGGCTATCACCTGACGGGTTATCCCGGATTGCGGCCATATCCGCTGTATCGGGCAGCCACTTACAAAGCAGTCGGGGTGGATGTTAAGACAGCGCCCAACTTGCGGATCGGGTTCCTTCCGGGAACCGGCGATGACGTGCCGCGCGCGTTGGAAGATCTGGGGCTGCACGTGACCACTTTGTCGACGAATGATTTGGAAAGCGCCGATTTAAGCGTTTACGATGCAATCGTTCTGGGCGTGCGCGCATACGCAGTGCGGCCGGAGCTGCGGTCGGCCAATAATCGTTTGCTGCAGTATGTGAACGGCGGCGGCGTCCTGTTGGTGCAATATAATCTGCAGAACTTTGACCACGATTACGGGCCATATCCGTTTGAGCTGGGAAACAATCCGCAGAAGGTGGTGGATGAGGGTTCACAGGTTAAGTTTCTGACTGCCGGTCCGCCTGTGTTCGCCTGGCCGAATAAAATCAGCGAAAGCGATTTCACCGGTTGGGAAGAAGAGCGCGGACATGGGTTCATGAGCAAGTGGGACCCGCACTATCAAGCGTTGGTAGAGACGCACGATCCGGGGCAAGATCCGCAGAGCGGCGGATTGCTGATCGCAAAATATGGAAAAGGCTTTTACATCTATGATGCGTTCGCTCTCTACCGGCAGTTACCGGCGGGCGTGCCGGGCGCGTACAGAATTCTGGCTAACTTAGTAAGTCTAGGCAAAAACCCGGAATGGAAGTAACTGAATCATTTGGTAGCGGTACGAAATCTAGTCGGGTAGGTCAAATGTTTATGCAACTCCGATCGCTTGTTTTCGGCTTCGTGGCGGTTTTGGCGGGGGGCTTAGCGGCCTTCGCAGGAGCCAAGGCGCCGTTTCCTGATCCTGCTGTCGACATTCCCGCTGCAACCGCGACTGGTCCGCAGACAGCGGTTTTAGCTGGCGGCTGCTTCTGGGGAATGGAGGCCGTTTTTGAGCACCTGAAGGGCGTGACGAAGGTCGTGTCCGGATTTGCGGGCGGCGAAAAATCGACTGCTCACTACGAGACAGTCAGCACAGGCAACACGGGGCACGCTGAATCCGTGCAGATTACGTTCGATCCCAAGCAGATCACGTACGGTGAGATTTTGAAGGTCTATTTCTCGGTTGCGCATGACCCGACGGAGTTGAATCGTCAGGGGCCCGACAATGGGACGCAGTATCGATCAGCCATCTTCTACGCCAACGACGATCAGAAAAAGGTCGCCGACGCTTACATCCAGCAATTGGGCGCTGCCGAAATCTACAAGCACAAGATTGTCACGCAGGTTGTTCCGCTGAAGGGCTTCTATCCGGCAGAGGCATATCATCAGCATTACCTCGACGGGCACAAGGACCAACCTTATATCGTGTACAACGACCTGCCGAAGTTGGAAGCGCTGAAGAAGCAGTATCCGGAAATGTGCAGACGGTAAACAGGTTCACGGTTTCCGAATTCCGGGCATAAGTCTCTGGGAACCCAGCCGGAAGACTTACTTCCGCGCGGCGTGCACTCTCCGACCATCGATATTTCCGACGTGGAAGGCGACGGCAAGGGTGTACCTGTGCTGATCCGACATTACTTGAAGCTCGGCGGACAGATTTTAGGCTTCAATGTGGACCCGGCATTTTCGAACGCGCTGGACGCATTGGTATACGTCGATCTGCGTGTCATGCCAGAGCTGATGCTGGAGCGCTGCATGGGCAAAACAGCGGCGGCAGAGTTTCGGGCGTGGCATGCGGGACGCGCTCAATCACAGGCAGTGTAATACACTCTCGGATTGCTGCTTTCGCTTCAGCACATCCAAAAACACTTCGGTGGCGTAAAGGCGCTGCGGGACGGAAATCTCGAAATCGCGGAAGGTGAAGTGCACCTTCTGATGGGCGAGAACGGCGCAGGCAAATCGACGCTGATGAAGATCGTTGCAGGGCTTTATCGGCGTGACGGCGGCGAAATGCTATGGCACGGCAAGCCCGTTTCGTTTACAAGGCCGTCAGAGGCATCGGCAAACGGAATCGCCATGGTACACCAGGAGTCTCTGCTGGCCGGCCATCTCACCGTTGCGGAGAACATCTACCTGGGACGCGAACCGCTTTGGGTGAACAGGCGTGCCGTGATAGACAAAGCGCGGCAACTGATTCAGGAGAACGGATTCCGGCTGGATCCGGCCATGCGTGTAGACCGGCTCACGCCCGCCGGGAAACAGCTTGTAGAGATCTGCCGCGCCATTGCGCAAGGGTCAAGCCTTCTCATCTTTGACGAACCAACCTCTTCGCTCTCGGAAGCGGAAACACATGAAGTCTTTCGTATTGTGCGCGAGCTGCGCGACCGCAACTTTGGCGTGATTTATATAACCCACCGCCTGGACGAACTGCGTTCGGTTGGAGACCGGCTTACCGTACTGCGCGATGGAGCAACGGTGCACACAGGGCCGCTGAAGGAGCTTACGCGCGAACAACTGATTCAGCACATGGTGGGACGATCCATCAGTTCCGTTTACCGGCGCGAGGCATTGCCGGCCGGCAGTGTTTTGCTGCGCGTGAAGGATGTTCGCCGTGGCTTTCTGAAAGACATCTCTTTTGAGTTGCGAGCGGGCGAGATCTTGGGTCTTGCGGGCCTGATGGGCGCGGGCAGGACGGAACTTTGCAGAGTAATTTTCGGGATCGACCCGCCCGAGCAAGGAACGGTGGAGGTGGGCGACAGGAACTTGACTGCACGCACCCCCCGCCAAGCGGTATCCGGCGGCGTTGCGCTCATTCCGGAAGACCGGCAGCGCGACGGGCTCGCTCTGAAGTTGCCGATTGCGACCAACATAACAATGGCCGACCTGGATTCGGTCTGCCATTTTGGTTTTCTGCGGAAGACGAAAGAGACGGGTCTGGCTGATACGTATCGAGAACGCCTCAAAATCCGCTGCAGCGGTCCGGAGCAGCTTGCCGGACGTCTTAGCGGCGGGAATCAGCAGAAAGTCGTGATCGCCAAGTGGCTGGCCCGCGGCGCACGCGTGTTTCTCTTCGACGAACCGACGCGCGGTATCGACGTGGCAGCCAAACAGGAAGTGTTTGAAGCAATGGATCAACTGGCGCGTTCCGGCGCGGCGGTGCTGATGGTCAGTTCCGAACTTCCGGAGTTATTGCAGGTTGCGGACCGCATTCTGGTGATGAAGGAGGGGCAGATTGCAGGCGAATTGCCCGGACGTACCACGCAGGAAGAGATCATGAGGCTTGCGGCGCCGAGCGGCGCGCCTGCCATAACGGAGGAACACTGATGCGTCGCTTACAGAAGTTTCTGCCGTTCGCAACACTGATCGCGCTCTTCATCGCGTTGACGATTGCTACGCCGCATTTCATGAGTGTCATCAACTTGTCGAGCGTGGCAAGGCAGACAGCGGTGATCAACATCATGGCGCTTGGAATGACCCTGGTGATTATCACGGGCGGCATCGACCTTTCCGTGGGATCGATTTTGGGCATCTCCGGGCTGTTCGGCTGCATGGCGATTCAGAGCGGGTGGCCTATTCCGGTCGCCATTTTCGCGGGGATCGTCACGGGACTGATGTGCGGATTGCTGAACGGCCTCATGATTACGCAACTCCGGATTAATCCGTTTATCGTGACACTGGGAACGCTCGAGGCATATCGCGGGCTTGCGCTGGTGATCTCCAAAGGACTTCCGGTGCATGGTTTGCCCGACCCATTTTCGTTTCTGGGAGACGGGAACTTACTCGGCGTGCCATTTTCGCTTTGGATACTTGCTCTCTGCGCCGTGATGATGCACTTACTTCTGGAGAATACGAAGCTGGGACGTTATGCGTTCGCCATAGGGAGCAATTCCAACGCGGCTTATTACGCCGGCGTGCCGATCAAGTTTCACGTCACGGCGGTGTATGCGATTGCAGGACTGTTGACCGGACTTGCCGGAATGATCGAAGCATCTCGCCTGATGACCGGTCAACCCACGGCGGGACAAGGCTACGAGTTGCAGGCGATTGCTGCGGTAGTGATCGGTGGCGGCAGCTTGCAAGGCGGCGAGGGCAGCGTCGTTGGAACCCTGATCGGCGCGTTCATCATGGGGCTGCTTTCGAACGGAAGCGATCTGCTCGGCATCAATCCTTATTGGCAGCAAGTGGTGATCGGCGCGGTCATCATCATCGCCGTAGGTCTCGATGAAGTGCGCAAACGGCGATTTGCAACGGCCTAAATACAGTCGTATATCTACCTGCAAGCTGCGGCGGACAAGCTGCCCTTTGTAACTGAACATAGTCGAGGGCGTCTCTGAAGAGAGGATCAGAATGTCCGCATTACAACAGTTACTCGTCGAAGAGATGCAGGATTTACTGCATGCCGAAGGGCAGTTAGTTAAGGCACTCCCGAAGATGGCGCGCGCAGCCAGCAATCCGAAACTGAAGCAAGCTTTCGAAAAGCACCTGGAGGAGACGAAGGGTCATGTCGAGCGTCTAAAGCAAGCGTTCGAGATTATGGGCGAAAGGCCCAAAGCGAAAGTCTGCAAGGCGATGCAGGGGTTGGTGGAAGAAGGGTCGGAGCAGATTGCGGAAGGCAAAGAGAAGGAAGACGCCGTTTCCGATCTGATGCTTGTCGCTGCCGCGCAGAAAGTGGAGCACTACGAGATTTCAGGCTACGGAACACTGCGCACTATCGCCGAAAAGATTGGGCAGAATAAGGTGGCCAAGCTGCTGGCGCAGACGCTTTCAGAAGAAGAGAAGACTGACAAGTTACTGACGGTGCTTTCACCGCCCCTGCTGGAAGAAGCGAATCAGCAGCCCGCAGAAGAACAGGAAGAATAGCTGTTCATGAGACAGGCGGGTCGAACAATACCCGCCTGTTTTGCCTAATCCACCAACCCGTGCTTCATCGCGAAACGCACCAATTCTCCGGTGCTGTGCAGGTTCAGCTTTTCCATGATTTTGCCGCGGTGGGAATCGACTGTATACACGCTGAGATTCAATCGCGTCGCGATTTCCTTGTTGGTTTTCCCTTCCGCGATAAGCTGCAGCACTTCTCGTTCACGACTCGACAACAGATCGATAGGGTCAGTCAGGTTCTGGCGATAGTCGCTGAGAAGAGCGCCTGAGACCGCCGGACTGATGTAGCCATCGCCCTTTGCGACCGAGCGGACCGCGTTGACAAGTTCCGTGTCGATGGCGTCTTTCAGAATGTAGCCTCGCGCACCGGCACGCAGGATCTCACGGACATATACCGCTTCCTTGTGCATGCTGAGGACCAGCACGCGCACACGAGAGTTTGCTTCCACCATTCGTCGGGTCGCTTCAATGCCGTTCAATTCCGGCATCGCTACGTCCATGAGCACGATATCGGGCTTCAGCTTTTGCGTCAGTTCCACCGCTTCACGACCATTGGCCGCTTCTCCTATGACGTGAAGGTCGGAATGGGCAGAGAGAATCAGCTTCAAGCCTTGGCGAACAATAGTATGGTCGTCCGCCAGAAGGATCTTGATGCCGCCGGCTAGATTGCTGTTTGCAGTAGCGCCCATCGCGTATCAGCCGGCAGCCCGCACTGCGGCACCGACATCTTCCACCATGTGGGGCACGCCGTTCTCTCCCAGATACTGCACGTGCAGTTTCTCCTGATCGAAATCAAGCACAGTGAAGCCAAAGCGCGCAAACAAGGGTTTTGTACCGGCCACAAAATCCTGATACGCATACGCCACACCGTTCGGGCAGGGGGTCGTCTCAGCCACGATTGGAACGCCGCCGTAGCCGATGCAACGGCCATAACGAACATCCTTCCGAGGCGAATAGAGCGCACACCGATGTTCATGGCCCCACCACCAGCCGAGCACCAGATTCTGATTGAGAACCGGGGCAAGCTTCTCCAGCAGCTTGGGCGAGGCAGTCTCGAATGAACTGAACGGCTGATGATGAGACAACAGGATGCCCTGCTTATGCGGCGCGGCGCTACGGGTGTCGAGAACCCATTGAGGCTGAGGATCAACTAAGTCGCCATCGACGTAAGCCGAGTCGAGACCGAGTATCTGCCAAAAATCGTTCTGCAAGCCGAAGAAGCTGCATCCCCCTTGTTTCTTGAACCGTTTCTCGGCCAGCAGATAATCGAAATAATCATATCCGCCGGAATACATGTCGTGATTGCCGTTCAGGTTGTACGAGGAGAATTTATCCGCTTCATCCGGGCGAACGGGCCAATACGCGAGAAAGTTGTGGTCGTATTCGGTCTTGAAGCCGGCATAGTAGACGTCGCCCAAATGAATGACGTGAACGTCGCGACCTTGACCGTCAGCTTGCTGGATGCAACGCCGCGCTGAAGCGGCGACATCCTGTGCGCGCGGGACGCCAGTGCCCCAGTCCGCCAGGAGAACGATTCGCGCCTTGTTGCTTATGGGGTTAATGGGAGCCGGCCCAGTATTGAACTTGTGAGGGCCGCCCTCCACTTTGACAATCGCTTCTGCGACGAGGCAGCTTACCCAACCTGGATCGTCCGGACCGAAATGAGTGAACAAATCGACAATCGCGTTGCCGCCTTTGCGGAGCACCGCGTCGGCAAACGGGACGACCGAGTTTGCAGCAACGGGTGTTTTTTCGATGAGATCGCTCTTCTTCTCGACGACAAATCGCTGCAACACCGATTGCGTCTGACTAGCGACAGCATCGCGCGGCATAAAGACCGCATTCAAGTCGGGTTCCTTCTGCGTGCATTCCTGCGACTTTGCCAACTTGTCCTTGGCGAGTTGAAGATCGGCGGCGGTGACACCCGTTGCCTGGCGCCGGGCGAGCGCTCCCGGATCGTTCTTCTGCTGCAGTTGTGCTTCTTGCTCCATAGCGCCTTGAAGCGACTGCATGTGGTGAAGCAGAAATGGCTTTTCCAAAAACTGTAAGATCATGTGCTTTTCTTAATTGCCAGGCAATGCATCGCCGGTGCAATCCCCCGCATTCTATTCCCTTACACTTTATCGAGTGGGCAAGTCACCTCCAGGCGCAGGCCTTTTCCCGTTTCGCTTTCGATCCGCAGTGTGCCTCCACAACCTTGCGCACGCGTCTGCATGCCGGCTAAACCGAGGCCGGAAGACCTCTGCGGCTGGGCATCCAGACCGCGGCCGTTATCGCGAATTTGCAGGACTAGGGAGCCATTCGATTCCGCCAAACCCACATTGACAGCGGTTGCCTGCGAATGGCGCGCAACGTTCGTGAGAGCCTCCTGGGCGATGCGGTACAGGTTCGTCTCGGCGTCGTCGTTCCAGCGCCGTCCGTTCACCGTGCTCTGGTATTCCACTTTGATCCCGGTGCGCTGGGAAAAGCTATCGGTAAGAGAGCGCAGAGCCGCGTCGAGTCCGAAATCGTCGAGGATGGTCGGGCGCAAAAGCTGAGACATCTCGCGAACATCCTGAATGGCGCGGTCCACCAGGTGCATACAATCTTCCAAGCGGTCTTCCTGGCCGTTGCGCATCGCAGAAAGATTGGCTTTGATCGCAGTCAGTGTCTGTCCCAGTTCATCGTGTAATTCGTGGGAGAAACGGCGGGCTGTTTCTTCCTGCGTCTCGAGAAACTGATACTGCATCTGAACCAGCTCGGCTGACTGCTGTTCCAGCTTGCTGAAGAGCATCGCTGAGGCGCGCGCCACCCATAGAGAGCAAAGCAGGGAAAGTCCGACACATCCAGCAAACAACCAGAGCGTCCAACGCAGGAGTCCGTGGCCTTCCTGATAAATGCTTTCGCGAAGCAGTTCCGCCTGCTCATAAGCGGACTCGAGAGCGCTGTTCATCTTGGCGCGGGCTTGATCGATTTGATGGAGAAGCTCATCTCGGCCGACGACATCACGGCTTCTCGCTAGCTGCAGCCATTCCGCGTTGAGTTCGCTTTCCTGCCGTTCTATGTCATCGATAGCCGACTTGGTCAACGCTTGCCGGTTTGTGAAGAGCTGGGTATTCGAATCGATCTGATGTATGGCGCGAAAGGCGACGAGTAAGGCGGAGAGCAGCAGCAACGCCGCAGAGCAAAGTCCGACCAGCAAAAGACGGTTCAGACGCGCTTTGGTCACCAATTCTGTCTGCGCCATTATGACGATTTTTTCATTAAACCCGCCCTGTGCATATCCCGTAAATTCGGGATTGAACTATGCGGATCGAGGTGATGGCGTCCGGGGCCGGGAACAGGCAAAGTAGAGTTGTGAGCGGCGAGATGAACAAGCAAGCCGGCGGCAGCCGAAGGAATCACACAGAAACGAAAATAGCTGCTGCCGGAGGAAGCTCCGTTCAAAAAACATCCGCCACAAGGTTAAAGGAGAAATACCATATGAAAAAGTTCGCTATCAGCACACTCTTGACCGCCGTTGCGGTTCCGTTCCTCGTCGCAGCTCCCGCTGCGAAGAAGGTCCAGAACACCAGCACGTCCTCAACGAGCTCTTCCACCACTGCCACAAAAGTGCATAAGAAGAAATCGAAGAAGAACGGCACCGGCAGCACCGAGAGCAGCACGACTTCTACCAGCACGTCGAAGTAAGCTCTCTCGGAATCAGATTAGTTCCAGTCCATACTCTAAGCGCCCGATCCGGTTCGTCCGGGTCGGGTTTTCTTTGTGGAGGGCCCACTATTGTCGAGCTACGCCGATCTCACTGATGATGATGACGCGTTCGGGCGTGCGAGCAAACTGCAGTCTGATACGGGTCAGTTTGCTTGGGTCAAAATGCCGGCTGCGCGCAACGAAGGCCGAAAGCGGAATCATGATTGATTGAAATACCGGTTCCGACGATTTCGAATAGAACTGCTTGTCAAGCCAATCCAGTTTTGTAAACTTGACCTTGATCGGCGGGAGCAGCGTGCGGAACTGGCTTACCGGCACCGAAGCAGAATCACCGTCCGCGGTTTGCGCGATTACATCGAAGTCCGTAATCTCGGGTTTCGCATGCTTGTCCTGCTTCTCTGATTTCTTTTCATTCTTCTTACCAGGGGGCGGAGCTTTCTCGTCTGTAATCGCGATCGAGAACGTTAGGGCAGAATCCGAGCCGATACGCCACTCCTGCGCGGCGTTGGCTGGAAGATCGACTGAGTAAACCGGTACCGGAATGGCGGTCGCTTTCTTATCTGAAGTTCGGTTCCATCCGATGAAGACGCCGTTATAGTCCCGGTCATTGTGGCGAAATGGAATGCGACCTTCTCGCCAGACGGTGAGATGGTCCGCTGCGATGTGGCCGCCTGGCGCAGTCGTTGTTGTCACGTCCGTGTCTTCCCCGAAATCGGCGATGACGCGGTTCGTCGAATCGAGGTAGCGATTTTCGTAGAGCGTTCGGGGCAACCAGGCACGCGCAACGCGGTAATCACGAAAGATAGGCAAGTACTCTCGGCGATTGTGAAGCGTCGTTTCGAGGAACGCCGAGATGTACAGCTTCGCGATACGCCGCTGATCTTCGCCGGTCAGCAAGGGATGCAAGTTGAGGAACCAGTTCATGGGCGCACCCGAATCCGTCCTGCCCCACACCGTATTGAACTGGCCATGGTTCGCCCGGTAAATGTACAGCTCTGATTTGAAGAACTCGCCGCTGCCTGTGAAGCGGACGTTGTCGTACTGACGGCTGCCCATGAAGGACGAAACGTCCGAGTCGTTCGCACCCTGCAGAGTGAAATAGTTGACGTCCTGAATCACCCGGTGCTCTCCAGCGGGTTTGTACTGTCCATCTGCGGGAGCAATGGCGAGCACGGCTTTGATCGGAAACCCATAGTGAAAAGCGACGGTTGCATCGTCGGGATAGAACGAAAGCTTATTGAAAAGAGCAGCTGTCGCTGCAGCTTCGCCTCCGCGCGAGTGGCCCATGACCGCGATGTTGTTCATATCGACTTTGCCGAAGAACGGATTGCCGGTCGTCGCGTTCCACTTCTGCCATACCTTCAGGTGCTCAAGCAGCATCCAGCCGCGTGTAGCCTGCTCTTTGGGCAACTGTGCTGGAAACCCGCCATTCAGAAAATTTTCGTCGACCGAGACGAAAATGAATCCGCGGCTCGCCATCAGCTCACCCAAATAGGCGTAGCCCGGATCTGAAAACTCGGACATAGTGTGATTCCCGTGCACCATCAACACGAGCGGGAACGGACCTTGGCCGACCGGAAACCAGACGCGCCCATTCAAAGGAAGCTTGTCGACGCCGAATCCCCAGTACAGCTTGCGCGTCCACGCTTTCCATCCCGAAAAGTCCTTGAACAACGCCGAGCCATCGACCGTTTGAGTGCGAATCGCAACTGATTTGCCGTACTCCGGACGGCGAATGTCGGTGCCTGCTCCGTAGATAAGTGTCCGGACTGCGAACGGGCCCTTATCCGCGGGATCTGCCGCGGTGAGCGCCTGAGGAGATGGACTGCGCTGCTCGATCTCGATCAGCTTTTCGTTGACGCCGTCGTTGTGCATGAAGAAGAACAGGCCGATATTGGCCGCAATTGCGAGTGCAAAGATCGCCGCCGTGATCGTCTTTTTCTTCAAACTGGCGGCACGGAAGTGCCCAACAAAGAACGTGGCCAGCGTGGCGCCCGCGCAGGCTTCTATAAACAGCAGCAGCGCAGACATGGAGTAGGCGAGCGTTCCCCACCACAGCAGCGAAAGGAAAAGAAATGCGCCTACGAAGAAGCCGGCGGTCCAGCGCGGCAATCTGCGAAACAAAGCCAAAATCAAAACAAAGACGCAGGCGATAAGCGGGATTCCCAATCCGGCGATGACGATTGCTATGCCGACGTCGGCCGCTAGTCCGAACCCAGACTTCAGGTTGATAGCGCCGATGACGATACCCCAAATTACTGTTACGAATGCAGCCCACAGTGCGCCCTTGCGAGTTTCCGGGCCCGGCTTGATGTCGCACCACGTTGCGATGATCCACGTCCACACACGCCGCCAAAGCGCAGTTATGCGGGCGCGAATGCCGAGTCTCGGTTCCGTTAACACGTCTGGGTTCATCAATTAGGCATAACGATAGCAAGCCGCAGCGAGTTTCAGGAATCGGTGAGTATACTTCTCGCATGCGCCGCTTCCTATGGCTTGCGTTCGCCTGCGCCACGTTAAGCGCGAAACCGGTCGTGACAAAGATCGAGCCGCCGGACTGGTGGGTAGGTCACACGATCAATCCTGTACGGGTGCTGATCAGCGGCAAAGAACTCGCGGGCGCCAGCATGAGCGCAACAGGGGGCATGAACGTTTCCAATGTGCGCGTGAGTGCGGAGGGTACTTATGTCTTCGCAGACCTGACAATACGCGCAAACGCGCAGCCCGGCGATTACATGCTCACCCTGACAACTACACAGGGCTCGACGCCTGTGCCCTTCCGCCTGGACCCGCCGCTCAAAACAAGCGACCGGCTTCCGGGCTTCACCAGCAGTGACGTCATCTATTTGCTCATGCCCGATCGTTTCGCGAACGGCGACACCAGCAACGACGATCCTGAAATCTCAAAAGGTCTTTATGATCGGACGAATCCGCGCGCCTATCACGGCGGAGATCTCCAGGGCGTTATCGATCACCTGCCCTATCTGAAAGATCTTGGTGTCACGGCGATCTGGATGACGCCGATTTATGACAACAGTAACACCTGGGCCACGTACGGCGGGCGCAAGGTGACCGACTATCACGGATATGGAATCGTCGACTACTACGGTGTGGACGAACATTTCGGGACCCTGCAGACGTTGCAGACACTGGTGCGGGAAGCGCACGCGCTTGGCATCAAGGTGATTCAGGATCAGGTGGAAAATCATGTCGGGCCGCATCATCCTTGGATGACTGATCCGCCGACGCCTACATGGTTTCACGGCACCACGACGCACCATATTGACGAGAACTGGCAGATTTGGTCCATTGCTGATCCGCATGCGTCGCGCAAGTTGCGCGACATCGTTGTGGATGGATGGTTTGGCAACACGCTGCCGGACATGGACCAGGAAGATCCAGAAGTTCACCAATATCAGATTCAAAATACTTTGTGGTGGTTGGGCGAAGCCGGATTTGACGCAATCCGGCAGGATACTTGGCCCTATGTGAAGCGCGACTTCTGGCATGATTGGATGGCCGCCATCAAACGCCAGTTCCCGACCGTGGATGTCGTTGGCGAAGTATTAGACGCCGACCCTACAACTGTTTCTTTCTTTCAGGGGGGGCAAACGCATGACGGCGTGGACACACTGCTCGACACCCTATTTGACTATCCGATTTATTTCAAGATGGTCGACACGTTTGGCAAGGGCAAGTCTTTGAACGAAGTGCCGAAGATGTTCGGCCACGATTACTTATATTCAAACCCGAATCTGCTTTGGAGCTTCATCGGCGACCATGATATGCCACGATTTATGAACCTGCCCGAAGCGACAATCGACAGCCTCAAACTAGCGTACACCTGCATATTTGCGACTCGCGGGGTGCCGCTGCTGTATTACGGTGACGAGATTGCGATGAAAGGCGGCGATGACCCGGATAACCGCCGCGACTTTCCAGGCGGCTGGCCGGGTGATGCAGGGAATGCGTTCACGAAGGCGGGACGGACGCCGGATCAACAGGCAGTCTTCGAACACGTGAAAAAACTGGCGCACCTGAGAACGACTATGCCGGTTCTGGCGCGTGGGTCGACAAAGAATCTGGTGCTGAAGGATCAGCAGTGGGCATTCGTCAGGCAACTCGATCGAGAAACCGCGATCGTTGTGATGAACAATGAAAGCAAGCCCGCAAGCATCGATGTTCCACTTGCCGAGCTTGAACTTTCGCCTTCAGTTCATGTGCGCGGATTGCTGGGCGTAGTGGCAAGCGCAGCAGCAAACGCGAACGAACTGGCTGTTTCCTTACCGGCGCGGAGTGGGGAAATATTCCTTGTCGAACGCTAAACGCTCTATTCGGTTTTCGCCACCTGCACATGGCTGAGCGAATTAGAGTATTGCGCAACGCCCTTATAGAGAGCTTCAGCAAGGCGTTGCCGCTCATCACTGCGCCGTAGCAGCTTCTCGTCATGAGGATTTGACACGAAGCCTACCTCGGCAAGGATCGACGGCATGCCGGCTCCGATCAGCACAACGAACGGCGCCCGGCGCACGCCGCGGTCGCGCGACTTCGAATTCATTCTTACCGATGCAGCCCAGAGCGTAGTCTGCACGTCCTGGGCGAATTCGCGCGATTCTTCTTTCTTGGTCTGCAGAACAGCCTTGTGGAGAAGATCGTTCAAGTCCGAAATAGAACTCGCCGACGCCGCATTCTCACGCGTGGCGAGATCGAGGCCGCTCTTGTCCGACGTCAGATTGAAAAAGTACGTCTCCACTCCCGTGGCGCTCGGCTCCGGCGACGAATTAGCGTGGATGGAAATAAAAAGATCTGCTTTCTCCTGATTGGCGATCTTGGTGCGCTGCTCCAACGGTATGAATGTGTCATCAGCTCGCGTGTAGACGACTGTCGCGCCAAGCCGTTGATTGACAAGCTTGCCCAGCCGGAGCGCCACATCCAACACCAAATCCTTTTCCTCAAGCCCATTCGGGCCGATGGTGCCCGTATCATGGCCGCCATGACCGGCATCAATCACCACTTTGCCCATCTTGAGGCCGAAGATGCGAACCAGCGACTTCTCGCCCTCTCGGTCCGTTCGAGCAGGTGCAGTGACATCGGCCATGACGCTGCCGACAGGGGGTGCAACCACCGTAGGAACTAATACGGGGGGAGTTTGCGGCAGAGTAATGGAATCGCTCGGCAACCGCATGGGTGCGGGCGTGACGGCCTTCGTAATCAGCGGGGCAACTTGGGCGGTCTGTTTCTCAGGAGAGGAGACCGTTGCCTGAGCTGGCGTCCGCAGCGCTGGGTTTTCGATCGGGATCCGTTGTGTTGACGTCTCTGTCGCTATGTGTTGCACAGGCGTCCTCGCCAGATCCGTAGGAGGCGGCGCGTCCACGCGGTTTAGGGACGGGGGTGGGATCCTGTCCAGGGCGGCAACCCTGGTGCCCTTGGGACGAATCTCAATGACGAGCCGGTCCGGATTGACGAGTCGAGAAGAAATGACCTCGGCAAGAACGCGCAGGTCGAAGACGATGCGCGTCCTTCCGGGGCTGACCTGTGCCACCCGCATCTCCTTGACGCGTTGGTCGTTGATGGTCGTTTTTTGAACGCCCCGCACCGCCCCCGCCGGCGGGATTAGCCCTGTCAAATCAAAGAAAACGCGTGGTGGCTTTTCTATCTGATCGGAAGTAAGTCGATAATTGCCCTCCGTTTGGACGACAACGCGAGTAACATCGCCGAAGGACCAAAAGCGGATCGCCTGGATGCGGGGCTGGGCGCCTCGTTGCGGGGTGGCGGGTGACGCTACCGCCGCAACTAGTAAAAAGACAGGCCCAAGCTTCCCCATGACAAAAGCATCGAAGTATGTTTGATTGAATTATAGCCGGAGTTCGGCATTCCCAATGCTACTATTTGGGCATGCGAGCCGCCGGGTTTGTGCTGGTGGGCGGACGTAGTTCACGGATGGGTCAGGACAAGGCGCTGTTGCCGTGGCGTGACTCCACCTTGGTTCAGGGCATCGCGGCAAAGGTTCTGGCGGTTGCTGGAAACGTTGCACTTGTAGGAAGACCGCACTTTCCGGACGCACCCATGCTCGATTGCGTTCCCGACCTTCGGCCGGGATTCGGCCCGCTTTCCGGCCTTGAAGCGGCTCTGGCAAGCGGACGCGGCGATATAAACCTGATTGTTTCCTGTGACTTGCCTCTCCTCGACACGGAATGGCTGCGGCACTTGCTAAATGAAGCGAGCTCTCTCGAGAAAAAATGTTTAATCTCAGAGGACTCTGAAGGCCGGTATCACCCGCTTTGCGCCGTATATCGGTCCGATTGCCTGTCCGTCATTACCCAGGCACTAGATTCGGGCTGTCTGCGGTTGATGGATGTCGTGGAGCAGTTCGGGGGCGCGCGTCTCAAAATGTCCTGGCCGCTTTGGAACGTGAACACACCCGAAGATTGGGAACAATGCCGGGAAGCCGCGAATGCCCGGTGAGAGCTATCCGCACTACATCGAATTCAGGCACGTGTATAAGGCATTCGATCGCCCCGTCCTGAAGGACGTCAATTTCAACGTGGATGCGGGGAAGACGCTGGCCATTATCGGACGCAGCGGCGTCGGCAAGTCGGTCACGCTCACGCACATCATGGGCTTCATGAAGCCGGATCAGGGTGAGGTGATCGTCGCCCATGCCGACATTACGAAGCTCCCCGAAAAGGAGTTGCGGCGCATCCGCAAGAAAGTCACCATGGTCTTTCAATCGGGGGCGCTGTTCGATTCGCTAACGGTGGGCGAAAACATCCTTTTCTCACTGGAACTGCGCGAGGACTATAACGAGCAGAATAAGGAAGATGTAGTAAACGGCTTACTCGACATGGTGGATCTGCGCCATGTCAAGGACCTGTATCCGGCAGACCTGTCGACCGGTTATAAGCGCGCAGTTGCGATTGCGCGCGCACTTGCAGCTCAACCGGAATGCATTCTGTATGACGAGCCGACCACCATGGTAGACCCGATCATGTCAGACGATTTGGGTAACCTGATGCTGCGGCTGAAAAGACAGTTGGGATTGACCGCTGTCGTCGTTACACACGATCTCGACCTCATGCGCAAAGTGGCAGATTCGGTGGTGTTCCTCTACAAAGGCGAAGCGATCTATTTCGGACCTGTTTCCGAGCTTGAGAAATGCCAGCAGCCTCATGTCAAACAGTTCCTGGCGATGGATGAAGTCCAGGTGGCGGGAAAGATTGAAGAAACCTAGCAAGCAAGAAGCGGTCTAGACTCCGCTAAATCCGCGCTTCAGCAGGTTGAACTCGCGCCGGAACCAATTCTCGTGCGGCATCTTCGATTGCAGCTTGTTTGTATCGATGCCGCCAGCTCGCGCTGACTCGGCTTCGGCGCCGGCATCGTATTCTTCAGCGCCAGCAAGGTGGACGCGCGTACCGTCGAATGAGTATTTTCGCCGGCGCATCTTGCCATCATCATCCTTCGTAATGATCTCGAAGGTCCGGTCATACGCACCGGCTTCGGGTGCGTCCACATGAACGGGAAAATAGCCTTCCAGATCCCGCTGACGATACGACGTCTCATACCGATGCCGACGCCGGTTCCAGATGAAAACCCGCCACGCGTTGAAATCGTTGGGCTCCTGTTCGGATTCCGTAGTCCATAGCCAGTCGTGCTTGAGCCCTTTTTCCTCGTCCTGCACGGAACCGAGATCGAAGTATGAAGTGATGCGTTTGCCTTCGGCGTATTGCGCTACTTCGTCTGGAATGGACATCGTGAGATTGCGGCTCAGCACCCAGCCGATGTCGTTGTGCCTGGTGCGAACCAGCGTCCAGTCTTCCATGATCATCAGCTTCCTTTCCTCTGCGGCTGCTTTCGCCTTATCAGCGGCCTCCTGATCCCTGCGTGCCTTCAGGTCGGCTGTACTCTCTGCCCCATCCACTCTTTGGGTCGACATCTCCTGCCAGTTCGCCGGAGCCGGGGGGGGTGGTGGCGGCGAGGGCAGAATGGAGTGTTTGCCGGCGCGCTGTTTTCGGCTGCGCCGTTCAGGCTGAGCCCGCTCGAACGTTGGCGGCCGATACAGCGTATTCGTTTTCGGCGCTAGTTTATGGGCCAACACTGCAAATGACTCGCCTTCTGCAATTCTCGCGAACGCTGGCGATTGGCGATTCGGCTCCATGTGAATGTTCAGCGCCTCGTACACCGTCGCGTTACCTTCGGGCGGAAACGTCATGTAGCGCTCGTCATCGCGCCCAATCTGATCCATCTGCTCGCGGCTTAGGAGTTGAAGCGAATCCACCCAGCCTTCCTGGCCTTTACGGGTTTGAACCTTGACGAAACGGCGCCGGACATCGATGATGTCCACTTTGTCTCCGTGGTCCAACACGGCGACGGTACTGTCCTTTTCATTCAGCTCACGCCGAAGGTTCAGTTTTTCCGGAGCAACGTATGCCTGCCCGATGACTTCGGCGGCATCTCGACCGCAGCCGGCAAGAACAAGCAGCGCGGCAAACAGGGGGAAGAACCTGACTATAGTAAACGCGCCATTTCCTTCAAAATGCATCGATCCATCACGACTGGCAGCCCCGCGTTTTCCGCTTTTTTCGCAGCTTCCGGGTTCACTACGCCTTCCTGCATCCAGATGCAACGGATACCGTCCTTCTGCAGCACATCATCAATGACTTCCGGAACACCCGCGGGTCGGCGGAATATATCGACGATATCGACAGGGTCGGGTATGTCCTTTACGGTAGGGTACGCTTTTTCGCCGAGTACCTCCGTTTCCTTGGGATTGACGGGAATGATGCGGTAACCGTGCCGCTGCAAAAATCGCGAGACGCCCAGACTAGGACGTGCGGGATTGTTTGACAGGCCGACGACGGCGATTGTCTTCGCGTTTTTGAACAGGTCTGTCATTTCTTGGTCGGTCATCATGCGGGATCGCAGCCTCTTTTTCTATTCCATCATCCAGATGCAGCAGCTTACGGAAATGCGCCACTTCCGCGTTGGTCAGCGTTCGATAGGAGCCCGGCTTGAGTGTGCCGAGATCGAGAAATCCGATCTTCACGCGCTTTAGCTTCTCCACCAGTCGGCCGAAATGCCTGAACATGATGCGGATCTGGTTCTGACGTCCTTCGACCAGCTTCACTTCGTACCAGGGATTGATGCCTTTTCGAATGAGCTTCAGTCCCGCAGGCGCCGTCTTACGACCGTGCATCGGAATCCCACGGCGAAACGCTTCCTCCTGGTCAGGTAGGAGCGGTCCATTCGCCTTGACCAGATACGTCTTGACGATGTGACCTGCCGGCGACATCATCTTGTTTGCGAAATCTCCGTCGTTGGTGAGAAGAAGGAGACCTTCGCTGGCGTAATCGAGACGGCCCACAGGGTAGAGGCGCTCTTGCATTCCTTTGAAGAAAGAGAGCACTGTTTGACGACCCTGCGGATCATGCACTGTGCTGACCACGTTCTTCGGCTTGTTGAAAGCGAAGTAGAGATGGTATTTCGGTGCGGATAGAACGCGGCCATCCACCTTCACCTTGTCCAGAGCGAGATCGGCCTTGGAGCCGAGTTCGGTAACTGTTGCGCCGTTCACCGAAACGCGCCCGGCGAGAATCAGTTCTTCGGCTTTGCGGCGGCTGGTCACACCCGCGTTGGCCAGAATTTTCTGCAGGCGCTCGTCAGGCATTTTCTTCCGGCGGCGGCGCGGCAGGTTCCTGGTCAATGAGAGGAGGTTCGTCTGTCGCAACAACTTCGGTCGGCTGCAAGCCGGTATCCGGCTCTTCTGGCTCGGCGTTCCCCTCGGAGTCGCTCAACGCCAGACGGCCAAGTTCTTCGAATTCCTTGAGCGTCGGCAGTTCGGCGAGTGAAGCAAGACCGAATTGCAGTAGGAACTCGCGCGTGGTTTTGTACATGATCGGCTTGCCGAGCACGTTCTTGCGCCCGGCAGTGGCGATCAGTTTGCGGTCAAGCAAAGTCTTCAGAACACCGGCGCCCTGTACGCCGCGAATTTCCATGATTTCAGGCGCGGTGATGGGCTGCTTGTAAGCGACGACGGCCAGCGTCTCCAGGGCGGCGAGAGACAGTTTCAGAGCCGGCTGGAGATTCTTAACAAATCGGCGAATCGCCTCGTGATGCTCCGGCTTTGTCGCCATCTTGTAGCCGCCCGCAATTTCGCGAACCGAAAGGCCGCGATCGGGCGCGGAGTATTCGGAGACCAGTTGCGCCAAAATTTCTTTCACGCGCTCGATCGGTCGTTCTATAGCGCTCGCAATCTGTTCGGCAGAAAGCGGCTCGTCGGTGATGTAGATCGCCGCTTCAATGACCGCTTTCAGCGCCGCCGCGGATTCCGGCTCAGCCGCTGGCTCGGTGATGGCTTCTGCTACGAAGAGTGTTTCTTGAACTTCTTCGGCCGGCTGTTCAGGAGTAACATCCTCAGATTCGCCAGCCGCTACGGGAGCGTCTTCCGCAACGCTCGTCTGTGGAACTTCTTCCATGCTTTCGTTTATCGGTATTCCTCTTCTAGGGCCGTAAGATCTTCTGCGCTTTCACTCTCCTCCGACAAAGCGGACCCGGGGCGAAGGCCAATGTCGCCGAACGCTTCACCCTGCGTAAGCTCGATGTTCTGACGCTTCACTAATTCAAGGATGGCGAGAAACAGGCAAATCATCGCACGGCGGCTGCGCTGTTTTTCAAAAAGCTCGGTGGCGGAAATGACTTTGTCCCGGCGCATGCGCGTCAACTGATGCCGCAGAAACTGAATCATGTCCGGAACGCTTACTTCTTCTTTGCCGACTTCGTAAATCGGACGTGCTTTGGCGCGCTCCAGAACGCCTTGGAATGTCTTTACCAGATCGAAGATAGTGACCGCAAGCCCGGGGCCTTCATCCTCATTCAGAAAATGCTCAATCTGCGGATTCGACCAGATAGCGTCTTCGATGACTCGCTTCTGCTGCAGCATCTCGGCAGCATTCTTGAACCGCTCATGTTCAATGAGCCGCTCCACCAGCTCCTTGCGCGGATCCTCTTCGGACGAGATCTTGTCCAGTTCCGGATCACGCGGCAAGAGCATCCTGCTCTTGATGTGAATCAGCGTCGCAGCCATGAACACGAATTCGGAGCTGAGTTCGATGTCAAGTTCCGCGGCACGCTGCATGTAGTCGAGATACTGTGCCGTGATCTTCGCGATCGGAATGTCGTAGATGTTGATCTGCTGCTTGCGAATCAGATCGAGAAGCAGGTCGAGAGGCCCGTCATACTGTTCCAGGTGAAAGCTGAAGGACGACGACACTAGCTACAACGATAACACGCGAAACATTGATTTTTGGCCGTTTTTAGGCCTGTGCGAGCGTGTTTACGGTCAGCGGACGCTTCGCTTCGAATGCTGTAATGGCGTCGTTTTGCGCCAGAATGTACCCGAGTTCGTCCACTCCTTCCAACATGCACTGCTTCGCGAACTCGTCAATCGGGAAAGCGATCTTCGAGCCGTCAGGCAGAGTCAGAGTTTGCGTCGCGAGATCAACTGTGACGGTGGCCGCTGGATCTTTCTCGACGGCAGCGAGCAGCGCTTTGTGAGTCTCAGGCGCAACTACGATCGGTAACAGCGAGTTTTTCAGCGAGTTGCCGCGAAAGATATCGGCGAACGAGGTACTAATAACAGCGCGAAATCCGTACTGCGTCAGCGCCCACGGCGCGTGCTCACGCGAACTCCCGCACCCAAAGTTGTCGCCAGCAAGCAAAACGTTCGCCACGCGGCCTTCTTCACGATTGATGAGGAAATCCGCTTTCGGATTACCTTCGGCATCGTAGCGCCAGTCGTAGAAGAGCTGGTCACCCAGGCCCGCCTTTGAAGTTGTCTTCAGGAAGCGTGCGGGAATGATTTGATCGGTGTCGATGTTATCGATCGCGAGCGGTGCCAGACGGCTGGTAAATGCTGTGAACTTTTCCATGCTGTTTCCTTAGAGCAAGGTGCGTACATCGGTGACCACGCCGGTTACCGCGCTGGCTGCCGCAGTTAGCGGACTTGCCAGAAACGTGCGGCCGCCCTTGCCCTGACGACCTTCGAAGTTGCGATTACTGGTAGATACGCTATATTCGCCCGGCGCGAGTTGATCGCCGTTCATGGCGATACACATGGAGCAGCCTGCTTCACGCCAATCTGCACCGGCTTCTTTGAATATTCGGTCGAGACCCTCGGCCTGCGCCTGGCTCTTCACTTGCTGTGATCCGGGAACTACCATGACGCGCACATTCGGATTCACTTTTCGGCCACGCAAAACGTTTGCCGCGGCGCGGAGATCGGAGATGCGCGAGTTGGTGCAGCTACCGATGAAAACCACGTTGATGGGATGGCCTAACAATGGGCGACCCGAAGGCAAGTCCATGTAGCGAAGAGCCTTACCCAGGCTTTCGCGCTCCACCGGATCACTGATCGAGGAAGGATCGGGAACCGGAGCACTGATGGGGATGCCCATGCCCGGATTCGTTCCAAACGTGATCATCGGCTCCAGCGTGCTCGCGTCGATGTCGATGCGCTTATCGAACGTTGCACCGTCGTCGGTCGGAAGTTGCCGCCAAAGATCCAGCGCGTGATGCCAGCCGGCTCCTTTCGGAGCATACGGCCGGCCGGCAATGTATTGATACGTCGTTTCATCAGGCGCAATAAGCCCGGCGCGCGCACCGCCCTCGATGGACATGTTGCAGACCGTCATGCGCTCTTCCATGCTGAGCGAGCGAATTGCCGAACCCGCGTACTCGAACACACAGCCGTTGCCGCCGCCGATGCCGATGCGGGAAATCAAATTCAGAATGATGTCTTTTGCTCCCACGCCCTGTTTGAGCGAGCCTTCCACCCGCACTTCGAACGTTTTCGAGCGGCTCTGCAGCAGGCATTGCGTCGCAAGCACATGTTCCACCTGGCTGGTACCGATACCGAATGCCAGCGCGCCGAACGCTCCGTGTGTTGCCGTGTGGCTGTCGCCGCAAACCACTGTCATGCCGGGCTGAGTCAGACCTTGCTCCGGCCCGATGATGTGCACAATGCCCTGCTTGTCGCTATGCGGGCCAAAGAAGGGGATTCCGAAATCGCGGCAGTTCTTCTCAAACTGCGTGATCTGTGCTTCGGCAATTTTATCGAGGATGGGCAGATTGCGGTCGTGGGTAGGAATGCTGTGGTCGGTCGTGCCGATCGTCAAATCTGGGCGGCGAACCTGCAAGCCGCGCTCTCGTAATCCCGAAAACGCCTGTGGAGAAGTGACTTCGTGCACCAGATGAAGATCGATAAAAAGCAGTGTGGGCGCACCCGGCTGTTCGGAGACGATGTGGTTGTCCCAGACCTTCTCAATAATCGTGCGCGGCTTCGTGGCCGTCCCGTTTTCTTTGGACATAACTCAGTTCCTTGATTCCTTCTCTTAGGCCGGTTGTAAGCTCCTGGAGAGCAACTCACAAATGAGCTCGCCTATCTGTGATGTCGTCGCAGGCGTACCAGCCGGCTTTAAGTCCGCCGTCATATGACCGGCATTCAAAACCTGTTCGATAGCTTCGTTGACGGCCCGGGCTTCCGTGGTTAGGCCGAAGCTGTATTCGAGCATCGCCGCTACTGAACCAATCGCGCCCAGCGGGTTGGCTTTGTTTTGGCCGGTGATATCTGGCGCGGACCCGTGCACAGGTTCGTAGAGTCCCGTTCGCACACCGGATGGCTTCTTTGCGCCCAGAGACGCCGACGGCAGCATTCCGATGGAACCGGCCAGCACCGCGCCTTCGTCACTCAAAATGTCTCCAAAGAGGTTTTCCGTGAGAAGCACGTCGAACTGCTTGGGATTCAGCACAAGTTGCATGGCACAGTTATCTACCAGCAGGTGATCGAGCGTGACGTCGGGATAGTCCTTGGCTATCTCAACAACCACCCGCCGCCAGAACTGTGAGTTCTCGAGGACGTTCGACTTATCAACACTCGTCACATGCTTCTGCCGCTTTTGGGCGAGTTGAAAAGCCATGTGCGTCACACGCTCGATTTCCGGACGCGTGTACGTCATGGTGTTAACGGCGCGCTCTTCTGCGCCCGATCCGGAGATACCACGTGGTGTCCCGTAATACAAACCGCCGGTGAGTTCGCGGACGATCACCATATCCACGCCGTCGACCAATTCGTTCTTCAGCGGCGACGAGTCGATCAGGGCGCGATACGAACGCACCGGACGCAGATTCGCGTACACACCGAGAGCCTTGCGGATTCCAAGTAGGCCCCGTTCCGGACGCTTATCGGGCGGAGCATTGTCAAACTCAGGCAGACCGACTGCACCCAGCAGAGTCGCGTCAGCCTCGATCGCCAAGTCACGTGTGCGATCCGGAAAAGGAGTGCCTGTCTGCTGGATGGCAATGCCGCCCAAAAGACCTTCGGTGAGGCGAACTTCGTGCCCGTGCAGATCGGCAACACGGCGCAGCACTTTCACGGCCTCGCGAGTGACCTCGACCCCGATGCCGTCGCCCGGCAGAATCAGAACGCTAAGTTTCATCTGTTCAAGCTATCGCGCGACGGCCGCTTCGGCTTCAGGTGCAGAAACTGCTGCCCGAATTTCCTTCAGAAGCACCAGGATTTCTTCATTGCGCAGACCCTTCTTGTTGTCCGCGATGTGAGTGAAGCGCTGATATAGCTCATCCAGTTGCTCGCGCGTCAGCTTAAAACCCAAATCTTCGGCGCGCTTTCTCAGCGCGTGGCGTCCGCTGTGCTTGCCAAGAACGATACGGCTCTCCGGCACGCCAACACTCGCCGGGCTCATAATTTCGTAGGTCGACGGATTCTTCAGGTACCCGTCCTGATGAATGCCCGCTTCGTGCGCGAACGCATTCTCCCCGACAATGGCTTTGTTCGGTTGCGGACCGAACGTAATGAAACGGGTAAGAGTCTGGCTCGCGCTGAACAACTTCTGCGTATGAATTTTGGTCTCAAACGGCAGCCGATCATGACGTGTCTGTAAAGCCATCACGACCTCCTCCAAAGCCGCATTCCCGGCCCGCTCGCCAATGCCGTTGATCGTACATTCAATCTGCTGTGCGCCGGCTTTTATTGCAGCCAGTGAGTTCGCGACGGCAAGTCCAAGATCGTCGTGGCAATGAACGCTGACAATCGCGCGGTCGCCAAGCAGGGTCACGATTCGCCCAATCAGCTCTGAGTACTCTTCCGGTACCGAATAACCAACCGTATCGGGAAGATTGACCGTGCGGGCACCCGCTTCCACCACTGCCTGGCACATTTCTTCGAGATACGTGAGATCAGTCCGCGTGGCGTCCTCAGCCGAGAATTCCACGTCGTCTGTATAGTTGCGCGCCAGCCGCACAGCAGCGACCGCGCTATCAAGCACCTCCTGCCGGCTCTTTTTCAGCTTGTATTCGAGATGAATGTCGCTTGTGGCAATGAAGGTGTGAATGCGTGGGCGTCTCGCGTGCTGGAGCGCACTCGCCGCACGTTCAACATCCAAGGTGCAAGCCCGAGCTAATGCGCAAACCTGTACCCAGGGAAACTGTCGGCTGACGGCATCCACGGCTTCGTAGTCACCGTCGGAGGCAATTGGGAATCCGGCTTCGAGGATATCCACCCCGAGATCTACTAGTTCTCCCGCCAACTTCAACTTTTCCGGCGTGGTCATGCTGCAACCAGGTGACTGTTCACCGTCGCGGAGGGTAGTATCAAAAATATAGACTCGGCTCATGCCTGCTCCTTGCTTTGGGCTCAATTCATGGTAATTTTTTCTCGCTGATTATGCAAATTTATAGTTCTCGAGATTACTATTAGCTATGATGATATAAACGCCTGTCGGTGGGCGTATGGAACTCTATCCACTAAAAGTTTTTTTAACGGTAGCGACGGAACGCAGCTTCTCTCGGGCTGGCGAGAAACTGCTGCGGACGCAACCAGCTATTTCCATTGCTATTCAACGGCTTGAGAGCGATCTCAAAGAAAAGCTGATTGACCGGTCGGGCCGCGAGCTTCTACTCACGGACGCGGGACGGGTCGTGCTGGAATATGCACGCCGCTTTCAGAACCTGGAAGCCGATCTTGAAAACGCATTGCGTGAGCTAAAGGACAACTACGCTGGCAGGCTGTCGATTGGCGCCAATGAGTCCACCACCCTGTATTTGATACAACACATTGAGCAGTACCGGCGCCTATTTCCGAAGGTGAAAATACAGGTGCGGCGATCGGAGTCGAGCAAGATTCCCTCGCAGCTTCTGGACGGTGAGTTGGAGCTTGGCGTCATCAGCTACGATCCCGGCGACGACCATCTTCAATCAACCGTCATCTATACCGACCGGCTGACCCTGATCATCTCTCCGAAGCATCGGTTTGCGAATCGGTCTGAGATCTCCATCAGCGATCTGGATATGGAGACGTTTATCGCGCACAACGTGTTGTCCCCCTATCGGGAAGCGGTGCTGCGCGAGTTTCAGCGCCACAAAGTGCCGCTGAATATGGATGTGGAGATGCCGACAGTGGAGACCATCCGTCGTCTGGTGCAGGACAACGAGGGCGTAGCATTCCTGCCGCGCATGTGTGTAGAGCAGGAGATCAAGCAGGATACGTTGCGTGAGATCCGCGTCAAGGAACTGAACGTCGAGCGTAAGATTCGGCTGGTTTATCCCGCCAGGCGTGCGCTAAGCCACGCAGCCAAGGCATTTTTGGAAGTAGTTAAGCGCGCCAGTGCGGAACCGGAGTCACTACAGGAACCGGCGTGAGGCCCAGCAGTTCGGATAGTCGGTCGGCGATTGCCATCGTCGGCGCCGGAATCATTGGACTGTCTATAGCTTGGCGTCTAGCTCGGGCACGATTCAAAGTTTCCCTATTTGATCAGGGCAAAGCCGGCGGCGAAGCAAGCTGGGCGGGTGCAGGGATGCTTGCGCCGGGCGGTGAAATAGACGAATCGGACGAACTGGCCACCCTCGCGGTTGAATCCCGACGCATGTACACGGACTTCGTAAGCGAACTGGAAGAGTGCTGCGGCCTGTCCATTGACTTCCAGCCTTGCGGTGCTCTGGACGTTGCTTACTCGCAGAGCGAGATGGAGGCGCTCGACGCCCGCGCCGAGCGTCAGGCACTGTTGGGCATCCAATCGAAGCGCATCAGCACCAGCCATGTGACCGCGTTCTGGCCTCGAGTCAGGCGCGAAGGATTGACTGGCGCGCGTTTCTACCCGAAAGATGCAGTGGTAAATCCACGCGAGTTGACCCACGCCCTGAAACAGGTGTGTGGGCGGCGGCAGTATATCGAGATCACTGAGTATTGCCGGGTCGTCGCGTTGCACATTGCATCAGATGGAGTGCGCGTCGAACACGAACATGGAAGCGCCAAATGCGATGTCGCGATTGTCGCTGCAGGCGCATGGAGCGGCGCAATCGAGCTGAGCGGTGCGCCTCCACTTCCCAAGACGGAGCCGGTTAAAGGGCAGCTCATCGGCTATCAGCAGCCCGAACAGACCTGCAACACCATTGTTCGGCACGGCCACACTTACTTGCTGCAGCGCGCCAATGGTCTTCTGATCGCCGGTTCTTCGATGGAACGGGTCGGTTTCGATCCCGAAGTGAACCCGTTTATCGAGTCTGAAATTGAATCCCGCGCCGGTTACGTGATGCCGCACCTCGCGGAAACAACCAAATCAGAGAGCTGGATGGGATTTCGACCAGCCAGCGACAAGTTGCATATCGGCTGGCATTCGCCGCGCTTGCTGCTTGCCTATGGACACTTTCGAAACGGCATCCTGCTTGCACCGGTAACGGCAGAACGCATCTTTAACGAGGTCAATGCCAATTGGCAAACGCCGTAGCGCGTTTTCTCCGCATATCCTCGATCAGTCCTGCCACCTTTGTCCGCCGCCTGACTAGAGTTTCCAAAAGCTGCTCTAAAGCATCCTCATCGCCATCCAGCCAACTACGCGGGATCTCCTTCCACGCAGAATCAATCACCTCGAGCGGGAAGTTCTCCACCATACTCAGCCAAGGCTGAAACGAGTCGATAGAGCGCACATCGTCGTACATACTAGTGCGGAAATATAGCCCTTGCAGCGGCGTGTCTTGAAACTGCCAGCTCGCTCCGTTGAAAGCGAACCCATGATCGATCATCTGCGCGAAGAAACCTAAACGTCCCGGTGTTTCTCCTTTCAACGGAGTCCAGCTTTTCCCGCGAGCCCGGAAGAAGACGGCTTGGCGTGAGTCGGCGTTGCCAATCCATTTGTCGAAGACAAGGACTCCCAGGAAGTCGGCCCGGTTTTCCACCTTGTGCAACAGCTTGTCGGGCAAAAAGTCGAACGTTGCCACCCGGTCTGGATGCACGGCCATGCGAGAACCGAAGTGCAAACCCGGCGCGATATGGTCACGCCGGCTGCCTAGCGTGATGTACAGGTCGGGATTATCGGAGATGAAGTCAACAGACAGATCTATAACGGCCGTATCGGGCACGTGGATTTGTAGATACCGAAGGAATGAGCAGGCAAGCCACTCATTGATGAGAATGCGCCGGTGCTGGGGATTATTGACAAACTTGACGACATAGAACTGCCCGTCCTCGCCTTCAATCAGATGAGCCTGTGCCCCGCCCCGCATTTTGCGGATCAATTTTCGGGCGCGAATGGGCATGTGCTGGGGGACTTAGAAGCTCGATGAGAGAATACTGAGTATGCCTGAAGACGCTTCAGAAAAGCAGCCGGCGATCCATAGCCAGGATGAAGTAGCGTTGGAACTGATGAAGTTTATCGCAATAACGACGGGCTATGGCAAAGGCGCTCCCGCAACCGGATTCGCAGGCAAGGGGCCTCGGTCGACCGAAGAGTACGCGGATTCTCTTCTCGAACTTTTCGAGCGTTGCCGCGCGGTTGTGACCAAGGACAAGTAGGCTGGTCGTGTCTCCCGCACTTGCTTACGCACGGGAGACTTAGCAAATAAATTCAGCGCTTCTTCTTCGACGCGCCCTTCTTGGCAGTGGTTTTCTTTGTGGTCGGAGCCTTTTTCGGAGGAGTGCCTTTGCTGGGCGCTGACTTCTTGGACGACTTTGCGGCCGATGTCTTGGTCGCCTTTTTTACCGGCGCTTTCTTCGTCGCCTTCTTGAGTGGCGCAGCTTTCTTTACTGCCTTCTTCACCGGCGCGGCTTTCTTTGCCGCTTTTTTCACGGGTGCAGCTTTCTTTATCGGAGCAGCCGATTTCTTCGCAGTGGCGGCTTTCTTTTGGACAGGAGCAGCCTTCTTTACTGCCCGTGCCGGTGCCGGTGCAGCGTTTTTCTCCGCGGCTGGCGCCGCCTTCTTCTGGGCTGCAGATTTCGTGCTTGTAGAAGTCTTTTTGACGGCCCTGCTTCTTGACGCCGGTTTTCCACCGGAAGATGACTCCTCCTCGCCACCGGCGTGCCTATGCTCCTCGGCAGCGCCATGCGCGGGTGTCTGGCCCTGCTTCTGTTCACCGGACGCCTGGCCTTCGACGGGGACCATCAAGATTTCGGCAACCTCGATTTCCACCTCGTCATCGTCGTCGTCTTCATCGTCGTCGTCGGCGCCGTATTCTTTTTTGTCGGATTCCATTTCGACATGCTCGTCTTCGTATTCGAAATCCTCGTCGTCGTCGTCAGCTTTAAGTCTGTATGGGAAACTCACGAACTCCTCCTTGTATGCCCACTACGCATCCAGATGATGCAAACAGCAAAATAATTTCACAAGCCGTGACAATTGGCAAGCCCTGAAATTGAAAAAGCCCATATGACGACGCAATATGAGCTCAAACGAATTAAAGAATAATGTCGCTTATTGAAGGCTGGCCGTGCGAACCGCCGCCTTGCGATGCAGCACCTGGGGTGAGACGTGGCGACCAGCAGCGATGTGAGAGGCGCTCTGCAGCGTTGCCGGTTTACGCGCCGGGGTCTTGCTGGATGTTGAAACAAGGCGGACGCGAGCGCGCTTGCCCTTCACTCGAAAGAAGCGCGTGGAATCGTCATGATAAGCAGCGGGAATCAAGAGTGTGTCGCCCGCTTCCAGCGAATCAGTGGAGTGATTCACGGCCGCAATGCGATCGGGCGAAACGTGGAAAGAGGTAGCAATGCTCGCCAGGGTGTCGCCAGCCTGCACATGATGCAGCCGCCACGCCTGCCGGCTCTCGGAAGGAACTGTCTCAAGCGCAGCTAACGCGGTCGTGCCGGACCCCTTCGGGACGTGCACGTCAAAGCCGGCCGGCGCTACCTGTCTAAGCAGAGAGGGATTCAGATCACGGATGACCGATAACGGCTGCATCGTCGCGTCGGCTAACAGGTTCAGATTGGTGGAAGCGGACAAGGGGAGGTTGTCATATTCCACCGGCGTATCCATGTCCACCGATTCCAGGCCGTAGTCCTTCGGGTTCTTGGCCATGATCGTCATCGCGACGATGATTGGAACATAGTTCTGGGTTTCGCGCGGCAGAGCATGCCGCTTCATGAGTTCCCAGAAATCGGCATAACCGGTCCGCTCCACAGCGCGGTCAACCGCTCCAGCGCCGCAGTTGTAAGCCGCCATCGCTAGATACCAGTCGCCGAAGTGGTTATGGAGATCTTTGAGGTACTTCGCCGCAGCCCGCGTCGCCTTCTCCGGGTCGAGCCGTTCGTCAAACCCGCTCCCGCGGCTCAGAGAGTAGATAGAACCGGTTCCTGCTACGAATTGCCACATTCCAACGGCTTCCTTGTTGGATACCGCGCGCGGCAGAAATCCTGATTCGGCCTGGGCAAGATAAAGCAGTTCGGAAGGTACGCCCTCTTCCGCAAAGATCCGCTCGACCATATCTTTGTAGCGGCCGGAGCGGCGCAGACCGGAAAGAAGAATCGCCCGCCCGCGGTCTGTCGAAAAGTAATGAACGTAACTCAGAACCGGGTCCGACAGCTCCAGCGGAATACCTGACGCGGTCTCATGCAATTCCTGCGTCAACTTTGGCGCGAGCTTCTCGTCCACCGGAAAGGTCATGTGGCTGATTTCATCGATAGGGGCCTTGTCGAAGACGACAGCGTCTTCCTGCGTCTGCCCGGCGCCGAGCTTTTCGACATCGAAACGATAGATCAGATCACAGATTTCATCGAGGCGGCGTTCGATGCGGCGATGGTCCGGCGCAGTTTCAGGCGCGTTCAGCAAAGTGTCGACAGCGGCATCGAATTCGCGCCGTGCACCTGGGAGGTCGCCTTCGAAGTACATCTGCCGACCGGCATTCAGGTGTGTGTCGGCACGCTTCAGACGATCATCTGTTTCCGGCGAATGCGGCAACGAATCGATGTCGGTTTCGGTAATGACTCCCGAATTGTTGGTTGAATCAGGAGCCGCAGTCGGCGCATCTGCGTTGGCGGGTTGGGTTGCTCGGGCAGTTAAACCAGCTCCGCTCAAAGCGATGCGTCCATCCCTTGCATAGGACGTGCCCGTTGAAAGAACACTCAGGATCGCGATGCCCGTCAGGACTGGCTTTAGTCTACGCATCAATCGATAAGCAACGTTTATGATTTACTGAAAGTGTAACGGAACCATTACTCTAGCGCACACTTCCAAACCCGTCAAGCCGTCGTTTCCATTTTACATATCGGATTCCAAAGTCTATAGCGATAAAGAGAACTTATACATGTAGAATCAGATATTTACGACGCGGCCAAAAATACAAAGCCCGCCATCACAAACTTCGATGCCGGGCTTCTTATTGACGCGGGGCTCTTTTTTTCGTCTCTCAAAAAGAGGGTTAGCGAGTAGGAACGGGTTGCAGCACCCGGTTGGAGATAATCCGGTCGATCATGCCATATTCAAGCGCTGCCTCGGGTTCCAGAATGTAGTCGCGGTCTACGTCACGAGCGATCTTTTCGACCTGCTGTCCGGTAGCTTCCGCGAGAATCTCGTTCAGATTCTGCCGCATGCGCAGAATTTCCCGGGCATAGATGTCGATATCGGCTGCCTGTCCGCCCAAGCCACTCATCGAGGGTTGGTGAATCAGGATCCGCGAATGTGGAAGGCTAAAGCGCTTGCCTTTACTGCCACAGGCAAGAAGGACGGCAGCCATCGACGCCGCCTGCCCGACACAATAAGTCACGATGTCGGGTTCGACAAGACGCATGGTGTCGAGAATCGCGAGCCCCGCCGTAATAGAGCCGCCGGGCGAATTCAGGTAAAGAGAGATATCCCGCTCGGGATCCTCGGCTGCGAGAAATAACATCTGCGCAATAACGAGGTTGGCGACGTTGTCGTCGATAGGCGTACCCAGGAAGATGATGTTTTCCTTGAGCAGACGAGAGTAGATATCGTAGGCGCGTTCGCCCCGCGAGGTCTGCTCGACAACCATGGGGACGAGCACTGAGTTGTTCATCTGAGCTCCTTCTACAGCCAGAGCCAAGGCTTTGAACTTGGCGGCAAACCCATCATATAGGAGCCTCCGTTGCGCCCGATAACTGCACCGCTACGCGGCGCGCTATTGACTCGCCCGCCCGGGGGTGCTCTCATTAAGGAAAATATGTTGTTTTCATCGGCTTGGCGAATGGGCTCAGGTCAATGGGTCAGGACAACATAAATTCTTCGTTTTGTGATGCGGTCTCTAAGTTTTCCCTGGCGTACAGTCGATTAGGTTCATATCACCCCAACATTGGGTTCCGTATGAGGATTCTCATAGCCGACGACAATCAGATGTCTCGCGTTCTATTGCGCAGTTCGGTCGAGCGCTGGGGCTATGAAGTGGTGCTCGCGGCCAACGGATTGGAAGCCTGGAACATCCTGGCTCAGCCAGACGCGCCGCCGGTGGCCGTTCTCGACTGGGTTATGCCCGATATCACCGGCCCGGAGTTGTGCCGTCGAGTTCGGGAGACTCATCGCGAACCTTACACTTATATCCTGCTGTTGACATCGAAGAACACGAAGAGTGACACAGTGGAGGGCTTCGAAGCGGGCGCGGACGATTACATCGTTAAGCCGTTCGACGATAATGAGCTTCGCATGCGGCTTCGCGCCGGACAGCGGATCGTCGATTTGCAGATGAAGCTGATGCAGGCGCGGGAAGAATTGCGTGAGCGCGCGAATAAAGACCTGCTGACGATGCTGCCGAACAGACCCGCCATTGCAGCCGCTCTCGAGCGAGAGATTTCTCGCTGCCATCGCGATAACCGGACCTGCGGCGTCATCCTGCTCGATATCGATCATTTCAAGAAGATCAACGACACCTATGGGCATTTCGCCGGCGACGCAGTGCTGCGCGAGACGGCAATACGCCTGCGCGGGAACATGCGCGAGTACGACCAGGTGGGTCGATATGGCGGAGAGGAATTCCTCGTTGTCCTGCCGAACTGTGATCTGGCTTCAGCTACCCGTCAGGCTGAACGTATGCGGCACAAGCTTCATTCGGATGTCATGCAAGTGGATGGCGCGGAACTGAAGATTTCCGCAAGCTTCGGCGTTACCGTGTCGGACGGCTCGGAACAATCACCGGACATTTTTGTCCGTGTGGCTGATGAGGCACTCTATCGCGCTAAAGCGAGCGGCCGAAACTGCGTGTCGACGCTGACGCTGCAGGAATCCGCGATTGCGCTAAGCGCTCTCAACTGAGTTCGGATGTTCGGCTAAGCGAACAATTCCAAGTTATACTGTGAACTGTTGCGCCCGTAGCTCAGTTGGATAGAGCGTCTGGCTACGAACCAGAAGGTCGGCAGTTCGAATCTGTCCGGGCGCACCATTTTCACCAACCATCCAGCTCAAACTGGGAGACAACTACGGAGATTTAGCAGACGCATGCGTCATCGAGCCGTAGCCATCGACCGGGCCACTAAAGTCAATACTGAGCTCATATACGGCATTGATTTCGGCCGTAGGCAATCGAAAACGATTTTCGAGACTCGCTGGAGATATATGATGCGAGCAGGAGATTAACGTGGCATATCAACCCACTCGGCGGCATTTCTTCTTTGGCACTCTTCTCGCAGGAGCCGTGCCTGTCGGCGGTTTTGGCAGTCAAATTTCACTTAAATCACTCGGCTACAAGTCGCCGAACGAAAAGATGAATATCGCCTCCATCGGCGCAGGCGGGAAGGCCGCCAGCGACATCGCCGGTTGCGCTCTGACAGAGAACATCGTGACGCTCTGTGACGTCGACGATGAACGCGCTGCACCGGTTTTCAAGAAGTACCCGAACGTCCCGAAGTACAAGGACTTTCGACAAATGCTTGAAAAGGAAGGCAGCAACATCGACGGCGTGATCGTCACGATTCCTGATCACATGCACGCCGCCGCTGCCATTTTGGCGATGGAGAACGGGAAGCACGTCTATGTGCAAAAGCCGCTTGCCCACACCGTTTGGGAATGCCGCCAATTGCAGAAGACGGCTGAAAAATGCAAAGTCGCAACCCAGATGGGCAACCAGGGGTACTCAAACGAAGGTTCGCGCCAGTGTGCCGAAATGGTGTGGAACGGCGAAATCGGCAACGTCACAGAAGTACACGCGTGGACGAATCGCCCGGCCTGGCCGCAGGGAATTCAGGAAGCACCGCCACCCGCGCCTGTTCCCAGTTCCCTCGATTGGGATCTCTGGCTGGGCCTCGCGAAAGAAACTCCCTACAGCGAAGCATATGCTCCTTTCGTTTGGCGCGGCTTCTACGAATTCGGCAGTGGATCGCTCGGCGATATGGCCTGTCACATTCTCGGCGCGCCGAACATGGCCCTGCGACTGACCGCTCCCACTTCGGTCGAGTGCATTCATCAGGAAGGCACCAGTGACGTTTACTTCCCCGCAAAGTCCGTCGTGCGTTTTGATTTCCCGGCGCGCCCCGGCATGCCGCCAGTCAAGATTTTCTGGTACGACGCCATGCGCGAAAACCAGCCGACCTTCCAGGGTGCTCCGCAAGACCAGATTCTGGGCGACTTGCCACGAAATCGCCTGGGTAACGCAAATCCCGACGTTCACCCGCGCGAGCGGCAGATCATCGGCGGCGTCTTCACCGATCAGTTCTTCAACCCGAAAGAACTCCCGCCGCCTCCTCCACGCCCCCAAACTCCCGCCCGCCAGATGAGTCCCGTCGAAGAACGGAACGCCAAGTGGATGCGGCTCATCAGCACGGGCACAAACGGCAGTTTGTTCATCGGCGACAAAGGCATGATCACCACTGGCACGTATGGCGAATGGACCCGCCTGATTCCGGTCGAAAAGATGCGCGATTATGAATTCCCGTCCGAAATGCTGCCGCGTTCTCCGGGTCACTACCGGGATTGGATTCGCTCCTGTAAAGGCGGCGTTCCGGCCTGCTCTAACTTCAACGTTTCGGCGCCGTTCACAGAGTGGATTGCGCTCGGCGCTCTAGCCATCAAGTTCAACACTCGCCTTGAATGGGATGCCGAGAAGATGCAGATCACCAATCACTCCGAGGCGAACGCGATGCTCAAACCAAAACCGCGCAAAGGCTGGGGCGAACTGCTGTCCGCTTAACCTGGTTTTCGTTAACTTGGGTTTCGGGTTTCGCGCTCTCTGATTTCGCTCAGAACTTCGTTACTGTGGCGGCCTGGATCGACGCCTGTCCAAACCTTGGCAATTTTGCCTTGGGGATCGATCAGGAATGTATTCCGGGCCGCTATCTTGAACCCCAAATAATCGCTAAGGGAGCCGTACTGTCGAGCTACCTTCTTGTCTGTGTCGGCCGCTAATTTGAACGTCAGTCCCTGTTTGGTGCAGAAGTTCTTATGGCTTTCGGCGGAATCGACACTCACCCCGATAATCAGCGCATTCGCGCCCTCGTATTTCGAAATGTCCCGCTGGAAATTGTGCGCCTCCAGGCTGCATCCGGGCGTATTGTCTTTCGGATAGAAATACAGCACCACCCACTTGCCGCGAAAGTCCGTAAGCTTGACGGGTGTGCCGTCTTGCGACGGCAGCGTGAAATCCGGTGCCATCTGCCCGGTTTGCGGCATCTCGGCCGAATTTGCGAAAAGACCAGCGATTAAAAACAAGGTAACTGCTCCAAGAAAGGAAGTTCGCTTCACTTCACTGTTCTAGCTCAAATCTATCCAGCAGGTGCTCGCACCGGAAAAGCCGAAGCCGCTTCGTTAACCAAAATGCCCATCTTCGGGTGGCTTGGCTCCAGTTGAGCCGCGAGACCACATTCCCGCAAAGACTCGCTGCAATCCGGACCTATCGAGCAGATGAAAACGCGTCGCAAAGCTTCAATTGCCAGCTCGCGCTGATTCCGCTGTTCGGCGAATTCCAGAAAGTGTTCAATCTGGACACCAGTCGTGAAAAGCGCGGCAGCCACAGCACCCACCAAAAGCGCCTCCAAAGCCTGCGCCAGTGGCCCGGTATCTCCCGGTAGCGTCCAGCGATATACGGGCACGCGTGTCACCCTGCGTCCCTGTGCCTCCAAACCAGACACGAGCTCCGGATTCGAACGTCCGTACTCCTGCAGCGCGACCGAGGTTTCGCTGCGATCCCCAACCGCGGCCAGCAATTCGCGCCATGTATTCGGTTCCGGCACGGAAACGGCAATCGGCACATTCCACTCCCGCAGGACCGCGGTCGGTTTTGGCCCGCGTGCCACAACAGCTACATGACGCAACGCTTCCGGAAAACGATGCTCGCCATCTCGTGTTGCCAGCACACGTTGCAGGTAACGCGCGCCAACTCCCGTTAGGAAAATCATCATGTCGAATTCGCCCGTATACAGCCGATGAGCGAACGTGAATGCTTCTTCGTTCTCCTCGATAGGAACTTCAATCAGCGCAGGCGCGATCAGCGGATCCCCGCCCTGAATGCGAATCAGTTCGGCAATCTCTTTTGCACGCCGGCTTTCAAACGCCAGAATTTTTGCGCCTGCAAAGGGCATCTCCAGAATTTAGCGTATCCGCTTCGCCTGATACCATACAAAGAGTCAATCGACAGCATTAGGGAAAGTTGCCATGAGGCGGCGTGCGATACCGGCAGGAATGAAATTTGTGTCGCCCGTCGCGTCAGTTGGCGACGGTATTCTCAGGGAGACATAGGTATGAAAGCCGTTCTGCTCGCGTGTTCCATTTGTTTGTTTGCGGCCAGTACCGCGGCCGTCGCGCAGCAGATATCGGATCCGAACCCGGCCCACGCCCCCGCGGCCGAGATCGACAACAAGCGGCCCCTGATCAACCATAAGGAAAAAGCCCCCACTTCGCGCACCGTGTCGGGCAAAGTCGTCGATGAAATCAGCGGCACTCCGTTGAAGGGCGCCATCGTCACTATGACAGATCTCTCGACCAAAGAAAAACGCGAGACTATCACGAAAGAAGATGGCCGCTATAGCTTCGAAGACCTCAGCTTCACCGAAGATTACGAACTGAGAGCAAAATATAAGAACGCAGTGACCGAAGTCCGCAAGCTGAGCCAGTACGACCACACAGTCAAATCAGTTCGCATTCTTCAAATCGCCGATGCGGATGCTGCGGCGGCACCCGCCAGTGAAGCCAAAAAAGACAATAATCCCGATCTCAAGAAGTAAAGCGGCTCGTCAGCGCCGTTCCGTAATCGAGACGGGGGCGATCAGCCTGAACTGAAGGGCCGTATTCGGCGGCAGTAGCAGCGTGCCCGGATTGCGCGCCGCCAATACATCGAATGCGGAACGAAACGGAACGGTAACGGCATGATGCGAGCGACCTTTTTCATCCCATTGATACGTTTGTATGCGCACCAACTGGTTGTCCGTTGTGCGGATATCGCATAGCGTCAGCCGCAATTCAGGCCTACGTCCAAACAGCCCCGTGCCCTTCGATGCAACCACCTGGCCCCTAACCGCCGATCCGGCTTCCGCGATGATGAACCCGTCTTTGACGATGGGACTCGCCAGAATCGCTCGGAAGTAACCGCCCCTCTTCGTCTCATCAGTCGAAATCGTCTCCCCGAGGGTTACATTGATCGGCGTTCCCGGAAACAATGTCATCGTGTGCCTTTCGGGAGCCGGTGGTGGCGTGGACTTGACAGTTACCGGCCGCGGCTGGGCCGCGCTGGGAATCGATTCCGCGTCGTTAGCAGGCATGGCCGGTCCAAGACTCCATACCGGACCGTCCGGCGTGAGCGGTCGCGGTGTTCCCGGCGAAAGCAAAGCGGGCGCGGTCTGGGTGGGGTCGGTCTGAACTGGATCAGACGCCCCTACGCGGGTTCGTGGACTCTGGCTGCGAACGGCACCTTGTTCGGGAGACCGCGAGTACAAATCTGGGGCTGGTTCAGGCGCGGGCTGCGGCACGGTTACCGCGGGCTGAGCAGACGTCGTATCCGGCGCCTGTAGTGCACTCGGCGTGCTCACCGGCGCCGGAGGCGCTTGGGACAGGCGCAACACCATGGAACAAATCACGGCCGCGCCCATAAACACGACTAAGGCTGCCACGGAAAACGCAAACCAGCGAAGCGTCTTGGCGTTGTCCCTCCGGCCCATCTACTACATTGAACACCAAGACCGTCAATGTTTCAAAGCGCATGTTCACGGCGCCAGTTGGACGGGCGGCCTTGCTACACTTAGGGCTAGTTTCGTTTTCTGCGTAAGGCAGCGCCATGGTCGAGTTGTGCCTCCCGGTGTACCCGCCAGATTGCCTTCAGCATCCAAAAGAACTGAGCCACATTGCCTTTGGCAATAAATGAACTTGAGAAGGAGTTCTGTAGTTTCAATGAAATACATCTTCACGTCCGAGTCCGTGACGGAAGGTCACCCGGACAAGATTGCTGATCAGGTTTCGGACGCCGTCCTGGATGCGGTGCTGGCCGATGACCCGAAGGGCCGCGTCGCGTGCGAAACTCTCGTGACCACCGGCATCTGCGTGGTCGCTGGCGAAATCACCACTAAGACCTATGTGGATGTTCCCAAGCTGGTGCGCAGCGTAATCGATCACATCGGCTACACCGATTCAGCGATGGGTTTTGACTCCAAAACTTGCGCCGTCGTGAACATGATCCAGGCGCAATCTCCCGATATCGCAATGGGCGTCGACACCGGCGGAGCTGGCGATCAGGGCCTGATGTTCGGCTATGCCTGCGATGAAACGCCGGAACTGATGCCGCTGCCCATCATGGTCGCGCATAAGTTGGTTCGCCGCCTGAGCGAGGCGCGCCGTGAAGGCGAGTTGCCTTATCTTCGTCCCGACGGCAAAAGCCAGGTCAGCGTCGAGTATGTGGACGGCAAGCCGAAACGCATTGACGCGGTCGTCATTTCAACTCAGCACGACGACGAGGTCTCCACCGAGCAGCTTCGCTCCGACATCAAGAAGAAAATTATCAGCGTGGTCGTTCCCGAAGCGATGTGCGACTCTCAGACCAAGTTCCACATCAATCCTACCGGCCGCTTTGTCATCGGAGGTCCGCATGGCGATACGGGTCTAACCGGCCGCAAAATCATCGTCGACACGTATGGCGGCATGGGCCGTCACGGCGGCGGCGCCTTCTCCGGTAAAGATCCGACCAAGGTCGACCGTTCCGCTTGCTATATGGCCCGCTACGTAGCAAAAAATCTCGTCGCATCCGGTTTGGCGAAGCGCGCGGAAGTCCAGCTTGCCTATGCCATTGGCGTCGCTGAGCCGGTTTCTATCATGGTCAACACGTTCGGCACCGGCAAGGTGGAAGATCAACGCTTGGCTGAACTCGTCCGGGAGCATTTCTCGCTCACCCCGGCAGCCATGATCAAGAGTCTCGACCTGCGACGTCCTATTTATCGCAAGACTGCAGCGTTCGGCCATTTCGGACGGACCGAAGATAGCTTCACTTGGGAGGCGACCAACAAGGCAGAAGCCCTTCGCGAAGCAGCCCAGTTGGCCACAGCCGCTGTCTAGCCCGGCAGCGGCAAAAAGGAATACGTAATTGTCTGCAGACTGCAAGCGTTCCCTCGATATTGAAATCCCGCTCGAGGAAGTAGAGCGTGCGAGGGAACGCGTCACGAACTCCATCAAGTCGCGCGTTCGCTTGCCTGGATTCCGTCCCGGCAAAGCGCCCGTCAGCATGATTCAGTCCCGCTTTGAAGCCGATATCCGCAAGGAAGTTCTGGACCTGCTTCTACCCGAAGCGTTTCGCAACCGCGTTCAGAAAGAAGAGTTGAAAGTGGTCGGCACGCCCGATGTCTCGGAATTACACTTCGAGCCCGGGCAGTCTATCCGCTTCAAAGCCGATTTCGAAGTCGCTCCGGAAGTGGAACTCGGAACCTACCGCGGCCTTCCCGCCAAGTACGAAGAGCCCACTGTCACGGACGAAGAGGTCGACAAGCGCCTCGAAGCGATGCGCGAAAGCAAAGCGGAATATCCGAATCAAGATCCTCGTCCCATCGAGAATCTCGACTTTGTGCTTGTGCACCTGAAGTCGCTGTCCGGCCTTGCGGAACCCATCGATCAGGACGTTCAGCTACAAGTTGGCGCGGAAGACACGTTGCCCGAATTCAATGAGCAACTCATTGGCGCATCACCCGACGAGACCAAGGAATTCGACGTCACCTATCCGGAAGGGTACGCCCAGGAAAAGCTCGCGGGTAAGATCGTACGCTTCCAGCTCACCCCGAAGTTCATTCGCAAAAAAGAACTGCCGATTCTCGATGATGACTTCGCCAAGGACCTGGGCGATTACCAGTCGCTCGACGAACTTAAAGAAGCAGTCCGCCGCGCCATCTTCAACGAGAAACAATACGTCGCGCAACAAGCCGCGAAAGAAGAACTTGTCGACGTGCTAGTCGCCGGCCACGATTTCCCAGTGCCGGAAGCCTATCTCGACCGCCAAATCGAAAATCAGGTCCGTATGCAGTTGCAGAACCTCGCCGGCCGGGGCGTCGACCCGAATAGTCTGAAAATAGATTGGACTAAGGTGAAGGAAGCCCAGCGTGACAAGGCGCTCCGGAACGTCAAAGCTTCGCTGCTGCTGGAGAAGATCGCCGAGCGCGAGGCCATCAACGCCACTAAACCCGAAGTTGATAACGAACTTCAACGCATCGCCCGCCAGGAGCGCGAAGCAGTGCCCGTCACCCGCGCCCGCCTCGAAAAAGAGGGTACCCTGGGCCGAATCGCCGGCGCGATCCAGACAGAGAAGACGTTACAGTTCCTATTCGATCAGGCCCAAAAGCAGGCTTGAGACGACCAATTGGTGGATTCAACCCGATAAAGGATTCTCGGCCGCACTTCCGAAGGCGGCGAGATGCGGGTCGCCGCTCTTTATCCGGAACTAAATCTTTGTAAATCTGTGATGCTTCAAATAAAACCTAGCTAATGTTGATATACTGGGCATGAAATCCAACCGATCAAGGCAAGCGATCTCTTGATTTTTTCGTATGTAGGAGAACCAGTTTGAAGCGCGCCGGATCCGACGACTCCCTCCGCTGTTCGTTCTGTCATAAGAGCCAAGATGTTGTCGGCAAGCTTATTTCCTCGCCTAGCGACTATCCCCGCGCTTACATCTGCGATGAATGTATAGCGGTTTGCAATTCAATCATTGAAGATGATCGACACGAACAGAGCTATGGCGCGCCTGGAAAGCTCCCTAGGCCTTTAGAGCTAAAAGAATATCTGGATCAGTATGTAATCGGCCAGGAATCGACCAAAAAGAAATTGGCCGTCGCCGTTTACAACCATTACAAACGTATCCAGATGAATAAACAGCGCGGCAGCGAAGTCGAGCTGTCTAAGTCCAACATTTTGCTCATCGGACCTACGGGAACGGGTAAAACACTGTTGGCCCAAACGCTCGCGCGCATTCTTGATGTCCCGTTCGCCATTGTTGACGCCACTACGCTCACGGAAGCCGGCTACGTCGGCGAAGATGTGGAGAATATAATTCTTCGCCTTCTGCAAAATGCCGACTGGGATGTGCAACGTGCGCAAAGTGGGATCATCTACATAGATGAGATCGATAAAATCGGCCGTAAGGACGAGAATCCCTCGATCACCCGCGACGTTTCGGGCGAAGGCGTACAGCAGGCTCTGTTGAAAATCCTCGAAGGAACCATCGCCAACGTTCCTCCGCAGGGTGGCCGTAAGCACCCGCACCAGGAATTTACACCTGTCGATACAACCAACATTTTGTTCATCTGCGGCGGCGCTTTCGTCGGTCTCGAAAAAGTGATCGCGCGGCGCATCGGAACCAAATCCATCGGCTTTGTTCCGCCCGATGACAAGGACTCAATTCGCCGGGGCCCGAACCTGCGACGTGACGTCGACATGCTTACCCACTGCCAGCCCATCGATCTCATTAAGTACGGTTTCATTCCTGAATTCATCGGCCGCATGCCGGTCGCTGCAGTTCTGGAGGATCTCTCGAAAGAGGCTTTGGTCCAGATCTTGACCAAGCCCAAGAACGCAATCGTTCGCCAATACCAAAAGCTGTTTGAGTTCGAAAATGTTAAGCTCAAATTTAGCGACGACGCCTTGGAATCCGTTGCGCAATTGGCGATGGAGCGCAAGGTTGGCGCACGTGGTCTACGCATGATCCTGGAAGATCTAATGCTTGACCTGATGTACTATCTCCCCACGTTCAAGAAGGTTCGCGAGTTTGTCGTCACCAAGGAGATGGTACTTTCGCAAAAGATCAACATGGCTGTGCTCGAAAAGGCGGGCTAGCCAGCCAAAGCCCATATACTCAAAACGAGAGTTTTCAAACTGGGCAGCACGTCTTCCGTAGCTGCTGCCGCTTCACCCAGTCCCGCGTTGGCGGGGCATCCCGCCTAGAAAGTCACAATGGTCACAACGAAAGACAAGTCGGATACAAAGCGATTACCCATGATGCCCATTCGGGACGTGGTGATCTTTCCCTACATGATGACGCCGTTTGTCGTGGGTCGAGAGTCGAGTGTCCGCGCCCTTGAAGAGGCTCTTCTGGGTGATAAGAAAATTTTCCTTGCCACGCAGCACGATGCTTCCGTGGACGAGCCCCGTCCGGACGAAATCTACTCCGTCGGTACGGTCGCCAATATTGTTCAAAGTCTCAAGCAGCCCGACGGTAACATCAAAGTACTCGTCGAAGGCGTCGAGCGCGGCAAAATCATCTCGGTCAGCGAAGAGGAAGGCTACTTCCGCGCTGTCGTCAAGACCACCGCGTTCAAGGTGGAATCCGGCAGCCAGCTCGAGGCCCTTACCAGCCGCGTCACTACGCTGTTTGAGCAATACGTCAAGCTCAGCCAGAACCTCAATTACGAAACCATGATCGCCGCCATTCGGGTGGACGATCCTGGCAAACTCGCCGACACAGTTGGCGCAAACCTGCAGCTCACCATCGAAGAGAAGCAGGAGTTGCTCGAGATCTTCGATCCCGTCGACCGCCTCACCCGTGTTGCCGACCTGCTCGACATCGAAATCGAAAAGCTCAATGTTGACCGCACCATTCAGGGCCGCGTCAAGCGCCAGATGGAGCGCGCGCAAAAAGAGTACTACCTCAACGAGAAGATCAAGGCGATTCAGAAAGAGCTCGGCCGCGGCGAAAAGAGCGAATACGACGAGCTGAAAAAGAAGATCGATGCCGCCGGAATGACCAAGGACGCGCACGAAAAGGCTACCGCCGAGCTCAAGCGTCTCGAAGGCATGCCACCGATGTCGGCTGAATCGACCGTTTCGCGCAATTATCTCGACTGGCTGCTCGCAGTGCCATGGAAAAAGCGAACCAAGGAAATTCGCGATCTTCGCTATGCGCGCCAGGTACTCGAAGGCGATCACTACGGCCTCGAAAAGATCAAGGAGCGCATCCTTGAATTCCTTTCCGTTCGCCGCCTCGTTCAGAATCCCAAGGGCTCTATTCTTTGCTTCGTTGGTCCTCCCGGCGTTGGTAAAACCTCGCTTGGCATGTCCATCGCGAAGGCAACCGGACGCAAGTTCGTTCGCCTCTCGTTAGGCGGCGTTCGCGACGAAGCCGAAATCCGTGGTCATCGCCGCACCTACATCGGGGCGCTGCCCGGCCAACTGATCCAAATGATGAAAAAAGCGGGCACCAAGAACCCCGTCATCATGCTGGACGAAGTTGACAAGATGTCGATGGATTTCCGTGGCGACCCATCGGCTGCCCTGCTCGAAGTTCTCGATCCCGAACAGAACTACATGTTCATGGATCACTACCTCGATGTCGAATACGATCTCAGCCAGGTGTTCTTCATCGCAACCGCCAACGTGATGCACACCATCCCGCCGGCGCTGCAGGATCGCATGGAAGTCATCCGCCTCTCGGGCTACACCGAACTCGAAAAACTCGAGATTGCCAAGCGCTTCCTCGTTCGCAAGCAGATCAAAGAAACCGGCATCACGGACGAGCAAGTACAGTTCACCGATCCCGGCTTGCAGAGCTTGATTCAGTGGTATACGCGCGAAGCTGGTGTTCGAAACCTGGAGCGCGAAATCGGCAACCTATGCCGCAAGGTCGCTCGTAAAGTAGTCGATGCGCAATCGACTGATGAGCCCGTACCGGAATCTGGAGATGCAGCCGTCGAAGTGATCGAAGACGAAACGCCCGTGGAAGAGACCGTGGAAGCCGCTGCTCCAGCTAAGAAATCGAAGAAGAAGGCTAAGAAGGAAGAAGCGCCTCTGATACCGATCGAAAAGATTGTGATCGCGCCTGAAAAGGTCACTGAAATGTTGGGTCCGGCACGTTTCCGCGACATGGACCTCGACAAGCAGAACGAGGTAGGCGCAACCACCGGGCTGGCCTGGACGGAAGTCGGCGGATCTATTCTTACAACGGAAGCCACCATCATGGAAGGTCGCGGCAAGATGATGACAACCGGAAAACTCGGCGATGTGATGCAGGAATCGGCGCAAGCCGCCATGAGCTACGTTCGTTCGCGTGCGCAGTACCTCGGCTTGCCGAAGGATTTCTACCGTCATCTCGACATTCACGTGCATGTGCCGGAAGGCGCCATCCCGAAGGATGGCCCTTCGGCCGGCATTACCCTTGCCACCAGCATCTGCAGTGCCCTCACCGGCATTCCGGTTCGCTGCGATATCGCGATGACCGGCGAGATCACTGTGCGCGGGCGCGTGCTCGCCATCGGCGGATTAAAGGAAAAGCTGCTGGCCGCCCATCGCCAGGGAATCTTTGAGATCGTTCTCCCAAAGGACAACGAAAAAGATCTTTCAGAGATTCCGGAAAACATTCGAAAAGAAATGAAACTGCACTTCGTTTTCTCCATGGATGAAGTGTTGAAGATTGCGTTGGAGAGAGAACTAGTCGCGCTGCCCTTGGCGCCTGGAAGCGGGGCTGCGGATCTGGCGGCGCTGTCAAACGAAGAAAATCTGACGCACTAAACCGAATCGTTTTACACAAGGGGCCTGCATGATGGTGGAAGCAGTCCAGCCGCAGCTGATCATAAGCGCAGCTTCGTCTGCTCAGTTTCCGCCGGAACGGCCGGACCAAGACATTGAAGTGGCTTTCCTCGGCAGAAGCAACGTCGGAAAATCCAGCTTGCTAAACAAGCTGGTGCGGCAACCGGGATTAGCGTTTACAAGCGCCCGTCCAGGCTGTACGCAGCTCATCAACTTTTTCCAGATCGAAGAACATCTTCGATTCGTGGATCTGCCGGGTTACGGCTACGCGCGTGTTTCTCTCGAAGAGCGCGCCAGTTGGAAGAAGCTGATTGAGAGTTATCTTTACCAGCGGCAAAGTTTACGATTGTCGCTCCTCCTCATCGACGCCAGGCGGGGATGGATGGATATGGACCTGGAACTCAAAGCCTGGCTCGAGTTCCATAACCGTCGATTTCAGGTAATCGCTACCAAAGTCGACAAATTGAAGAGTACGAATCAAGCAAGAGCCGGATTGGTGCAGATCCAAAAACAACCACTGGATCAGCCGCCAGTGCCGTTCTCGGCCACCGATGGCCGGGGAGTGAGGGAAATTTGGCAAATCATCTCGAAGATCAAGAACAGTCAGTAGCCCCCGCGGCAACCACCGAAGGTACGCCCACCGAGAAGCCTCAAGAGACGAACGGCGAAGGCAAACCGACGGCGGTGGCCGCCGAGGCACCTAATTCAGAAACACAAGAAAGCAAACCGGCCGCAGACCAAAAGTCGGCGGCTGAAGTAAAAGCAGACAAGCCCGCGGCTACGCGTCCTAGAAGTACCGAGCCGCGTGCGCACCCCAACGGCAGGCCTGCTGCAGAGAGCCCGCGAAAAGCGGTAGCTCCTCCTTTGGAGCAGAAACAGCCCGAAGTTCGCAACGCGCCCGAGAACAGCTCAACGGCTGTGACCACTGGCGCTGCGCCGGCGAATGCCGTGCAAGCTGCCGCTGTCACGCAAGGCGGTCAGCAGCAACTGGCTCAACAAACTGGACAACAGGGCGGACAGCAGCAGGGCCAGCAGCCGTTTCAGCGCCGTGGCCGCCATTCCATCGGCAACACAGGCGCACAAGGTCAGCGCAACGGCGCAACTACGCTCGACCTCGTCGAACTGAAAGACATGAGCATCCAGGCGCTCAACCAGATCGCGAAGGATCTCGGTGTCCAGGGCGCGGCCGGCTTACGCAAGCAGGAACTCATTTTCAAGATCCTGCAAACGCAAGCGGAAAAGAGCGGTCTGATCTTCTCGGAAGGCGTCCTCGAGTGCCTGCCAGATGGCTTCGGGTTCCTGCGCGCGCCCGAGTACAACTATCTGCCCGGACCCGATGACGTCTACGTCTCCCCATCGCAGATCCGCCGTTTTGATCTGCGCACCGGCGACACGGTCTCGGGTCAGATCCGTCCGCCCAAAGAGGGCGAGCGTTACTTTGCGCTGATCAAAGTCGACGCAATCAACTTCGAGCCGCCGGAGGAATCGCGGAACAAGATTTTCTTCGATAACCTGACGCCGCTCTATCCGGACGAACGGCTCAAGCTTGAAACCAGCCGCGACAACTTCTCCGGCCGTGTCATGGATCTGATGACGCCGCTCGGCAAAGGCCAGCGCGGTCTCATCGTCGCTCCGCCGCGCACCGGTAAAACGATGCTGCTGCAGAGCATCGCAAACTCAATCACCACCAATCATCCGGAAATCAACCTGATCGTTCTTCTCATCGACGAACGTCCGGAAGAAGTCACGGACATGCAGCGCTCCGTTCGCGGTGAGGTCATCAGCTCGACCTTTGACGAGCCTGCTTCCCGCCACGTGCAAGTCGCCGAAATGGTGATCGAGAAGGCCAAGCGCCTAATCGAGCACAAGCGAGACGTCGTCATTCTCCTTGACTCCATCACGCGTCTCGCGCGCGCCTACAACACCGTCGTGCCGCCTTCAGGCAAGGTACTTTCGGGCGGCGTCGATTCGAACGCCTTGCAGCGTCCGAAGCGCTTCTTCGGTGCTGCCCGTAACATCGAGGAGGGCGGCTCGCTCACTATCGTGGCGACTGCTCTGATCGATACCGGCAGTCGCATGGATGACGTGATCTTTGAAGAATTTAAAGGCACCGGGAATATGGAAATCCATCTCGATCGCAAGCTGGTCGACAAGCGCGTCTTCCCCGCCATTGACATCAACAAGAGCGGTACGCGTAAGGAAGAGCTGTTGATGCCGCGCGAAGAACTCAACCGCGTTTGGGTGCTCCGCAAGGTTCTCAACCCGCTCTCGCCTGTCGAATCCATGGAACTGCTCATTGATAAGCTTGGCAAGACTCGCAGCAATGCCGAGTTCCTTGCAGCCATGAGTGGCTGACCAATAATCAATCGGTAAATGGGCCTGGCAGCCGCCCGCGCACGGTACAGCAAAACTGGAATAAACCGCCCGTAGGCGTTACCGGGCATTCACAAAAGATGGGCCGCATACGAATCCTCTCCGATAATGTCGCTAACAAAATCGCGGCAGGCGAGGTGGTCGAGCGGCCCGCTTCCGTTGTCAAAGAGCTTTTAGAAAACTCCCTTGATGCCGGCGCGTTCGACATCCGTATTGATGCCGAAAACGCTGGCCGTCGTTTATTGCGCATCCAGGATGACGGCTGCGGCATGCTGCGCGATGATGCGCTGCTCGCCTTCGAGCGCCATGCCACCAGCAAGCTGAACGAGGTCAAAGATCTCCTCGCCATCTCCACTCTCGGTTTCCGCGGTGAAGCGCTGCCTTCAGTCGCGTCGGTAAGCCGTCTACTTCTCGAAACCCGTTCCGCCGAAGAACAGACCGGCACCGCGGTCGAAATCGCCGGTGGCAAACTGCTGCGCTGTGATGAAATCGCGCGTACAACCGGCACCACAATCACTGTCCGCGACCTCTTCTTCAACGTGCCCGCTCGCAAGAAATTCTTGCGCAGCGATCAAACGGAACTGGCGCATATCGGCTCACTTGTCACGCATTACAGCCTCGGTCACCCCAACAAGCGCTTCGAGCTCTATCATGAAGGCCGCGAACTCCTCGCCGTCACGCCCGTCTCCACATTGCGCGATCGCGCTTTCCAGGTCTTCGGCTCGGACATTATGCAGGATCTCGTCGAGCTGAGGGCTCGCACATTCGAACTCCGCCTTCCGCCGCCCTACGTTCCGCCCGGCGTTCGCGTCTCCGAACCGCCCGAAGCCGATGTCGCCGAATTTGTTCTTGAGGGCCTCGTCTCGGGTCCGCATGTTCAGAAGCAGAATCGTAATTCCGTCTTTCTTTTTGTGAACGGGCGTTTGGTTCGCGACAAAACACTCCAGCATGGATTGCTTTCCGCGTATCACAACTTGATGCCGGCTGGATGTTATCCGTTCGCCCTGTTGTTTCTGAATTGCGATCCGTCCGAAGTCGACGTAAACGTACATCCGTCAAAAACCGAAGTCCGCTTCCGCCATGGCAGCGCTGTCCATGATTTCGTGCGCGATGCCATCCGCGACCTGCTCATGGAAAGTCGGCCCGTTTCGAGCATGCCCCTGGCGCCGGTCTCGCCCGCGCCGCAACCCGTTCGACAGCAACCGATCGCACAACGCGCAGCCGAACTGCCATTCTCGGAATTCTCTGCTCGCGTCGAGGTCGTCGCTTTCGAATCGGAAAACATCGAACCCGCAGAGCCCATCATCCAGGACGTGCCCGAAATTCACATCGCACCGTTGCCTCATCCCGCCGAAATCCCGAATCACGTTCACTTTCCCCCGCCGCAGCCACCCACGCCCAACACAAACATTCGCCGCATTCCCGATACCCACGGTTCACTCACAC
>DATBEG010000007.1:0-5153 GCA_036276155.1 Bryobacteraceae bacterium | reverse complement strand
ACTTAGCTTTGCTGTGGTACTCCCACCGCTAAAATGTGAGGGAGAAAGGACATGAATTTGAGCAGCATACAAGAGATCGAACGCGCAATCGATGCTCTTAGCCCGCAGCAGCGGGAAGAGCTTTATCAGTGGCTTGACCAGCACTATCCGCAGCCCATCGACGCGCAGCTTAAAGCGGACCTTGACGCGGGACGCATTGACGACCGCATCAACCGAGCTCTGGCCGACCACAAGGCCGGAAGAACCCAACCGCTCTAACCCACGTGCTTCATCGTGCGAACGGGGATTTTTGGAATGATTACCGGCAGCTTTTCCCGGCTTCCAGTCAGTTTGACAAACTGACCCACTACCGATCAAAAATTGCCGAGAGCTGGTTCGCCATGCGCGGGACAACCAGGTCTTGCGTCATGCGACCGCATTCCGCAGACACTGTTTCGGATCTGCGGCCGCCCAGCGCTCACACACTCCGTTCCTGCAGCACGCGGCGGCGCAGCCGGCCGGCGTGACTGGTCCCGATGCCGAGCTTCTTGCCCATCTCGCGCAGTGTCAGCGGAGACAAAAGGATATTGACGACTCGCGGTTCGCGCCACCAGCCAATTTCACGAGTCATTTTGCCGAGTAGTCTAGACCTGACGTGGCGAATGACACAACCGTTCATCTGATGCTTGGCGGCCACCTGAGTCGCTGTCAAGACGCGCAAGTCGTCAATATGTTTCTTCCAATACTTAGCCGTATCCTTTTCGACGTGAAAGCCCAAGCGACGGCGCACGCGCTTGAGTGTTGACCGGCCGGCGGGCAGGTCATAGATGGTGCTGTCGTGCCGCGTCTTGTTGGCTTCCCAGAAATTCTGGAGCGACTGTGTCGGAATCAACCGCGGCAGCCGGATTGGAAAAGGCTCGGCACGGCTTTCGGGCGAACCGAAGAGCAGATCGAATCCGTGTTTCGTCTCGCGCACCTGGCGCACATACCAGAGATGGCCGTCGACGTCTCTCGTTTCGCCAATCGGCGGATATTTCAGCTTCCAGGTGGACCTGCGGTGCTTCCCCGAGCCTTGGTTTAGAACAGGCAACAATAATCTCCTTCTTGGCGAGCATTTTTTTCACGCCCGACCCGAGTCTGAAGGGGAGATTGGCCTAACCCCGCCGTTCACCGGCGCAAGTCGTTGATTTCACGTCGCAAATTTTTTTCGAAATTTGTCACCGACTTGGGAGGATGTCCGGAGCAAGCATTTCTTCAAGCCGGACGAAACTCGCGTCCATACCGCTCTCCATGCCGCTTGCGAGCATCTGTTTTCTGGTCTGCGCATCGGGCAGCGTCATTCGCATGGTCATGAGAGTCCCCTCACCTTCCGGAAGGAATCTCGTTTCGATGTGATTGTCCGGCGTCGGATCAGGCAAATACATGCGTTCTACGTGCACAATCCTGCTAAACGGTTCCAGCTCCAAATATTCGCCGGTCAGGTAGAAACCCTGCCCCTTGCCATTGGACCATTCATACCGGATCTTTCCTTTCGGCCGCGGCTCGCTGATGCAGACCGGCATGGTCCAACCCTCCGGTCCCAGCAGCCATTTTTGAATCAGCGCCGGGTCCGTGTGCGCCCGAAAAACAGCCTCGGGCGGCGCGGCGAAGTATCTTTTGACGACAACATGTGTGTCGCCTTCCATTTCCAGACTCATTTTGCTCATCTCTTGCTCTTCCCTTTCCGTGACGGTTTCTCTTCTGCGCTTTGCATCGCTGCGAGAACGACATCCAAGCGACTGTAGTTCGCTTCGAGGGCCTTTCTCAACATCGCGATCCAGTTGTCGATCTCCTCAAGGCCGTGCCTGGCGAGCCGGCACGGACGTGTAGCGCCCTCAACGCGCTGGGTAATGAAACCCGCCTTTGCGAGCACTTTCACATGCCTGGAGATTGCCGGCTGCGACATTTCGAACGGTGCGGCCAGTTGCAGGACTGTCGCCTCCCCTTTGGCGAGTCGTGCGAGGATTGCCCGGCGCGTCGGGTCCGATAGCGCCGAGAATGCCAAGTCGAGCGGTGGAGCGGTTCGAGATTGCCGTCGCATCTATAGCAATATTGTTATATAACAACCTCCTTATGTCAAGAGGGAGAAAATGCCGGTGGCTTCGAGCGAGAAAAAATCAGCGGCGACGCTATTCCGTGCGCAAGGTGCGCATCGGGTCAACCGTTGCTGCACGGTAGGCAGGTAGCGCAGCGGCCAGTAAGGCGACGCTGGTGACGATGGCGATCCCGCAGGCATACGTTAGGGAATCGCCGGAAGAGACATTGAAGAGCTGAGTTTGAAGCAAGCGGCCCAGAAACAAGGCTGCAGGGATTGCGAAGGCCAGGCTCACAGCCGTCAGAACGAGAACCTCGCGGAACACGAGCTGAGCGACTGCCCAAGGCTTCGCGCCGAGCGCCATACGGATGCCGATTTCACGAGTGCGTTGCGTAGTCACGTATGCGAGCACTCCGTATAGACCAATGGCAGCAAGCAGAGTCGCGATGACTCCGAATGTGGCGGCGAGCAAAGCAATGACGCGTTGTGTCGACAGTGTGTCATCGAGCTGAGCGTTCATGGTGCGCAGATTGTCGACGACGAGCTTCGGGTCCGTGGTATTGATGGCCTTCCGAATGGCATTCAAGGCTGTTTGCGGCGGCATCGACGTTCGAAGATAGAACGCAAACCCGGTAGGCCAACCGGCTTTGCCGCCCATTTGTGTAGCAGGACGATAAACGGTGCGCGTGATGGGGTCGCGCGGATTGGAATGAGGAACGTTCGTGACGACGCCTACTATCTGTGATGGCGAGTCATCATGCCGCCCGACGTAGCGGCCCAAAGCGGCGCGGGCGGAGCCGAAGTAGTGACGAGCGAACAATTCATTTACGATGGCCACCTTTGGGCTACTCGCGGCATCGGAGGGCATGAACTCACGGCCTGCGACGAGCGGCAATCCGATGGTTGAGAAATAGGCGGGTGTGATGTATGGGAGTTCGGCATCCATCTCTTCGTCCTCTTTCGCCGTGTACCCCGGAATGGAAACATCGCCTGAAGTGTTGTTGCCCGCCAATTCCGCATCTGAGGTTCCGGCTGCGGAACGTACACCGGGTATCGAGGCCAGGGCATCGAGGATGCGTTGGCGAACCGCCGTCTGCTGGTTGGCAGTGTAGCCCGAAAACTCGGGGTCCACATTGAAAGTCGCAAGGCTGTCGATTTGAATGCCCGTCCCGGCCACCCGGAGATTGCGAACTGTGCGAACAAACAGACCCGCACCGATTAGCAGTAACAGGCTCAATCCGATCTGGAGAGCGACGCATGTGCGGCGGAAGCTCAGCGAGGCCGCCCCTGACGTCGAGCCGTGGCGGCGGATAGCTTCGAGCGGGTCGGGATTTGAGAATTGCGCCGCCGGCGCCAGACTGAACAACACGCTGACAAAAAGCGTAGTGCCGAGCGTGAAGGCAAGCACGGTGTTATCGAGAGACGTATAAAAGGGGCTACCCGTGCTGCCGCTTGCGATCCACGCAGTAAGCATTTTCAATGCCTCCGGAGCGAATGCAGCACCGAGCAACGCGCCGATGATACCCAGCAGGACGCCTTCGAGCAAGAGTTGTCGCAGGACCCGGCCGCGGCTTGCTCCCAGCGCATAGCGCATGGTGAATTCCTGCACTCGCCCGGCCGCACGAACGAGCAGTAGACTTGCCGTGTTCACACACGCCATAGCGAGGACGAGCACAACCATCCCCATGATGATCAACATGGGAGTTTGGAGTTGGGTTCGTAAAGGCGAGAAGCCTTTCATGCCGTCAAACAGCATCAGCCGAGTCTTGCCCAGGAATGCCTCCCGAGTTCGGGCGGACTGCGATTTGAGTTGCTTGAACTCCCCGGAACGGATGGAGTACCAGATGGCATTTGCGGAAGCTTCTGCACGCGTGCGCGATTCACCTGCCTTGAGACGCCCGATGATATTCAGCCATTGGCCGCGGCGATCTTCGAGGTCATCCCACGCGGGGGTAATGACGTGTTTCATGCTCATGGGAACGAAAACGTCTGGCGTGGTCCCCCACAGAACGCTCGAGAACCCCGGGGCAGCGACGCCGACCACAGTAAACGGAGTTCCGTTGATATCGACAGTCTGGTTGAGAATGCCAGGATCCGAGCCGAGATGAGCGCTCCAGTACGCGTAGCTGAGGACAGCGATGGGATTGGCGTCTTTGGATGTGTCATCGCTGGGCATCAGAATGCGCCCCAGAGCCGGCTTTACACCGAGCACGTTGAAGTAGTTGCCGCTGACAATCTCGGCGGGAAGGAGTTCGGCGTGATTGTTCCGGGTAAAGCCGACCTGCTCGCTCGCAAACGCAATGAGTCCTTTGAAGACGCCGCATCGATCGCGCAGATCGCGGTACATCGGATAGGAGAAGTACGCCTTTGCGGTAGGCGTGTCGCCGCCGTTAGAGTTGGTATGGCCGGGGTTGGATCCGGAAAAACGAAGTTCCACCAACTGCTGTGGATTCTGGACCGGCAATGCGCGAAGCAGCGATTGGTACAGCAGCGAGAAGATGGCCGTATTCGCTCCAATACCGAGGGCGAGTGTCAGGGCAGCGGTTAACGTGAACAATGGCGATCGGCGAAGCTGTCGGAGAGCATAGCGGAAGTCGTGTCCGAACGAGTTCATCGGTTCCTTATCGAGCAATGCACGTTCCGCTTGTAAGCACCTGAATCCAATGCTTTCCCCAAGCCGACGAGAGAGCGCACGTTCGGTCGTGACCGCTTGCTGTTCGAAATCGGGACTATCGCCCTGACTGGGCGTGCGACGGCGAGAACGATGAAAATTCCCATCGCGTGACTTCTGTAGGGATACCATTTCGATGTGGAGGTTCGGTTGAGGAAAGGTGTTCGAGCGCTTGGTCTATTGGTGGTGGGGAGTTTGGGGACAATGTTTTTGCTCGCACAAAACACGCAGTCGCCCGCAAACCCGAAAGTAGCTGAGCAGTCTGAGTCTGAGGCGCTAGTGAAGACCGGGCAGGCATTGTTCCAACAAAACTGCGCTTTCTGCCATGGAAAGGACGCCGGCGGCGGTGAGACCGGCCCCGACTTGACCGGTTCGGCTTTGGTTGCGAGCGATGTACACGGCAATAACATCAGCGAGGTGGTTAGGCAC
>DATBEG010000006.1:0-3253 GCA_036276155.1 Bryobacteraceae bacterium | reverse complement strand
CTGTACATGGATCGGGAGGGAACGCTTTGGGCCGGCACCAAAGACGGCTTAGATCAATTTACCGACGGAAGTGTCACGCCGTACACAACGAATGAAGGGTTGCTGAGCAATGAAACCGGGCCTGTGCTGGAAGACCGGTCCGGACGGCTGTGGGTGGGCACGCTGGGCTGGGGCCTTAACATCATGGAGAACGGCCATGTACACGCGCTGACAACGCGGAATGGCTTGGCTGGCGACGTCATCTTGAGCCTTGAACTAGGCAAGGACGGAGACCTTTGGGTTGGAACCAGCAACGGCGTGAGCCGTTTGCATGACGGACAGGTAATCGCGACCTATCGTCGTCGTGACGGGATACCGGGCGATGCAGTGAACTCGCTGGTTGTCGATTCTGGCGGTGTGTTGTGGGCGGGCACGAATCGCGGCCTGGCGCGCTTTGAAGATGGCCGCTTCGTCTCCGCGAGCCTCACCAAGGTTCCCAATGATACGAATGTGATTGCACTCGCAAGAGGCAATACAACGCGGCTTTTCGTCAGCACGGACAGTCCTGGATTTTATACCCTCCACGGCGACACCTTCAGTTCGCATGACCTGGGTGTTGCGCGTCCCGTGGACTCCATCTTTCTGGACACCGTGCGTCGCGCCGCCTGGATGGGCACGCTGGGCGCTGGTTTGCTGCGTTGGCAGAACGGAAATGTCGCGCGCGTTCGAGTCCGAGACGGCTTATATGACAACCGGATCTACGACATTATTGGCGACAGCGTCGGGAATTTTTGGATTTCTTCGAGCAAGGGAATCTTCCGCGTCAGCCGTGCGCAGCTCGATAGTCTTGCCGACGGCAAGACGCGCGTGATCGACAGCATGCCGTTCAGCACGGGGCAGCTTCGCTTCGAATGCCGCTCTGGCGTGCAGCCGGCCGCTTGCCGGACTTCTGACGGCCGACTCTGGTTTTCCACAACAAGCGGCTTGGTCATGATCGATCCGGCCAGTGTCGGACGCAAGTATCCTCCGCCGCCCACGCAAATCACGTCGGTGCTTGCGAACGGAGAACGAGTGAGTGCCATCGGCGCGCTGAAATTCAAACCCGGTCAGAAGAATGTGGAGATCCGCTACGCCGGTCTGTCTTTCGTGTCGCCGGAGAAGGTAACTTTCCGCTATAAGCTAGAAGGCTTCGACAAAGAATGGACCGAGGCAGGCCCTCGCCGCGAGGCCTTTTTCACCAATCTTCCTCCCAAGCAGTACAGGTTCGTGGTCTACGCGCGGAATGCGAACGGAGATGTCAGCGCGATTCCCGCGTCCGCCGATTTCACTGTTGAGCCTACCTTTTATCAGCAACTCTGGTTTTTTCCCCTAGTGGGAATGGCTTTGGTCGCGGCGGCTTACTTCGTTTACAGGATGCGCATGCAGCATCTGCGGCAGAGGTTCGATCTGGTTCTGGCCGAGCGCTCGCGAATTGCGCGCGAACTGCACGACACACTGCTGCAGGGTCTTTCAGGCGTCACGATGCAATTGCAGGCGCTGTGGATGCGTATGCCGCCGTCACGAGACAAACAGTTTCTGTCCGCCGTTATCGAAGACGCTGCGGCATGTTCACAGGAAGCACGACAGTCGCTGTGGGGTCTGCGGACGCAAGGGCCGCGTAGCCAGCAGTTTACGGATAAGCTCGCGAACGTTTGTCGGGAGGTTGTGGAGGAGAGCGGTGTAGCGCTCGACCTCGATTTGCAGCCGATTGGATTGCAATCCCTGCCCGAAACGGAGTATCAGCTTCTGCGCATCGCGCGCGAGGTGGTCTCAAACACGGTGGCTCATGCGGATGCGGCTGTGCTGCGCGTGCGATTGGCAATCAACAAGGGCCAACTGCACCTGTCATTTGAGGACAACGGAATCGGCTTCGATGCCCAGAATGGTGTTCAACTGTTAGACCATTTCGGTCTAGTAGGGATACGGGAGCGGGCCAAAGAAATTGGCGCCGATCTGGACTTGAACAGCACACCGGGGACCGGAACGACGATTAAAATCACCTTGCCGCTGACGAATCTACGCGGTTCCGAAAGTAACGCGGAAGCCAGCATCGAACATCACACAAGATAGGGACGATGCCAGGCGAAACGACGATCCGGGTACTTACAGTGGACGATCACGATATCGTCCGGAAGGGCATTGCCGCAATCTTGGCAGCCGAGTCCGGGTTCGAGCTTGTTGCGGAGGCGAATAGCGGAGAAGAGGCAGTGCGGCTGTTTCGCCAACATCGTCCCGACGTCACCTTAATGGATCTGCGGCTGCCTGATCAAAACGGTGTTGAAACCACTCGACAGATTCGCGCTGAGTTCCCCGAGGCGCGTATCCTGATACTTACTTCGTACGATGGCGACCAGGATATCTATCGAGCTTTGGAAGCAGGCGTCCGTGGATACCTGTTGAAAGAAATTGTGCATTCCGATGTGCTGCGCGCGATTCGCATAGTGCATTCGGGTAAACGATTCATTCCGACGGAAGTTTCCCAGCATCTCAGCGGCTTTTTCCCCGAGGTGGCTTTGACGGCGCGCGAAGTTGAAGTACTGTCGCTTGTCGCGCGCGGGTTTGGGAACAAAGAGGCAGCAGATGAATTAGGCACCGCTGCCGGCACCGTGAAAGCTCACGTGCAAAGCATTTTGAGCAAGCTAGGCGCGAACGACCGAACGCACGCCGTCACCATTGCGCTGCGCCGCGGCATCATTCACCTTCACTCGCCGGACATGACTTCGTCCATTCAGAATGGCTGATCCGGCTGCGCTGATTCGCCGTCCGCGAACGGGCAAGCAGATCATCGGTCGTTTCGTTTTGCGCTTTATCGGCATCCTGATTGCAGCAGCGGTACTCGCCTATGTGCTGGATTACGCAGTCCTGCGACTCCGGATTGCAACGAACCACACACCATTTAACACCGTCACTGTGCATCCCTACTACGCAGTGCCACAGAAAGATCAGAAAACCCAGTTCATCCTGGGCGACCCTACTGACCAGCAGTGCGTCAACTCTCTATTTCCCCACTTGGGCGACAGCCCATGCTGGTATCTGACCAAGCATACCGATCAGCAAATCAACATGTAGGCTGGAGCGGCCGTGGGGAATGGCCGGTCAACTCTGGCGCAAAGCGGCCGCCGGATCCACTTGCGTTGCACGATTCGCCGGCCACCAAACCGCAACCGCCGCAGTGGCGAGAAGCACGACAGGAATTGTGCCGAACACCAGCGGATCCCACGCCGTGACGCCGAAT
>DATBEG010000005.1:0-28250 GCA_036276155.1 Bryobacteraceae bacterium | reverse complement strand
TCCAGTTTGTGGAGAAAAATGGCGGGCAGGTATTTTGTGTTCAAATCGCCGCCGAGGATAATGGCCGTGTTCGGGGGGTAGCGTTTGCTCGCGTCGGCGAGCACTTCGTCCAATTGATCCGCCTGAATGAGGCCCATGCTGCGGCTCTCGAGATGTAGGTTATAGACGACCAGGAGCCGATTGTTGAATGCCAGCTCGGTGACGAGCGCTATACGATCGCCCAGGCGGCGCTGCAGCAGAGGAACTGACGAAGGAATCCAGCTATGCGGTTTCCAAAAGCCGGACTGGCGCTCAAACCGCAGGATGCGGGAGTGGCGCATGGGTAGATGCGTGAGAGTGGCTTGTCCTGTGTATGCAGGTCCGCCTCCGCCTTCTTTGGAGCCATGCTCCTGGCTCAGTTCCTCAAACTCGACCGCGTAAGAGACGTTCACTTTTAAGCGCTGCGCGAGGACGCTGGCTTCGTCGAGGTGCTCGCCACGTTTCGTGTTGGAATCGACTTCCTGGAACAGATATAGATCCGCCGGCGTTTTGGAAAGCTCATCCCCGATGAGAGGAAGTTCCGTACCGCGACTGATATTCCAGGTGACTACGCGAATCGAGTGCCCATCGTCAGCAGAAGGAACGAAAGACTCTTCGCGGGGTTGTAGAAACTCGGCCGCAAACCCAGAATCAACGTTCGGCTTTTGCGCCCAAAGGACAAGCCCGGCAGCAATGAGGAGAATCAAAGACCGGGCTTTCATCTCGTCTTTACAGAGCGCTATTTACCGGTGTAACTCACTCGCCAGATGGTTTTGGAGACATCATCGCTGACCAGCAGCGAGCCATCGGGAGCAGTGGCGACACCGACGGGACGGCCCCACGCATTGCCTTCCGGAGTGACAAAGCCGGTCAGGAAGTCTTCATATACGCCCGTGGCTTTGCCGTCGACGAGCGGAACGCGAATCACTTCGTAACCGGCACGAATGGAGCGGTTCCAGGAACCGTGCTCCGAAGCGAAGATGTCGCCCTGGTACTGCTTCGGAAATTGATTCCCTTGGTAGAACATCATTTCAAGCGACGCATTGTGTGGCTGGAGGAGTACATCGGGGACGATGACTTTATTCGCCAATTCGGGATGAGCACCATTCAACCGCGGGTCGGGATGATTTCCCATGTAGTAAAAGGGCCAACCATAGAAGCCGCCTTCTTTAACAGACGTGATGTAATCGGGAACCAGATTGTCGCCGAGAGCGTCGCGTTCGTTCACAGAGCACCAAAGTTGCCCGGTGGTGGGATTGACTGCAATGCCGACCGGGTTGCGAATTCCGGAGGCATAGACTTCGAGGAACTTGCCTTCGGGGGTGTACTCAAGGATATTCGCGCGATGAGTTTCGGTGGGATGAGTATCCGGATTGTCAATATTTGACCCAGATCCGACTGCCACAAACAGCTTGCTGCTATCTGGAGAGAAGGCCAGATCACGGGTCCAGTGACCGCCGCCGGCAGGCAGGGTTTCGATGACGGTTTCGGCTGGTCCGCTCGCCTTCAGATCTCCGCTGTTGTAAGGGAAGCGGACCACGTTATTTGTGTTCCCGACGTATACCCACTTAGGATTGTTGCCCCGCGGGTAGAAAGCGATTCCGAACGGCATGCGCATGCCGGAATCCGCAAAGACGGACGTCTGTTGCGGCTTTCCATCCGGGGTCAGTCCGCGAAACACAAAGATCTTCTTCGCCTGACTGTCGGCGAGGAAGATATCTCCATTCGGCGCCGCACGCAACTCGCGGGGAAGAACGAATCCCTCCGTCGCGTACTGAGTGACTTTGAATCCCGGAGGCGCTTGCGGCCACATGTTGTCGGGACGCGGAACATCCTTGGGGGGATTGCCGGCCGATGAGGTTGCAAACGGCTGAGGCAAATCAGAGACCGTGATTTTCCGGAAGGCGCCCGGCTTCTCTTTTTCGTAGTTGGTGAACGCATTCGAGCCGGTCATCACGTTCTTTACATCGGACATGTCGAAGCCGCCGGCGTGTAGCGCGAGCGCTGCGCCCGCCATAAAAAAAACGACTCCCGATGCTGTCCAACGGTTTATTTTCATGCTAGTCTTCTCCTGTTTTGCTAAACGGAGATTTTGTTGAACGCACGCAGTTCTTCCAGATCCAGGCGGCCCGTGTATATGGACATGCCTATAGCGCAATGGACGTTCATCTCCGTCAATACTTTGATGTCTTGCATGGTTGTGATGCCACCGGCCGCAATTAATTCGTGGTCAGTAGAGTGGCGTAGCGCACGGAACCAGTCGAGATCTGTACCCTGCATCATGCCTTCTTTGTCGACATATGTGCAGAGAAAGCCGCAGCAGTAGGGCTCGAGTTCGTGGATGACGTCGAGAGCCGTACGATTGATGGACTCCCGCCAACCTTTCACGACGATGCGTCCACCTTTGCTATCGAGGGCGATTGTCAGCCGGCCGGGGCCAACCGCAAGGGAAAGCTCGGCGAGAAACACGTCGTTGATTCCGTTTTCGGCGAAAGCCGCGGTGCCAACGATGACGCGGTAAGCGCCCTGGCGAAGAAGCTCTTGGGCACGCGTTATGTCGCGCACGCCTCCTCCGGCCCGGATCATAGCGCGGCGGGCAAGATACTCCATAATTTCGCCATTCGAACCGTCGCCGATGGCAGCGTCGAGATCAATGACCTGGATCTCCGGAAATCCGGAGAACAGTTCCAGCATTGCGTCGACCGATTTGCCCTCAAGGACTTTTTCGCGGCCTTGTTTGAGTTGGACGACCTTGCCGTCCATGAGATCGATGCAGGGAATGATCATGCGGCAGGCCTCACGGGTACGTGAGCTTGTTCTAACGCGCGCTTGAGATCGGTTACAGTGTATTTGCCGTAGTGGAAAACAGAAGCGGCTAAGGCGGCGTCGGCTTGTCCCCTGGTCAGAACTTCGACGAAGTCGGACGGCTTACCAGCGCCCCCGGAGGCAATGACGGGGATTGTCGTGGCATTCACCACGGCCCGGGTGAGATCGCAGTCGAAGCCGGTCTGGACACCATCCGTATCCATGGATGTGAGTAGGATCTCACCGGCGCCGAGCGATTCGCCACGCTGGGCCCACTCGACAGCGTCAATGCCTTCGTCGTGACGTCCACCTTTCGTATAGACGTTCCATCTGCCGCGTCCGGAACGGCGGGCATCAATGGCGAGAACGACGGCTTGTGCGCCAAACTCCAGGCTCAGCTCGCGAATCAGCTCAGGACGATGCACAGCCGCCGTGTTGACGCTGACCTTGTCGGCTCCGGCGAGGATAATGTTGCGGGCATCGGCAACGGTGCGAAGGCCGCCGCCTACGGTAAGAGGGATGAACACCTGGCGGGCGGTACGGGCGACCAGATCAGCCATGATGTCGCGTGCGTCGCTGGAGGCCGTGATATCGAGAAAGACGAGTTCGTCGGCACCTTGCGAATTGTACTGTTCGGCAAGTTCGACGGGATCACCCGCATCGCGCAGCCCGACAAAGTTCACACCTTTGACGACGCGGCCGCCGGTGACGTCGAGACAGGGAATGATGCGCTTGGCGAGCATTACAGGTTCAGGAAATTCTCCATGACGCGGAGACCGACCGGTCCGGACTTCTCAGGATGGAACTGGACGGCATGAACGTTTTCGGATTCGAGCACCGCGCTGAATGGGTTCATGTACGTGCAGGTCACCGCAGTAGCGTCGTTCACGGGAGCGTAGTAGCTGTGGGCGAAATAGGCGAAAGTCTCGTTTGGGAGCCCTCTGAGCAACCGACACTCACGAGCAGCCACGAGCGAATTCCAGCCCATGTGCGGCACTCGACCGTTGCCGTAGAAGCGTTTCACAGATCCAGGAAAAACGCCGAGTCCGAGGCTGCCTGGTGACTCTTCGCTGCCCTGGAACAAGCATTGCAGCCCAACGCAGATGCCGAGAAAGGGAATAGCCGAGCGGATTTTGTCGAGCAGCGGCCGGCGCAAACCAAGATCATCGATGGCGCGCATCATCTGCCCGAAGTGACCGACGCCCGGCAGGATGAGTCGCGTTGCGGACTCGACGGCTTGCGGATTCGTTACGACCTCGTATTCAGCTTCAAGCTTGTCGAGCGTGTTCTGAACAGAACGAATGTTGCCGGCGCCGTAATCGACGATGGTGGTCATAGGAGGCCTTTCGTCGAGGGCAGTTGGTCTTTCAATCGCTCGTCAGTAGAACATGCGTAGCGCATGGCGCGGGCGAAACCCTTGAAGACGGCTTCGATTTTGTGGTGATTGGATCGGCCATAAAACACTTTGATGTGCACGTTTGCGCCGGCGTGATTCGCAAAGCCTTCGAAGAAATCATGCAACAGTTCCGTCTGGAGATCGCCGACATGGACTACATTCACTTGCAGATCGAGCACCAGCGTGGGACGGCCCCCCAGATCGACGGCGACAACGGCTAAAGACTCGTCCATCGTCTGGACAAAGTACCCGGCGCGATTGATGCCGCGCCGATCGCCGAGCGCCTTCGAGAAAAGGTCGCCCAGTACGATGCCGGTGTCTTCTACGGTATGGTGCTGATCGACATCGAGATCGCCCGATGCCTTCAGGTCGAGATCGAAGGCGCCATGTTTGGCGGTCAGTTCCAGCATGTGATCGAGGAACCGGATGCCAGTAGAAACGTTGTAGGTTCCGCTGCCCTCAATGCGGAGAGTGCCTGTGATCTGCGTTTCCTTCGTGTTTCGGTCGACGGTAGCTTCTCTCATTGCACGTTGCCGTGAGCTGTTTCGACTAGCGGGTGAAGGTCGTTTATGTCGGAGATGACCGCGAATGCCCCGAAGCCGCGCAATAGGTCGGCAATTTCGGCGTGACGCGAATTATGCGGCGTCGAGACTCCGATGAATGGGACCCCAGCCGCTTGCGCGCTGCGGGCATCGTCCACCGTGTCGCCCAGGTACCAGATATTTTTCTCCGGATGACGCTGCTGAATGAGGCGGAGACCGTCGGGCGCAGGTTTCGGATTGGCGACAGACTCGTCGGTGATGAGCGGATCGAATTCGATGTGGCTGGCGTAGCGGCCGAGCGTAGCGTCCGCTTCAAATCGCGCACGGCCGGTGAAGATTGCCAGCTTGGCGCGCTTCGCGAGACGATCGAGCAGGCCGGCTTCCGGCATCCACTTCTCGCGCCGAATCAGGCCGTCGTTGTTCTCGCCGAGAAAAATGTGATTGAAGTAATCGACAACGTCGGCATACTCGACTTTTACCCCGCGGTCCGAAATCAGGCGATGCGAAAGCAGCCAGTCGTTATTCCAGCCGCCTGCGTTCTTGAAATTCTGGATCTCGTCGTGCGAGACCTGCTGCCCAGTGAAATGCTCGACGGTCTCGCGAATGGCCTCGCGATAGGATTCGGTGACTTCAACGAGCACGCCGTCCATGTCGAACACCAGCACTTCCGGAGGAGCGGGCGGTATCACCAAATCTGCTCCAATTCGTCGAGAAATCGCTGGATCTGGTCACGCGTACCGACAGTCACCCGCACAGCACCGGGAAGTTCGTAGCTGCGGTCTCGGACCAGCACGCTGCGGCTACGCAACTTGTCACGAATTTCGATGGCGCGATCACCCGCCTGGAACAGGACAAAGTTCGCCTGGCTGTTGACGTACGGGATTTTCAGCCGTTCGAGACCGACGTAGAGCAACTCCTTTGCGGCGAGAATCTCAAGAACGTAATCCTCAACGAATTTTGTGTCCTGCACTGCGATGCGGGCGGCCATGGCCGCGACCGTATTTACGCTATATGGCGATTGCGCCTTGCGCACGTATGCCACGTTCCGGGCATGCGAGAACAAACAGCCGCAGCGCATACCGGCCATTCCGTACGTCTTCGAGAATGTCCGGCTGACAAACAAGTTCGGGTAGGCGGTCAACAGCGGAAGAGCGGTGACACCGCTGAATTCGTAATAAGCTTCGTCGACAAGAACCGCCGCCTGCGGCGCCTTCTGGAGGATCTTCTCAAGTCCGGCGATGTTCGTTCCAGTGCCCGTTGGATTGTTCGGATTGCTGATGAAAACGGCGCGAGTCTCTGGGGTAATGCGGTCGAGCAGCTCTTGCAGTGGGAACGCAAGGCTGCCTGGGCGGAATTCGAGCTCACTAATCACAGCTCCGGCTAATTGACTGTAAAACCGGTACATCGCATATGACGGCTTCAGGATGAGCACTTCTGCGCCGCCCTCGATGTAAGTGTTGACCAGAAGCGCAATCGCTTCGTCAGTGCCGTTCGTCAGCGTTAACTCGCCGCGATCAACCCCAAAGTGGCGGGCGAGGTCTTCCAGCGCGTTCTCATATTCGGGGTAAATGCTCAGATCGGCCGCAGTGAGGAACCGCTTTATGAAATCGAGCACGTGCGGCGGTGCGCCGACTGTATTTTCATTGAAGTCGAGGCGAAGCTTGTTGCGCCGGCCCGCGCTCGGGGGACGGTAGGGATCCATGCGCAGGACGGCTTCGCGCGGAATGAGCATTTTGGGAGTGGTGTCAGATCTGGTGTCGACGGGCTTAGTTGCCACAGCGAACCTCCACGGCACGCGCGTGTGCTTCCAGCCCCTCGGCGCGTGCGAGTGTCGTGATAGTAGGCTCGAGCGTGTGCAAAGCTTCTGGTGAAAATTGCTGAACTGAGATCATTTTCACGAAGTCGTAAGGCGTCAAACCACCACGTAAGCGTGCGACGGCGGCCGTCGGCAAGACGTGGCTTGGTCCGGCAGCATAGTCGCCGGCGGATTCGGGAGTGCTGGAGCCCAGAAAGACTGTGCCTGCATTTCGGATCTGCGGAAGCAGTTCCGGGTGATGCAAACTGAGATGCTCGGGAGCGATCTCGTTGGCGTGATCTACCGCTGTTGGCAGATCCCGAAACACGGCGATGAAACTCTGACTGTCGATGGATTCCCTTGCGATCGGCGCGGTTGGTAGAGTTTGCAACTGGCTTTCGATCTCTTTGGCAACAGCCTCGGCCAGATCGATGGAGGTAGTCAACAACATGGCACGGGCTTCCACGTCGTGTTCGGCCTGTGCGAGCATGTCAGCCGCAATAACCTTCGGGTTACCTTCGGCGGCGATGATCAGTATCTCAGTGGGACCGGCCAGGAAATCAATGCCCACGCCAGCTTCCTGCGAGAGCAGCCGCTTCGCCGCGGTCACGTACGAGTTACCCGGTCCGACAATACGATTCACTTTCCGGATGATTGGAGTTCCGAGGGCAAGCGCGGCGATCGCGTGCGCGCCACCGACGCGGAAGAATTCCTGAATGCCGAGCAGGTGCGCACAGGCCAGGATTTCCGGCGACGGCTTCGGCGATGTGATGCAGATTCTGGGCACACCCGCGACTTGCGCCAGCACCGCCGTCATCAGCAAGGTGGAACAAAGCGGGTAGCGGCCGGACGGCACGTAACAACCCACAGCGTCCAGCGGACGAACGATCCAACCGAGTTTGCGGCCTGGTGAAAAGTCGCGACAAAATTCGCGCGGCATCTGGGCTTCCGCGAATTCGCGAATGTTTCGGATGGCCATTTGCGCGGCGTTAATGAAGTTGGACGAAACTTGCTCTGCTGCGGTCGCAATTTCCTGTTCACTGACGCGGACAGGAAGATCCCCGAGTCCGTCGAGTTCGCGCGCGTAATGGAGCAGTGCTTCGTCCTGCTCAGCGGACACAGCATCGATGATTCGTCGCACCACTTCGTCATTAACTGACGTAAAAGTGCTCTGTGGGTAGAAGAAACTCGAGTCGCGCTGATCAAGAATCCGAATCACTTGCGCCTCGTCACATCACTATTTTGTTGAGCGGATATTCGACAATCCCCTGTGCGCCCGCTTCTTTAAGGCGCGGGATGATGTTGCGCACCGTCGCTTCTTCCAGGATCGTATTTACCGCCACCCACTCTTCGTCGCTAAGCTGCGAAATCGTGGGATTTTTCAGCGCAGGCAGCACAGCTACGACAGCGCCCAGGTCGTTTCGCCTCACATTCAGCATCAGACCCACTTTGCCGAGGGCGTTCATGGCGCCCTCGAGCAGCATCTTGGTGTCTTCCAGTTTGCGGCGCTTCCACTCGTCGGCCCATGAGCTTGTGTTCGCAATGAGTTGGGTGTTTGATTCGAACACGGTCTCGAGAATCCGCAATTTATTCGCGCGCAGCGAGGAGCCGGTTTCAGTGACTTCGACGATCGCGTCGGCCAGTTCAGGCGGTTTTACTTCCGTAGCACCCCAACTGAACTCCACTTTCGCTTTTACGCCTTTTGAGCTCAGGTATCGCTTCGTGGTGGAAACTAATTCAGTGGCGATTGTTTTGCCTTGCAGATCGTGGACTGTCTTGAAGGGCGAGGCTTCCGGTGCAGCCAACACCCAACGAACTTTGCCGAAGCTCTGCTTGGCATAGATGAGATCGGCTACGGTCTGCACTTGCGCTTCGTTCTCTTCCACCCAGTCGCGGCCCGTGAGACCGGCATCCAGAACGCCGTCCTCTACGTAGCGCGCCATCTCCTGGGCGCGAATCAGCATGCATTCAATCTCCGGATCGTCGATGGACGGGAAATAGCTGCGGCTGCTGGTCGTGATGTTGAAGCCAGCGCGGCGAAACAGGTCAATAGTGGCGTTTTCCAGGCTTCCTTTCGGAATCCCGAGCTTCAGTTTCAAGCCTTGACTCCATACACCGCGTTGGCATCATAGGCAGGCTTCTCCGTTTCAATCCACTCGCCGTTATTGAGCGCGCGGTAAAAGCAGCTCTCGTATCCGTTATGGCAAACACCAGGGCCGATCGGCTCCGCTTGCACCAACAGCGCGTCTCCATCGCAGTCTGTCGAGACCGATTTGAGATTGAGGAAGTGTCCAGAGCTTTCGCCCTTCGTCCACAACTTATGGCGCGAGCGGCTGAAGAACGTGACGTGTCCAGTGGCCAACGTTTTGTCAAACGCTTCGCGGTTCATGTAGCCAACCATGAGGACGCGTTTGGTCGCCGCATCCTGCACAACCGCGGTGATGAGACCATTTTGTTTGTCGAAGTCGAGGAGATCGCTCATTCTTTTCCTTACAAACGAAAAGCCCGCCTTGCCGGCGGGCTCGTCACAAAATCGTATACCTGAATTTGAACGCGAGCTTCGCCTAAACCAAAGAAGCGTGGTGATGATGGCGATGTGCGTTCGAGATCATCAAACCGCAGTATAGCGCGGGGTGCCTCCCGGTTGAATTATTCTCGCGCAAGAACAAAATTTTGGTAAAACATTTTTAGGCGAAAATGGTTAAAGAAAGGCCTGTGGAAGATCTGTGGACGCAATGTTCGAACGGACGTCACACAACTGTCATTTCACTGCCAGAGACGTGGATAAGTTTTCCTCCAATATGTTTACGATCTTCGCCTTGTCAGTAGCTTTGCCCGCGATTTAGTCTGACGGAGTCCCCAGTATGGCTGTTCGCAACATCAGAGCCGAAGTTTCCGTGTCGAGCAATCTCACGCTCCCGGACAATCTAGACGCCGAGCGGTTCGTTCTCGGCGCCGTCATGACCAGTGATACCGCGTTTCTGCAGGTGGCCGGTGTGCTGACCCCAGACGACTTCAGCCTGGAGAAGCACAAGCGCATTTTTCTGCGCATGTCCGAGCTGCATGAGCGCGGCGTCAAGATTGACCGCGTCACCATTGCGAACGAACTGATGAAACACGGGCAGTTGCAGTCCGTAGACGGACTGAGCTATCTGGTTTCGCTCGATGACGGCCTGCCTTCGCTTTACAACCTGGACAGCTACATAGCAATCGTTCGGGAAAAATCGCTGCTGCGCAGGATCATCGCCGTCGCGCAGGACAGCATTAGCCGGTGCATTGCGTGCGACGAAGACCCGACGCAAATCCTGGGTGCGATCGAAGAATCGTTTATCAAGCTAGGCGATATTCAGACAAAGACCTCGCTCGCTTCTCCGGCGCAGATCATCACCGAGTACGAAGGCGGCATCAATGCTTTCCTCGACACCAGCAAACGAATCAAGGGAATCAGCAGCGGCTATCTGAAGTTCGATGAGATGACCGGCGGTTTGCGTGAGGGCGAGTTGATCATTCTGGCCGCACGTCCAGCCATGGGAAAGACCGCCTTGGCGTTGAATATCGCACAGCATGTTGCGACGAATTCCAAAAGCCCGAAAGCTGTGGCCGTGTTCTCGCTCGAAATGTCGAAGGAGTCGCTACTGACTCGTATGCTTTGTTCGGCTGCGCGCGTGGATCAGCAGCGCTTTCGGGCCGGTTACCTGAATGCGGACGAGCGACGGCTACTGCGCGAAGCCATGGTGGAGCTTGTCGAAGCTCCTCTGTTCATTGACGACAGCGCGGGAACCAACTTGATGGACATCCACTCGAAACTGCGGCGATTGCAGGCGGAGAACGATTTGGGGCTGGTGGTGGTCGACTACCTGCAACTGATGCAAGGACGCGGGCGGTTCGAGAATCGCGTACAGGAAATCAGCAGCATGTCGCGTGGGCTGAAGCTAATGTCAAAAGAGCTCCGGGTGCCTTTCCTGGTGCTTTCACAGCTCAGCCGCGCTCCCGAAACGCGCCAGGGCGATCACCGACCGATACTCAGCGATTTGCGCGAATCGGGTTCGATTGAGCAGGACGCCGATATGGTCGCGTTCCTATTTCGCGAAGAAGTTTACCGGCCAGACAAAGAGAGCCTGAAAGGGATTGCCGAGCTGATTCTTGCCAAACAACGTAACGGCCCGACGGGTCGCCTGAAGCTGGCCTTCCTGAACCGCTTTACGAAGTTCGAAAATATGGCCGCAGACACGGTCGGAGACGACGCGCCGTTCGAGTGAGCGACCGTGCGCTAAAACTTCAAGCAAATCTTGCCGAAATGCTGCTGGCTCGCCATATGCCGTAGCGCGGCCTGATAATCCGTCCAGGGAAAAACGCGATCGATCACGGGTTTGATGGCGTGAAACTCCATGGCCCGGTTCATGCGTTCGAACATCGCGCGCGAACCGACGTAGATTCCCTGCACGCGAACTGAATTCATCAGGATGCTAGTCGGTGAGACGGAACTCTCAACGCCGCTCAACACGCCGATCACGCTAACGGCGCCGCCCATGCGCACGGCTCGTAGAGACTTGGGAAGCGTATCGCTGCCGCCGACTTCCACGATGTGGTCGACGCCGACACCGTTTGTCAGAGTGCGTGCCTGTTCGTCCCATTTTGGCTTTGTTTTGTAATTAATCGTCTCGGAGGCGCCGAGAGTGCGTGCGCGCTCCAGCTTTTCATCACTGCTGGAAGTGATAATCGTGCGCAGTCCGGCAGCCTTGGCGAACTGCAACGCGAAGATGGATACCCCGCCGGTGCCTTGCAGCAATACAGATTCACCAGATACGCGCGGTTCGTTCTCGAACAGAGCGTGCCAGGCGGTGACGGCTGCACAAGGCAGTGCGGCCGCCTCCTCGTCCGACAGATGCGCGGGTCTTATGACGAGGCCATCTTCCGAAGAAACCATGTATTCACGCAATATGCCGTTGATAGCCCCGCCGCGGGCCGTTGCGACTTTCTCGCGCGATATTCCGCCGTCTACCCATTTGTCGAAGAAGCAAGTTGCGACGCGATCTCCCGTCTTGAATTGGGTGACGCCCGGACCAACTTCCTCGACCACTCCGGCACCATCGGAAAGTGGAACCATGGGCCGCTTCAGTTTCGGATTGTACTTGCCCTCCACAACCATCAAGTCACGGTAGTTCAGTGAGGCTGCGGTCATGCGAACCAGAACCTGTCCGAACCCGGGCTTGGGAGTATCTGCTTCGACCAGCTTCAACTGATCGATTCCGAACTCCTGAATTTCAAACTGTTTCATGCTGCGGGTGACACGTAAATTCCGTCAGCAATTCAAGTTTCTGGCGCGCCGCACCGGAATCGATCGCTTCCGATGCCATGGCATAAGCAGATTTCAGATCGACCGCGCGCTGACTGAGAAAGATGACGGCCGCAGCGTTAGCCAGGACAATGTCCCGGCATGGACCGGGGTCGCCGTTGAGAATCGACCGGATGATGTTCGCGTTCGTCTCTGCGTCTCCGCCCTTCAGATCATCGAGAGTCGCGGGCTGCAACCCGAAATCGCCTGGATTCCAACGTCCCTTCTGGACGCGCGCATCTTCAACCTGATACACGGTGGTATGCGTAGTGGTTGTGATTTCGTCCAGCCCGTCAGCGCCATGAACAACAAAAGCGCGTACGATGCCTAAGCGCGCGGCAGCCTGGGCCAGCATCTCCGCGGACCGCACGGAGAAGGCGCCGATCAACTGAATGCGCGCGCGGACCGGATTCGTCAGCGGTCCGAGCAGGTTGAAAACCGTTCGCTCTTTCAACAAGAGCCGTGCCTCTTGCGCGTGCTTCACAGCCGGATGCAGCAGAGGGGCATACAAAAATCCGACGCCGATCTCGCGAATGCAACGCGCGACCTGGCTGGCCGAAAGGTCCACGCGAATACCTAGCGCTTCCAATACATCTGCACTGCCACATAGGCTCGAGATCCGTCGATTCCCGTGTTTGGCGACACGTAGACCCGTACCGGCAGCGACGAGCGCGGTGGCCGTGGAGACGTTAAACGTGCCGGTGTGATCGCCGCCTGTTCCGCATGTGTCGACAAGCGGAGCGTCGAGTTCGCCGAGATCCACAGGCTCGCTCATATCGCGAATGGCCCTCGCGAATCCAACCAGTTCCGCGAGCGTCTCGCCCTTGCGCCGCAGAAAATGCAACATACCAGCGATGTCCTCCGTCGACATCGCTCCGGAAAGCATCTGGCGCATTACATCGTAAGCTTCGTCCTGCGCGAGGTGGACAAAATTTCGGAACGGGAGATGATGTGCTTGACCGTTCATTAACTCAGCATTCGTGGCAGGCTTGGCTCCAGAACTCATTAACCTTTAGCAACCGGCATAACTGTCCGCGGCTCCCTGAATCATCATCCATTGTGAACTACTCCAAAATCGGGACCTGCAAACACGAATTAAACAAACCTTCGATAACCTGTTACAGAGGAAGTCGGAACTTTGCTGGTTGTCATGAAAGCGCAGGCGAGTCCTGCTGATATCGAGCGTGTTTGCGCGAAAGTGGAGGCGCTCGGTTTCAAGCCGCATATCATTCCGGGCGAGCAGCGAACGGCTATCGGCATCACGGGAAATCAAGGTCCTATCGATGCAGCGGAGTTCGAAGATCTGCCAGGAGTGGGAGACGCGATCCGTGTTTCCAAGGCTTACAAGCTCGTCAGCCGCGAGACGAAGCGCGAGAACACCGTAGTTAAGGTGAACGGCGTTCCCGTTGGCGGCGAAAAACTGGTTATCTGTGGTGGCCCTTGTGCCGTAGAAAGCCGTCTGCAGATTCTCGATTCGGCCCGCGCCGTAAAAGCCGGCGGCGGTGAACTGCTGCGAGGCGGCGCTTACAAGCCACGCACTTCCCCCTACAGCTTTCAGGGTCTCGGCGAAGAAGGGTTGCGATACCTGGCCGAAGCGCGCGAGGAGACCGGGCTGGGGATCGTTACCGAGGCAGTCGACATCGAAAGCTTCGACCTGGTGGAACAATACGCGGATTGCGTTCAGATCGGGGCGCGGAACATGCAGAACTTCTCGCTGCTGCGGCGAGCCGGTCGATCACGGAAACCGGTTCTATTGAAGCGCGGGATGTCATCGACGCTTGAAGAATTTCTAATGGCAGCCGAGTACATACTTTCGGAAGGCAATTACAACGTGATTCTTTGCGAGCGCGGCGTCCGCACGTTCGCCGACCACACTCGAAACACGCTGGATCTCAGTGTTGTTCCGTCTGTTCAGGCGCTCAGCCATTTGCCGATCATCGTTGACCCAAGCCACGGAACCGGCAAACGGGATAAGGTTATCCCGATGGCTTTGGCTTCGGTTGCTGCAGGAGCTTCGGGATTGATTGTCGAGGTCCATCCCCACCCGGAACGGGCGCTTTCCGATGGGTACCAATCTTTGGACCCGCTGCAATTCTCTGAAATGACAGAAGGATGCTACGCACTAGCAGAACTTCTTGCTTCGCGAAAGCGGGTACCGCTCGGAGTCGACTGAGTTCGGACTGCGAGCCGCAAAAGTAGCTCCGCGAGATACACTAGCATTGGCAGAGCCGCAGTTCCGAGGCTCCCTAGCCAGACTTCATCATGAAAATTCACGAGTATCAGGCGAAGGCCATTCTCGCCAAGTACGACGTTCCCGTGCCGCGCGGCGAAGTTGCGTACACCGTAGAGGAGGCCGAGGCGGCAGCGAAGAAGATCGGCGGCAGCGTGGTTGTCAAAGCGCAGATCCACGCAGGCGGCCGCGGCAAAGGCGGCGGCGTGAAGATCGTGAAGAACTCGGAAGAAGCGGCTGAGATCGCGAAGAAGATGATCGGCATGACGCTTGTCACTCATCAGACCGGTCCCGAGGGTCGTGTCGTGCAGCGGCTGCTCATTGAAGAAACACTGCCGATCGAACGCGAACTCTATCTCGGCATTGTTCTTGATCGCGCTATTGGTGAATCGGTTTTCATGGCGTCAAAGGCTGGCGGCATGGAGATAGAAGAAGTGGCCGCTGACACGCCGGAACTGATACTGCGCGAACCGCTTTTTGACGGGTCACCGTTGCAGCAGTTCCAAGCTCGGAAGCTGGCGTTTGGCATGGGTATTCCGGCCACGTCTGTTAATGCCGCGGCGGCGGCTATGATCGCGCTTTCGAAGGCGTATCTGGCAATGGACGGATCGCTGGCTGAGATCAATCCGTTCATTTTGACCAAAGATGGCAAGGTCTACGCACTCGACGCGAAGATCAACCTGGATGACAACGCGCTCTACCGTCACAAAGATCTGATGGAACTGCGCGATCTGAACGAAGAGGATCCGCTGGAAGTGGAGGCATCGCGCTTCGGTCTGAATTACATCAAGCTGGAAGGCAACATCGCCTGCATGGTGAACGGGGCCGGGCTTGCCATGGCGACGATGGACATCATCAAATATGCCGGGGGGCAGCCTGCAAACTTCCTCGACGTCGGCGGCGGCGCAAATAAGGAGCAAATCAAGAATGCATTCCGGATTCTGCTTTCTGACGCGAGCGTCAAAGCTGTGCTGATCAACATATTCGGCGGAATTTTGCGCTGTGACACGCTGGCGACCGGCGTTGTTTCCGCGGCGCAGGAACTGGGTATCCGAATTCCCGTGGTGGTGCGCATGGAAGGCACGAACGTGGAGCTAGGGCAAAAGATTTTGACGGAGTCGGGCTTCAATTTCACTGTCGCGGACGGCATGGCTGACGCTGCGGAGAAAGTGGTGAGGTTGGCGAAATGAGCGTCCTCATAAACGAAAACACAACAGTTCTCTTTCAGGGCTTCACTGGCCGCGAAGGCACATTTCACGCGGAGCAGGCAATCAATTATGGGACCAAAGTCGTGGGGGGCACGACACCCGGCAAAGGTGGTCAGAAGCATTTAGATCGCCCCGTCTTCAACACAGTTGAAGAGTGCGTCAACGCGACCGGCGCGAATGCATCGGTTATTTTCGTCCCGCCTCCTTTTGCTGCAGACGCGATTATGGAAGCCGCCGACGCAGGGTTGCCGCTGGTGGTGTGCATCACGGAAGGCATTCCGGTGAACGATATGGTCCGGGTCTGGGGTTATCTAACGACGAAACCGGTCACAAGACTTGTGGGACCGAATTGCCCCGGGGTCATCACGCCCGGCAAGTGCAAGATCGGGATCATGCCGGGACACATTCACAAACCGGGCCATGTTGGTATCGTTTCGCGATCGGGCACGCTGACCTATGAAGCTGTCGGCCAGTTGACGCGTCTCGGCATCGGGCAATCAACTTGCATCGGTATCGGAGGTGACCCGATCATCGGCACGAGTTTCACCGACGCAATCACGCTATTCAACAACGATCCGGATACGCACGCGATCATAATGATCGGCGAGATTGGCGGTAACGCCGAGGAGACCGCCGCAGCTTACGTGAAAGCGCACGTTCGCAAGCCTGTGGTTGGCTTCATTGCCGGCCAGACAGCGCCTCCGGGTCGGCGCATGGGCCACGCGGGCGCGATCATTTCCGGTGGCTCGGGCAAAGCCGAAGACAAGCTGGCCGCCATGGCTGAAGCCGGCATCGCTGTGTGTCCATCACCCGCTTTGATGGGCGTAAAGATGCAAGAAGCGCTCCAGACGGTCGCGCAGTAAAGGGATTCAGAAAAGATGGCTTTAGAACGCACCTTTGCAGTTATCAAGCCCGACGCAGTGGCGAAAGGCCACATCGGCGCAATCATCAGCACGATCGAGCAGAATGGATTTCGAATCCTCGGCTTGAAGATGCGGCACCTATCGAAAGCGGAAGGCGAAGCGTTTTACGCGGTGCACAGCGCCCGACCTTTCTTTAAGGGTTTGGTCACTTTCATGACTGAAGGTCCAGTAGTGGTTATGGTGCTGGAGCGCGAGGACGCAATTGCCGTGTGGCGCGACTTGATGGGCGCCACGGACCCGGCGAATGCTGCGGAAGGAACCATCCGCAAGAAATTTGCGGAAAACATCGAGCGCAACGCCGTGCACGGCTCCGACGCGCCGGCGACCGCCGCGCAGGAAATTCCATTCTTCTTCGCTGAGTTGGCTTAGTCGCTAAACCCGGAAATAATCAGGCCGCCAGGTCTGGATGGCGTCTTTGATCTGCTTGCCTGTGAGCTTCTCACTGATGGCTCGTTCGGCGAGCGCGGGAAGCTCGGCGTCTGATGCGAAACGAAGCGCCACAAGTTGCTTCTCAGTGAGTTGGTCACTCTGGAGTTGCCTGCTGGGGGGCAGCAATGCGGCCAATCGTAAACGCTCTTCCAGGCGTATCAGTCGATCCTGCACCTTGAGCGAGTAGATCCGGGTGCGGAAGGCCATGTTGATCATCAGGATGACAAGGATGAACAGTATGGCCGCAAGTTGACTTGGGTGGCGTACCAGGCCAATGCCCGTCCAAATGAACATGGCGAACAGGGGCGGCCCGAGAAAGAAGTGAAAGGCGGGGTCGATGCGCGCGTGATTCTTTCGTGTCTGCGGAATCTTTTCGGCCATAGCCTATCTTCCCCGTTTAGCAGTGAGGCAACCGTGCATTCACTACTCTGAAATTTGAAATGTCTGAAGATACTGCACGACGAAGTAGTCAACTGCTTTCGCTGCCCGCGCCTGGTTGCGCATCGCGAACAGATCGGGCGAGTTCAACGCCGGGCCTACCGTGGCCAGGAGTACTGGAGCCGTCCCGTGCCAGGTTTTGGCGACCCGCAAGCGCGCATGCTGATCGTGGGACTCGCTCCCGGGGCGCATGGGGCCAATCGCACAGGCCGGATGTTCACAGGTGATCGCTCCGGCCAATTTCTATACCGCGCTTTGTGGCAAGCTGGTTTTGCAAATCAGCCCACTAGCAGTTCTCGCGATGACGGGTTGCAACTTCGTGATGCGTACATCACGGCCGCCGTTCGTTGCGTCCCACCCGGCAATAAACCGGAGCTCCATGAAATTCTGAACTGCCGTCCTTACCTTTTAGCAGAATTAAACCTACTCAAGTCGGTGCGCCTGGTGGTGCCGCTCGGCGGCATTGCACTCGACGCCTATCTGTCAGTGCTGCAGGACATGCAGATCATTAAATCGCGTGCGAGGTTTCCGTTCGGCCATGGCGCTGAGTTTGTGACGCATGAAGGCGGACCCGCTGTGCTGGCTTCATATCATCCAAGCCAGCAGAACACCTCGACTGGCAAACTCACCGAAGACATGTTGCGCGCGATCTTCTTGCGCGCACGCGAAATCGTCAGGGGGACCGGAGAAAACTAGCTAGACTCCGGGAGGCGGATACATCGGCTGTTGCGGCGCACCGCCCGCTGGATAAGCCATCCCCGGAACATACATCTGTCCACCGCTTTCCAAGATCCGTCGCCCTTCCTCGCTGAACAGTACCCAGAGACCGTACACGCCCAAAGCTGTCCCAAGCGGAATATTCAGAAGATGCAGGACGGAAAGCACAATCACCACGATGCGCGACCACGGCCTGAACTTGATCAGCCCCCATCCGCCAATGATGGAGGGTAGCGAGAGCAGGAGCAGGAAAACTCCAACGGCCATGCCAATGCCGGCAATCACCGGGGCTGCTACAGTTCGGTCCTGATAGTCGGTTGCCGAAGCGGTGATGACTCCAGCCATACCACCCGTAACCACCAGAGCAGCAAGTCCTCCCAGCGCGGTGAAAGCACCCATGACGATATTGAGAATCCCCAAAATCTTGATATGTTCACGCACCTTAAGAACCCTCCAGCGATTCCATAAGATGATACGCTAAGACGGCCCTGAAGTTCTCGTCCGTTAGTACTAGCCATTAAGTACTTTCAATGAAAAAGTGTAGAAAAACCGCTACACTTAATCCATAGTCGTGAGAGCTCTAACCTTCTGATTCCGATGCACATACTGATTTCAGTACTGGCGTTGTTTTTCACGCAGCCGAATTTGCAAACACGCGTCATGACAGGGCTTTTCGACGACACGTTTTCAGGCATTTACAGGCTGTCTCCCTTTGATTGGGCGCTGCTGATCCCTTACTTCGGAACTCTATTCCTACTCTCCATCTACGGCGTTCACCGCTACGAGACCATTCGCCGCTATCGCAAGTACCGCAAGAATCTTCTGACCGAGTCGCCGAAAAAGTACCAGAACTTGCCGCCGGTCACGGTGCAGTTGCCGCTGTTCAATGAACGTTTCGTCGTCGAGCGCCTGCTGCAGGAGACCGCCAAGCTGGATTATCCGCGTGATCTTCTGCAGATTCAGGTGCTCGATGATTCCACTGATGAAACGCACGTTTTCACAGAGCGCCTTTGCAACGAGTACCGCGCCGCCGGGCTGAACATTGAATACAGACATCGCCCGAACCGCCATGGATACAAGGCGGGCGCATTGCAGGACGGTCTCGAAACTGCCACCGGTGAGTTGATCGCCATCTTTGACGCAGATTTCATTCCGCCGAGCGACTTCCTGCAAAGGACGGTGCATTTCTTCACGGATCCGACTGTCGGCCTTGTGCAAACGCGCTGGGGTCACCTAAACAAGGAATTCAGCATTCTGACGCAAGTGGAAGCCATGCTGCTCGACGGGCATTTTGTCCTCGAGCATGGCGCCCGCTGCGGATCGGGCTTGTTCTTCAATTTCAACGGCACCGCTGGCGTGCTGCGCCGAAGGATGATCGATGATGCAGGCGGTTGGCAGCACGAAACGCTCACTGAAGATTCCGATCTGAGTTACCGCGCTCAACTTTGCGGCTGGCGATTCGTGTATCTTCCCGCTCTGGATTGCCCCGCAGAGTTGCCCGTCGAGACGTACGGATTCCAGGTTCAGCAAGCCCGCTGGGCGAAAGGTCTGACGCAAGTTGCAATTAAGTTGCTGCCGCGCATCTTCAAGGCGAAACTCCCGTGGCGACAAAAGTGGGAGGCATTCATGCATCTCACGCCGAACATCTCATACCCGCTCATGATCATCGTCTCAATGCTCATGCTGCCCGTGATGATCGTGCGCTTCTACATGGGTGTTTTCCAAATGGTTTTGATTGACCTGCCGCTGATCGTGGCCTCTTTCTGGTCGTTAACCGCCTTCTATCTGTACGCGCAACGTGTGCTTTATCCGAAGGGCTGGTGGAAATCCATTTTCTTCATGCCGATGTTGATGGCTGCAGGCGTGGCCCTTACGGTCAGCAATAGTAAAGGCGTGATTGAGGCGCTCCTGGGAGTTCAAACCAGTTTTGCGCGGACGGCTAAGTATGCCCTAGGTAAACAGAAGGTGATGATTCGACCGACCGCTTATCGGCGCAAGAGCGGCTGGTTACCCTTTGTTGAATTCGCTATAGGCTGCTATTTCATCTACATGATCGATTTCGCGATTGAAACGCTGAACTTCTTCGCGATTCCGTTCCTCGTCCTCTTCGTTTCGGGGTACTGGTGGGCGGCCTTCAGCACGCTGTACGAGGAATATCGAGACCGGCTGCAGTGGCAGAGAGCGCGTAAGCTCGCCGAAGCTGAATAGCACCTTACTTCTGCTTATTCCGTAAGGGCTTGGAGCAGATTACTCTTAGTATCTACTCCTCTTGCCACCTCGGGTTTTTCTCAGAGATACTTCAATCGGGCGCTGCCGAAGAGTGAGGTATGCGTGGGTTCCCGGCACAGATTATGGCCTCTTGCGGCAGAGTTTCCTCCACCATTGTGTTCCTCTTCCTGGGGGGCCTGCAATCTGTTTCAGCAGGCCCCATTTATTCAGTCCAAGTCCTGGGCGCGCTAACAGGGACCAGTTCGGTGGGTTCGATCAACGGGTCCGGCAACGGTGTTGGTTACATCACCAATGCTGCAGGTGATCAAGTGCCGGTCCTGCTGAACGGCCAAACAACCGCACTGCCCGGTATTGGCCAGGCAAACGGCATCAACAGCACTGGCATGATCGTAGGCACTACCTACTCGAATGGCTCTCCGATGGTAACTGAGTGGTCGGGGGGCAATCAGATCTCACCAGGCATTGCGGGCTATGGCACGGCAATCAACGATTCAGGCCAGATTGCCGGCGGCTACATCACCCCTGGTGGTCAGTTGAATGCCTTCGAGTACAACGGCGGAACACTAATCAATCTCGGGACGCTCGGCGGCGGCTGGAGTTCAGCTTACGGGATCAATGCCTCAGGGCAGATTGTCGGTTACAGCATGACCGGGGCTGGTGTCTTCGCTGCCTTTTTATCTAACGGCAACTCGATGACAAACCTTTGTCCCGGCTGTAGCTCAAGCAGTTATGCGTTTGGGGTTAATTCAAACGGCACAGCGGTTGGAAGTTTCGTAAACAGTTCCGGCTATCTTCACGCCTCGGAATACAGCGACGGCAATGCGATCGATTTAGGAACCCTCGGCGGATTCGGGAGCGCCGCTTACGGGATCAACGACTCAGGCTCTGTGGTTGGCGTCTCGTATTTAGGCGATAACTCCACCCAAGACGCGTTCCTCTATTCAAACAACATAATGGTTGACTTGAATAGCCTTCTGCCGATTGCCTCCGGCTGGACGATTTCGGCAGCTTATGGGATCAACAACTCAGGAGACATCATTGGCGTTGGATCTCTGAACGGGCAGACGTACGCGGTTGCGCTCGACCCCACATTATCTGGCTCCGCGAATGTTGTTGCCGCGAATGACCCTTTGCCGGTACCGGAACCGGCTCCGATGTTTCTGACTGCCGGCGCGCTTCTGTTATTCGGAGTTCGATTCTGGCATCGGCGCCGGAGTCAAATCACGTCCTAAAGCTGCGTCCAGGCAAGCACGTCTTGCGAGACGTTAAACTGAGGTTTCTCAATGGAACTTCAGAGCTACAAGATCACGCAAGGAAAAGATCGCGCACCGGCCCGCTCCTTTCTCAAGTCCATCGGCTACACGGATGAGGACTTAAAAAAGCCGATTATCGGCATTGCCAACACCTGGATTGGCACTATGCCGTGCAACTTCAATTTGCGAGAACTGGCCATCGACGTCGCAAAGGGTATTCGCGAAGCTGGCGGAACACCGATGGAATTCAACACCATCGCGATCAGTGACGGTATCACGATGGGCACTCAGGGCATGAAGACTTCGCTGGTAAGCCGCGAAGTTATTGCGGATTCGATCGAACTCGTTGCGCGCGGGCATATGTTCGACGGCATCGTCGCTCTGGTGGCTTGCGATAAGACGATCCCTGGCGCGGCGATGGCGCTCCTCCGACTCAACGTTCCGAGTTTGGTTCTCTACGGTGGAACTATCTTGCCCGGTAAGTACAGAGGGAACGACATCACCATTCAGGATGTGTTCGAAGCCGTGGGCGCTAATGCCGCGGGCCGGCTCAGTGATGTTGAGTTGACTGCGATTGAAGATGCCGCATGTCCCGGCCCTGGAGCTTGCGGAGGCCAATATACCGCGAATACTATGGCCACGGTCATGGAAGTCATCGGTCTGTCGCCCCTCGGCCTGAACTCTATCCCCCAGGTAGACGCACGTAAACACGATGCAGCCAGGCAGTGTGGCGAAATCATCATGAATGCCGTGCGGCAAGATATCCGGCCGCGAGCAATAGTTACTCGAACGGCAATAGAAAATGCGATCGCCAGCGTGGCAGCTTCTGGCGGATCCACGAATGCCGTCCTTCACTTACTGGCATTCGCACGCGAAGCAGGGGTTCCGCTCGAAATCGACGATTTTCAGGAACTGAGTAACCGAACGCCGCTTCTCGCAGACCTGAAACCCGCAGGTAAGTACACCGCAGCGGATGTGGATAAAGCAGGGGGAATACAGGTCATCACGAAGCGCCTTGTTGACGGCGGCTTTGTTGCGGCCGACGCACTTACAGTCAGCGGAAAGACTCTGGCGCAACAGGTGGAGGGTGTTACTGAGACACCGGGACAGACCGTTATCAGGCCTTTAAACGACCCCATAAAAAGGTCTGGCGGGCTCGTGATACTGAAAGGAACGTTGGCGCCTGAAGGTGCGGTCATAAAAGTGACCGGGCTCAATCGAACTGCACAAACGGGACCTGCCCGGGTATTTGAGAGTGAAGAAGCAGCGATGGGAGCCGTGCTGGCCAGCAAAATCAAGGCTGGCGATGTGGTTGTCATTCGCTATGAAGGGCCGAAAGGTGGTCCCGGCATGCGAGAGATGCTAGGCGTCACAAGTGCGATTGTGGGAGAGGGACTCTCAGATAGTGTCGCTCTCGTTACTGACGGACGGTTTAGCGGCGCAACTCGTGGATTCATGGTGGGACATGTTGCCCCCGAAGCTGCCGTCGGCGGGCCGATCGCCGCAGTGCGTGAAGGCGATGCAATCACGATTGATATCCAGAGCCGCCAAATTAGCCTGGATATACCGGCAGCCGAGTTAGCGAGCCGTCTGACTGAATTCAAGCCGCCGAAACCCCAATACACGTCGGGAGTCATGGCTAAATACGCTGCGCTGGTCGGGTCTGCTGCGGACGGTGCGGTGACGTCGCAATTACATCTCGCGCGAAGATAACTCGACACTTGCGAGCCTTAGTACAGCGCGTGACACGGGCTAACGTGACAGTAGATAACACTGTTGTCGGCTCGATTAACAAAGGACTACTGGTGCTGGTCGGTATCACTCACGCCGATTCCCCGCAACAAGCCGAGCAATTAGCCAAAAAAGTCGTCCATCTACGTATCTTTCCGGATACCGACAGTAAGATGAACCTCAGTCTGATCGAAGTCGGGGGTGAGTTGCTTATCGTTTCACAGTTCACTTTATATGGAGACACACAAAAAGGGAATAGACCGTCCTTTGCGGAAGCGGCAGGACCTGAATTAGCCGAGGCGCTATATGAACTCTTTGTCCATAGCTGTCGCCGATACGGAATTAGAGTAGAAACAGGGAAGTTTCAGGCTCCTATGAGGGTTGAACTGATCAACGATGGACCAGTAACACTTCTTTGCGAAGCGAAAAGTAAGTAGACCATGAAATCTATTCGCAATTGTGCTACTTACTAGAATGTATGGCAAAATCGTCGGGGTCAGCACCTAGCCGGGAAATTTTGGAAGCAGCTCTGCAGGGATTAGAGTCACAGCGAGAGAAGTTGGACGAGCAGATTTCGGAAGTACGCAGAATGCTCTCCGGGCGTGGCGCTGCTGCGAAAAAGCCGGCATCCAAGAGAGAAACAGCCGCGAGTTCCGCTCCACATCGCTCGGCCTCGCGTAAGAAGCGAGCACTGAGCCCCGAGGCACGCGCACGAATCGCGGCTGCCCAGAAGAAGCGTTGGGCAGCATTTCGTAAGAGTCAGTCGTAGGGATTCCAGCCGAAACGGCTCGCGACATCGCGAACGCTGCCGTCCGCAACGATTCGTCCGTTCTCCAGAAACACAGCGCGCTCGCTGACCGCCTCAGCAAAAGAAACGTCGTGCGTCGCCACGATCTTCGACTGTGGCAGCTTATTGAGTAATTCCAGTAACGCACGCTGTCCAGGGGGATCCAGTGAGGTGGTTGGTTCATCTAACAGCAGAAGTTCAGGTCGCATGACTAAAACGCCGGCCAAAGCGACGCGACGCTTCTCGCCCGAACTTAGATGAAACGGCGGCTTGTCATATAGTTCTGGACCGATGCCCACAGCTTCAAGTGTTTGTCTCGCTTCGCGGTCGGCATGTTCGTGACACCAGCCCAGGTTGAGCGGGCCAAACATCACGTCTTCAAGCACGGTGGGCATGAAGAGTTGATCGTCGGCTTCTTGAAATACAAGTCCAACTCGACGGCGAATCTCGTTTAAGTTTTTCTTTATGACATCTATCGCCCCAATCGTCACTTCGCCGTTTGCTGCCAGGGTTCCGTTCAGGTGAAGCAACAGTGTTGTTTTTCCTGAGCCATTTGGTCCGAATAGCACCAGATTTTCGCCCTCTGCCAAATCCAGACTGATGTTGGTTAAGGCTCGCGTACCATCGGGATGCGTGTAACTCAGTTCTCGTATGTGCAGGAGTCTCCGCATGTTACGCGATTCGCAATAAAATCAGCCCTGTGATTCCCGCAAACAAGACAGCGAAATCCTTCAGCGCCAAAGAGCGTTTCGGCGGAGTAGGCAGGACGCCGGAAAAGCCGCGCGACAACATCGCTGTATCGACTACAGTAGCTCTGCGGTAGGCTCGTCCGAATAACACGGCAACTATTCCACTCGCCGAACGAAATGTGCGTGGGCCGGCCTGACCTGCTCGGACGAAAAATGCCGTGCGCATGGCGCGGAACTCGCTAGTGAGGACAAAAAGATATCTGTAAATGAGTTGTGTGACGTCCAATAGAAAACCGGGCGCGCGCAACAGTCGCCCTGCCTGCATAACTTTCGGAAGCGGAGTCGAAGCCGCACAGATAATGACCGCGAGTCCAGACAGATAAGTCTTGCAGAGTATTGAAACGGCTCGTGGCAAATCGCCGCTGAGATAGATCACCAGCGCGAAAAAGCCGACAATTGGAATGACGAGCAGCGACTGTTTCAACACCGCCAGCCAAGGCAGTCGAGCCAGCAGGATCGTGCCGATCAGGTACACAAAGCAAAGGCCAATCTGGACGGCGGACGGCCCGCGCAGAAGGGCGAGTGAAAGCAGAAACGCCAGCAGCAGCAGTAACTTCACTCTGGCGTCGACAAGATGAACGAAGCTGTGTTGCGTGCTGAACCGGGCGAGTGCGGCGGGGCGCAGTGGGTCGAGTCCTCGAAATTATTGAGAATAGGAGCGCCGGGCGCGAGCAAGTAAGTGGCTCGCGGTCGCACATATCAGGTAAATGCAGATGATACCCAGCAGACCTGCAGTCGCTTGGCTCGGCCAATTCCTCCCGAACTGACGAATGTAGTAATCGCTCAATGGCGCATGCAGAACAGGATGAGCGAGAGGCACGCCCAAACGAAGCGCGAGACGTTCCAATCCATCGGGTAGTCTTGAACCTACGACTACCCCGCAAAGTACGACCATCATGGCCGCAAATGCTATTAGGAACGACAGTCGCGGCGCCCTGAAGGGCCGAAGATACTGCGAGCAGGCGTTACGGCCGAGGATTGTAATCCCCGGTTTGAGACGCTCGATTGCCCGCAGGGCGGAAACTGTGATCGCACCCTCAACGAGAGCATTCACGAGAAACACCAGGAGACTCACCTCCACCATTGCGGAGGAAATGTGAATGTGGGACGCCGAGAGCTCTGAAAGAGCAAGCAAACCGCTGATGAGAACTGAGGACGTGCCGCCAACAAACACTCCAAGGTTCCGCCACTTGCTTCCGGCTAAAAGCCTTGCCGGCAAATAGCCGACCAGAACGCCCATCAGCGCCATGTTGAAGACATTCGCTCCAAGCGCCAGAATTCCGCCATCCTGAAATACCAGCGCCTGAATGAGCAGAATGGAGGTCATCACGAGGGCAGCCGCCCAAGGCCCCACAATGCATGCCAGTAAAGTCCCGCCGACGAGATGACCACTGGTGCCCACCCCGACCGGAAAATTCACCATTTGCGCGGCAAATACGAAGGCTCCCAGAACGCCCAGCAATGAGGTTTGACTCAGATCCGCGGATGCTCGCGCTCGCCGCGAGACAACAGCAATCGCTGGCGCGGCAACACAGTCAAGAGTTGCCCAAACCGGAGGCGTCAGGAAGTTATCCGGAATGTGCATAAACGACCTTATTCTCTCACTGGCAGAATCGCCGGCGCGCGGCATGATGGTAAACATGATCATTGGCATGGGCACGGACATGGCTGAGGTCGCGCGAATACGAGCGAGCATCGCGCGCTACGGCGACCGATTCCTGAATCGGATCTATACACCGGGTGAGCGCGCCTACGCCTCGCGCAAAGCGAATGCAGCCGAACGGTTCGCCGCCCGATTCGCAGCCAAAGAAGCGGGCATGAAAGCGATCGGCACAGGTTGGAATCTTGGTGTCACCTGGAAAGACTTTGAAGTCGTCAATGAACGCTCCGGCCGTCCGAAATTATTACTGCATGGGCTAGCCGCGCAAGTGGCGGAACGGCTGGGCGCGGGACAAGTCACGATTTCACTGACTCACACGAGTGAATTAGCGTTCGCCGTCGTGATTTTGGAAGGACTGTTGCCGTGACGCGGCGTGCAAAACCGGCAGGGCCATTCGAGAGAGCGGCGGACTGTTTGAGCCGCTCCAACTGGCGCCAACGTTCCTGCTGGCCAATGCGGAACGCGACGGGGAGAAGTAACGCCGGAGATCGAGCGTCGTAGTTAGTGTCAGAGTACTCGAAGATATTACCTGCGTTGAGTGCAGGATTTCGCAAGTTACTTTCATTTGGGCGTCGTTATCCGCTGGGCCGCTCTAAACAGCTGCAGGTTGCTCGTTCCAACGCACTGAAAAGATTGTTACCCGTGTAGCACGCCCCTTCAATCCCACGTCTCCCAACAGCTCGAACCCTGGGTGATCCGGCAATGCCAACCGCACTGCATCGGACGCAAGGATCTGCCCGGGTCCCGCCGTGGACACCAGCCGCGCGGCAACGTTCACCGTATCGCCGATCGCGGTATATTGCACGCGGTCCTCCGATCCGATGTTTCCCACAACCGCTGGCCCACAATGCAGTCCAATCCCAATCTGAATCGGAGACAAGCCGCGTTGGACGCGCTCATCATTGAAGATCGTCATTCGTCGTTGCATGCCAATCGCTGCCTCCAAACCTTCCCGAACCGCATGATAGGAATGGACGGGCGCCCCGAAGAGCGCCATAATGCAATCGCCGATGAACTTGTCTACGGTGCCGTTACAACTGATGATCTCCGCGCTCATCGTCGAGAAGAACTGACGCAGCATAGCAACCACTTCGCGTGCATCCATCTTCTCCGATATCGTGGTGAAACCGCGAATATCAGCGTAAAGCACCGTCACTGGCTGCAGGTCGCCGTTAAGCCGTGCTGCGCCGCCCGCATTGAGAACCAGTTCCGCTACTTGCGGCGGGACATAACGGGCCAGCGCCTGCTTCTCCACCTCGCGCTCGATCAGGTCACGGTTAGCGACTGCGGTCGCCAAGGCGAGACCGGTTTGCGCGGCAATACTGGTAAATAGTCGGAAATCCGCTTCCGAAAACGCGTCCGGCTGCGCTAGATTATCTGCATACAAAATCCCGAGGAAACGCCCCTGGTAGGTCAGCGGCGAACAGAATGCTGCCTGTATTCCCGCCCGCACAATACTCATGGCATTGTCCAGCGATTCCTCCGATTTCGCATCGCGAACCAATAGAGGGCGGTTCTCTTTCCGGACTCGACGCAAAATCGTCTGACTCATCAATAGCTTCGATGGATCGTAGGCGCCCCCCATCGAACTCGCCCTGCCCGCATTCCGCACGTGCAGTTCCGGACTGAGAAATGCGCTCTTTTTTTCATCCCAAAGGACAACGCCGGCGCGGTGTACTTGATCAATCTTAAACAGCAGTTCCAAAGCTGCGCTGGTCACCTCCTCGACTGAGCGGCTGCGCGCCAGCGTGACACCCACCTCATATAAGATTTCGAAGTTTTTGAGATGACCGTCGGCGGCCTCCGCCTTGTCCAGCTCTAAGATCGCACCCTCTTTTTGGAGGCGGTCGAGGTCGACCTTCCCGGCCTCGATCTTGAAACGCTCGTCTTCCGGCGCCTCCTCCATAAAGCGGATCTTGAATCCGCCGAGCGATACCATATCGCCCGATTTCAGATGCACCTGACCGCGCACAGGCCGCCCGTTCACAAACGTACCGTTCGCTGA
>DATBEG010000004.1:0-75343 GCA_036276155.1 Bryobacteraceae bacterium | reverse complement strand
TGGAAGAAGGCTTTGATCAGGTTGTGACCATCAGGCCTGAACCCGACAAAGCGCCCCCAGATCGTTCCTGATCATCCGCTCGATAAAACGTGGCTGTTCGCCGCTACTTGGTGACGAGATTGCCTTGCGCGTCACGAAGTTCAATTGGTCCCAACCCTAGCTTTTCGAGTCCGGGTTGAATCTTCGCGCGGTCTCCTACTGCAACCAACACCATGTGGTCGGAATTCACATGCGCTTGCGCTGCAGCTGTGATCTCGGCCGGCGTCAGCGAATCGAATTGCGCGGGCAGGCTGCGATAGTAATCGGCCGGAAGATCGTAGATGAACAGGTCGCCCATCAGCATGGAAGTCGAGCGATTGGTTTCAAATCGTCCCGATAGCGATTGCAGCGAGAAATTCTTTGCCAGTTGAATCTCGGTTTCGGTTGGCGGCCCCGTTGTTATGCCGTGAAGTTCCTTCATCAGTTCCTGGGCAGCAGGCGCGGTTACGTCCGTGCGCACCTGCGCTCCGGAAACAAGAGGGCCAACGCCCCGATGCTCGTTGAAAAACGAGAAGCCGCCGTAGGTATAGCCGTTGCGCTCGCGGAGGTTCATATTGATGCGGCTGGAGAAGAGACCTCCCAGGATATCGTTCATTACATTGCTGGCGGCGTAATCCGGCGTATTGCGAGCGATGCCGAGACCGAAGACGAAGAGCGCTGTTTGGGGCGCACCAGGTTTGTCGACAATCACCACGCGTCTGTTGATGTTTTCCGGAGTGGCGGGTACCGTTGGCGCAGACGCTCGCGCATTTGTCCAGCTGCCGAAGTATTGTTCGGCCAATTGCCTTGCCTGCGCTTCCGTGAGGTCGCCGGCCAGCACGAGCGTCGCGTTGTGCGGACCGTAGTGAGCTGCCCAGAAATCCGTCAAATCCTTCGCGGTAATTGCTTTCACTGACTCAGTGGTCCCGCTCGGTGGATACGCGTAAGCGTTGTCACCGTACACAATACGTTGACCAACCCGGAGAATCGTGGCGAACGGACTGTCGGCTTCCTGGATAATCGCTGTCAGCCGTTCGGAGCGGATACGTTCCACTTCTTCCTGCTTGAAGGAAGGATGCTGAACAATGTCGCTCAACAGATCCAGAGCAGGCGCAACGTTCGTACTCAGTCCGCCGATACTCGCCGACGCTTCGTCTTCATTTGCGGCGGTCGCGACAGTCGCTCCGATATCGCCGCTGTCCTTTGCAATCTGGGTAGCGGAGCGGCGCGTCGTTCCTTGTCGGAGCATGCGCGCAGTGTAGGACGCAAGTCCCGGGCGGTTTGCCGGATTTCCATCCGCGCCGGCAAAGACCAGAACGCTCGCGGTGAAAACAGGGAGAGAGTGGTCTTGAGTCACATAGACTTTGAGGCCGTTGTCGAGCGTCAATATTGTGGGAACGGGTAAGTGCAGCTTCGGAGTCGGGCCCGGCGCGGGAGGCGCCGTACGCCAGTTCTGCTCGGTTTCGAAGGCCTCACTATAGGGATTAACTACCTTCACGTCAGCGTCGGTCGAATCCGGGCTGCGGGGTACGTCATTCAGCACCTTCCTGCCTGGCACCGAATAGACTGTGACCCGCTGCGTCTTCGCGAAGTCGCGTTCAGCGACAGACTTCACAGATGCCACCGTAGCGTTCTGAAACTGCGCAATGTCTTTGGACAGAAAACCGGGGTCGCCAACGTATTGGTTGTAAGCATTCAATGTGTCTGCCACGCCGCCAAAACCACCCAGCCGCTGCAGCGCCACAATTCTATTTGTCAGGGCACGCGCGCGTGCACGATTCAACTCGGCTTCAGTCGGCCCACCTGTCCGTAAAGCATCAATTTGCCGGTTCATTTCCGCCTCCAGATCTTCCGGCTTCACGCCGGGCCGGGCGGTTACGTTGCAATCGGTCACAGATTGCAGAGATAACGAGTTCGTCTCGCACGAGACCGTTTGCGCCATCTGCTTTTCGTATACGAGTTTCTGGTAAAGGCGGCTGCCGTTGCTGACGCCCAGAATCTGGGTGATGATTTCCGCCTCTGCGTTGCCGGCATGGTACGCCGGTGCGGTGAGCCACGCCACCGTTACGCGGGGCAGCTTCACGTCATCGGTTACGACGGAACGGCGCTCGCTGGTAATGGGCGGCGTTTTCACGTGCACTTTCTCAGGGGTCGCCCCCGACGGAATGGAGCCGAAATATTTCACAAGCAGCGGCTTCAGCGTCGCGGTATCGAAGTCGCCTGCAATGGCGAGCGTTGCGTTGTTTGGAATATAGTACCGCTGATGAAAGTCGCGGATGTCCATGAGTCGCGCGGCTTCGATGTCCGTGTGCGAGCCGATGACGTCCGCATAATAGGGATGGTTTTTGGGAAAAAGCTGGTGGTACATCTCTTCTTCCCCGAGTTCGTACGGTGCACCTTCGCCTTCGCGCCGTTCGTTGCGCACCACATCGCGCTGGTTCGTCAGCCGCGTCCTGTCCAGCTTCTCCAGAAGAAAGCCCATGCGATCGCTCTCAAGCCATAAGCCGAGTTCGAGTTGATTGCTGGGCAGCGTCTCGAAGTAATTGGTGCGATCGAAGTCAGTGGTGCCGTTTACGTTGGTGGCGCCTGCGCCCTCCAGAAACTTGAAGTGCGCTTTTTCGCCAACGTGCTCTGAGCCTTCGAACATCATGTGTTCGAAAAGGTGCGCGAAACCCGTTCGCCCCTGCACTTCGTTCAACGGACCAACGTGATACCAGACATCCAGTGCAACAAGCGGCAACCGATGATCCTCATGCAAGATGATTTCGAGGCCGTTCGGGAGCTGGTACTTCTCGTAGCTGATATCGGGGATTCGCAGATTCGCGACTGGAGTTTGCGCCGCGGCTGCGCAAAGGAAACAGGCAACGACGATCGGACAGAGACGGCGCATAGTCGGTTGTTTCCCGACTATACCGCGGGTCAGCGGACAGAAAACAATAGAGGCGTGGCAGACCTGAACGCTCGCACCTTCTCTGGTGCGCCCGAACTGTGGTCTGCCACGCTACGGGCAAGCAGGAGACGCAGTGTGGCTATCCAAACGTCTGCGACTACTCGCCAGGACTCAATAAGCTACGCGACCTTGGTCTCCAGGGACGCTACGTCAAGAGCGCTCGCGAGCGCCTTTTTGGTTTTTTCCGCGAGATTCCGTAGGCGAGCATGCTTCGGCCGGCTGAGGCGGCGCTCTACGCTTCGGCGGGCACGCAGCAACCGAATACGGACTGCAGTTTCCGACCAGCCATGCTGCTGGGCAATTTCCTGCACTTTGTAGCCTTCAATATAGTGACCTTCCAAAACGACTCTGTCGTTTGGCTTGCACTCATTCAGAATCCGCTTCACGTCAATTGCGGCAACGTTCATCTTTGGGGGCGCTTGCAATTCGGGGAGCGTTTGGGTTTGCGGTTCACGTCGCAGAAATGTCCTGTGAATGTTGAGCGCAATACTGTTTGTCCAGGTGAGAACCAGATTGGGATCGCGCAATTGCTCGCGACGTTCCCATCCTTTCGCCCATGCAGCCTGGGCTGTATCCAGTGCCGCATCATACGAGAGTCCGCGTGATACCAAGAAACGAACTGTCAGGTTAAATCCACGTTGATAGGCCTTGCCGTATTCTTCTGTTGTCATTGATCTCCACCGCTCCTATTTTCTTTTTGTTCTTATTCAGTTACGTTTGAAACGCTTCCGAATTCAGTGACCTCTTTGGATCACCTTGCTCTCATCAGCAACTTAGCACTGACGGCATATAGATAGGCAGTTTTGCTGCCACCCTGGACCGGTGGAATACAAATGCCTCGATAAGCGATCAGAATGGCAACGAAATCAGGCATTTTCGCCGTCAACGCTGGTAAAAGTGCACAGCGGAAGGCAATTCACACAACGTAGACAACGTGGAAAAAATTTCTGGTTGAGTTTGGGAAAACAAGAAACGTTTTCCCAACAGGCAAGAGGAACAGATGGTGGAAAAGGCGGACCGATATCGGAACGTATGGCCTTACTGCCAAGTCGGTTGCGTTAAGACCCAAATCAAAAAACGACTTTGCGAAACTAAAGCGAACGTGGGCGCACGCGAACTGCGCGATTGCCGGCGCAATAGAAATGGCTACAGCTTATCGAAAGAAAGACAAAACAGGACTACTTAGGTTGCTCGGCTGGCTTGGTAGCTGAAGTCTCCACCTTGTCCGGTTCTTCAGCCGTCGCATTACGCATGCTGTCGCGGAAAGAGCGAATGCCCTTTCCCAGCCCCTGTCCCAATTCGGGCAGCTTCTTTGGTCCAAAAACAAACAGCGCAATCACCAGAATGACTAAAAGGTGAGTGGGCTGGAACAAACCGTCTAACATGAATCTCCTTCCGCGTTGAGCGGACTACACCTGCTTAAGTATATCTCGATCTACCGGCCCCAGACCGGAACTTTCGGTCGAATTACGGCGTAAATGGCACCAGGTTTGCTGTCTAAAGTTGGTTGACATGGAGGTAGTCCTCCGGTATAGTTCTGAAGTACTTGAACTGTCAATACTTTGAACCCGTTTCAAGCGCCTTCTTAGAGGTTGATTAAATTAACTTTCCACGCGGCTATCCAGGAAGGTTCCGAAAGCCGGCCCCACACACAGTCGCAGGAATGATGGAAAAAGAATGCCCGGTCCCATTGAAGATTCAATTGAGGCTCCTACACTTGTCGATAACAGCGACTACGAGGCTTTTCTCGACGACTACAGCAGCCACTTTGCGGCCGACACCCGAGAAGTGTTGCACGGGCATGTTCTTAGCGTCTCCGAAAAAGAAGTTATAGTCGATATCGGCCGCAAAATAGAGGGCCTGGTTCCGGCATCGCAGTTCCCGACCATCGACGGCAAGCCAACGGTAAAACGCGGCGACGTGATCGAAGTGATGTTCGACCGCACGGGCGAACCGGTGGACGGATACATACTGCTCTCCTATGAGCGCGCGCATCGCCTGCAAGTTTGGGATCAGCTTGAAAAAGCTGCCGCCGAATGCACAACGGTGACAGGCCGCGTGACCGCCAAAATCAAAGGCGGACTGCATGTGGATATCGGAATTGATGCTTTCCTTCCAAGCTCTCAGATAGAACTGCGCCCGACGCACAACCTCGACGCCTATGTCGGCCGCGAGTTGCCGGTACGCATTCTCAAACTCAATCGCCGGCGTGGCAATGCCGTCGTTTCGCACCGCACCATCCTGCAGCAGGAAGCGCAGGAACGTAAAGCCGAAGCGCTGGCCGGCATTTTCGAAGGTGCCGAAGTTTCGGGCACGATCAAGAACCTGACCGAGTATGGTGCTTTCGTCGACTTGGGCGGCATCGACGGGCTTCTGCACGTGAGCGATCTCAGCTACGGCAATGTATCGCATCCATCGAGCATCGTGCACGTAGGCGATCAGGTCACCGTCAAGGTTTTAAAGTTCGATCGCGAGAAAGAGCGCATTTCACTCGGGTTAAAGCAAATGCGCCCCGATCCATGGATCGACATTGACGCGCGTTATCCGCTGCAGAGCCGCGTCATCGGGCGTATTGTCAGCATCACCGATTACGGCGCATTCGTGGAACTGGAACCGGGCGTTGAAGGGTTGATTCACATCTCGGAGATGACCTGGAGCCGCCGCATGAAGCATCCCGCCAAAGTGGTTAAGGTGGGCGATCAGGTGGAATCGGTGGTGCTCGAGATCAAGCCGCGCGAACGGCGCATTTCACTCGGCATCAAGCAACTCGAAGCCGACCCCTGGACAACCGTGGCTGACCGCTACAGCGTTGGCTCAGTTGTTGAAGGCCGCGTCCGCAAACTGGCCGATTTTGGGGCGTTTATTGAGATCGAAGAAGGTGTGGACGGACTGGTTCATATCTCCGATTTGTCATGGACGGCTCACGTTAAGCATCCTTCGGAACTCGTGAAAAAGGGTCAGCAGCTACAGGCCGTGATCCTGAGCATCGATGCCCAGAACCGCCGGCTTTCTTTGGGCGTCAAACAATTACAGCCCGATGCCTGGGAGACTTTTTTCCGCGATCATTGGGTAGGAGACGTGGTGCACGGCCGGGTTTCGCGCGCCGTGCAGTTTGGTGTTTTTGTGGAACTCGCACCGGGAGTAGAAGGTTTGTGTCATCGTAGCGAAATAGCCGCGGATGCCGTGCGGCGAAGCGCGCCCAAGGCCTCCGGCGAAGAGGCCGCCTTACCCGTAGGGCAGGAACTGGATTTCAAGATCATCAAGATGAACGAGTCACAAAAGCGCATCGGGCTGAGCCGGCGTGCGATCTCGGACGATGACGAACGGAATCGGCTCCAGGATTACAGACGTCAGGCTGCTGTGGCAACTTCGAGCGTGGGGAACGCAATCAAGCAGCGCAAATGGGAAGAAGACAAGAGTCAATCTTAAGGAATACGCGACCATATGACCAAGGCTGAGTTGATTGAAGAAGTTGCCCGCGTGGTGGAAATGACCCGCAAGGATTCGGAGACTATCGTTGAGACTATCTTCGACAGCATCGTAAACAGCTTGCACAAGGGCGAGAAGATCGAGATCCGCGGATTCGGGAGTTTCCGCACGCGGCAGCGGCAGCCGCGAGTCGGACGCAATCCAAAGACAGGGTCTCGCGTAGAAGTTCCTTCAAAACGTATCCCCTATTTCAAGCCGAGCAAGGAACTTCGTGATCTGGTCAACCACGGTACAGAGCAGCCCGGAAGTGCGGGGCCTGCGCATGAGTCTGCGGCGCCTTCGTCTACAGGATCAGCCGGTCCCGGTTCCGCCTTCGGTGGTGCGGGATTCCCGGATTCCAAGTCGTAAGACAGCGCATCACGTCTCCCTTATGCAACACCTGTGGACGCCCTGGCGCTCCACTTATATGAAAGCCGCTAAGGACAGCAGCCGCGAGTGCGTGTTTTGTGCCGCGGCGGAGCAGGAAAATGACGTAGAGAGCTTGATCGCTTATCGAGCCGGGCACAGCTTCATTATTTTGAATCGTTACCCCTACACCAGCGGGCACATCATGATTGCGCCGTATGCTCATGTATCCCGCCTGAACGATGCTCCGGCTGAGACGATCGCAGAAATTGCTGAGTTGACCCGAACTGCGGAGATTGTGCTGGAGCGCGCCTATAAGCCGGACGGAATCAACTTAGGCATGAACTTAGGGCGTGCGGCGGGGGCGGGGATAGCAGAACACATTCACATGCACATGCTGCCACGCTGGAATGGTGATGCTAACTTCATGACCAGCGTGGCAGACACGCGCATCATTCCCGAGTCGCTGGACGAAACTTACGAAAAAATCAGGCAAGGCTTTGAGCAACTCAGGGTCGGCACTTAGTGCCCGATGTCAATGTGCAGAACAGCGTCGGAGTGATTGTGACGCCAGTCCCAATAGGCTTGACGTTGAGCAGCGCTGGCTCCAGTCCAGTCTACATACGGTCGGTGCCGCTGCTCCCAGTACATATGCCAGGCACGGTCCTCATGGTCGTTCCAATCGTGGTAGTCACGATGGTGTTTGTCATAGTATCGGTTGTCATGATGATCGCGGTCATCATGATGATCGCGGTCATCGCGATCCTGAGCGTAGCTGGCTAGCGGCATGCCGAGCGCTGTGGACAAAGTAAGTGCAATCAGTAGTTTTCTCATCACTGGTTCCTCCAACCCTCACCCTGGTAGACTTTGACCGCCGAAGCCGTGTTTCCTACGAGTAGGTTGCGGATCTTTAACCTATCTGGTACTTTCCATAGTTGCGCCTCTACACTATCGCTGCTGCTTTCCTTTTGACGCTATCCCTGCTTCTGCTCAGTTGCGCATCCCCCGCCGCCGTGAGCGCGTTTGCGCAATCCGCGCAGAACGGCATTAACGATGGACCGCCGCTGTTCAATGACCTCTACTCATCTTGTGTGCGACGCGAAACCCTGCGTCCCGATCTGCAGATCTATCCGGAGTTTGTTCCGTCCGGTTCGAAACAGGCAGCTCCCAAAGACAATTCGGCGATTGCGTCCTGCTCGCGCTTCAACCCTGCGAGCAAAGAATTGGACAAAATGTCCGACGTGCTCAGCTCCTACTTCAAAAGCTTGCAGCAGCTTGCCGGATTCAACACCGCAGCCGTCGCGGGAAGTGCCGAAGCTGTTGGGCAGAACGCTGCCACTGCCGCGGGCCTGAGTTATACGCAAATAGAATCCGCGGGTAAGTTGGCTAGTCTTATTACGCAACTGGCAACAGAGGGCTACCAAACCAGCCGCTTAGTGAAATATGTGCATGATGCCGATCCCGAAATCGCCGATCTGACTAGCGCGTTTGAACGCGCGACCAGGACTTACCTCGACCTTCTCGATCAGGAGCAGCAGACAGTCACCGCTTTGTATCAAACCGTCGGTGAAGGCAGTATGGGCTCCATGCTGTTCCTGCTGAACCATGCCTATCATCAGGACATCGATAAGCTGCAGGAGCGCCGGGCGGGGGCAATGGTCTATGCCGGTTTACTGAAAGACATTCGTGAGGGCCATCACAAGCTGGTTGCCGACGGAAAGAACCTTTCGGCCAAAGAGCTAATGGTGACGCTGGCGCCGTACACTTCCAAAATCAATGGGGCACTTGCAGAGCTTCCAATGGACAAACAGCCTTCGCAAAAGGAGTAACTTATGCCCGATACAGTGAGCGACGCGCAACAACTGGCGGACCTGTTTACAAAGCTTGCGGGCGAAGTCGACGGGTTCCGTAACGCGCACTACGATGACCTGACTCCGCAGCAGCGCGGAGCGATGGAAGCGCAGATCCAGCAGCTCTACGATTTCCACGACGAATTTGCAGGCGAGGCACTCCAGAAGACACTCGATGTGCTCCAGGGCGACCTAACCCAACTGGCGAACATCGCCCGCGAAGCCGATGACGCTTTTCACCATCTCAAGTCCATCCAGCGGGCGATAGATATCGTTTCAGCCGCATCGAACATCGCACAGGCAATCGCTACCGGCGGCTACGGCCAACTCCCCGACGCGGTGCGCGTTCTTGCTCAAGCCGTGCAAGGCTCAGACGATAAGTCCGACAGCGATTAAGGTGCTTTTGATTTTGAAACTAAATTCTGCTGGTCAATTGGCGGCGGATCTGGCACCATAGGAGTTTACCGCTTATGTTCGATTGGTCACTGGACCCTAGGTCCCAGTTGGCGCTGTTGTGTCTCCTAACGGCGTTTGTGTTCTGGAACAACGATATTCTGTTTTTCCTCTTCGCAACGCTCGCACTCTGCACGCGCGTCCTCAGCCAAAGCTACTAGTCCGGCCTATTGCCGGCCAATGCTCGGGCCTGCTGAACTTTCGGCGGGGCCCTCCCGCGGTCGCGCGACACCCTTCAACCCTAGTCTTTTCATGTATATTGAACTGGTCACAAGGGACAAGCGAAATGAGTCTGGACATGCAGAAGCTGAACGACTTCGTCGATCGGTTCGTGGGTGACCTGGGCGCGGCCGTTCATGCCGGAATGGTCGTGATCGGTGACAAACTGGGGTTGTACAAGGCACTGGCAGACGGGCCGATGACCCCGGCTGAACTGTCCGGTAAAACCAACACCGACGAGCGCTATGTCCGCGAGTGGCTGGCTTCCCAAGCCGCTGGCGGGTATGTCACGTACGACAAGGAGACCGAGAAGTTCAGTCTCTCGCCGGAACAGGCCTTTACGCTCGCCGATGAAAACAGCCCCGCTTATCTGCCCGGAGCGTTCGAACTCGCCTTAGGTGCATTGCAAGCTGTTCCGCGCATTGCAGACTCCTTTCGTACTGGTCACGGAATGGGCTGGCATGAGCATGATGACCGCGTGTTCCACGGCTGCGAAAAGTTCTTCCGCCCGAGCTATTCCGCTAACCTCGTCGCTTCCTGGATACCCGCGCTCGATGAAGTGCAAGCGAAGCTGGAGACCGGTGCTGACGTTGCGGACGTTGGATGCGGAAAGGGCGTATCCACCTTTCTTATGGCAAAGGCGTTCCCAAACTCCCGCTTTTTTGGGTTCGACTACCACAACAAATCCATCGAAGCTGCTCGCCAAGCCGCCGAACGCGAGGGCCTTTCCGGCCGCGTGACCTTCGAGGTCGCGACATCCAAGCAGTACCCGGGACACGATTACGATTTCGTCTGCGTCTTTGATTGCCTGCATGATATGGGCGACCCGGTCGGCGCTTCTAGGCACGTTTGCGAATCGCTGAAACCGGACGGAACGTGGATGATAGTTGAGCCGTTCGCTTATGACGACATGAGCCAGAACCTGAACCCTGTCGGCCGTGTCTACTATTCCTTTTCCACCTTGCTTTGCACGCCGTGTTCTCGCTCGCAAGAGGTCGCGCTCTGCCTGGGTGCTCAGGCTGGGGAACAGCGCATCGGGGAAGTGGTGCGCGCAGGCGGGTTCACTCGTTTCCGTCGCGCTGCCGAAACGCCATTCAACCTTGTGTTTGAAGCGCGGCCTTAGCTGGCCCAGGCGCCAGCGGCGTCTCGTCATAGTGCAGCAACAGGTCTTCCGGCCCGTCGTAAATCGCAATGCAGCCGGCCTTTCGTAGATCTTGCTCCGGAAAACCGCCACAGCGTACGCCGACGCTCCGCAATCCGGCTCTCTTCGCGGCTTCAGCGTCATAGGGGCTGTCGCCCACCACGATCACCTCGTTCTTGTCGACGTCATTGCCTAACCGCGCCAGTGCGGCATCCAAGATGTCGGGATGCGGCTTCGATCGCTGCGCATCTGCGGACGACGTCTCCACCTCCACAAGATCCTCGATATGCGCAATCTTCTCGTACTGCTCAAGCTCCTCGCCCCGCGCCGATGACGCCAGCGCGACCTGCTGCTTTTCACCCTTCACTTTGAGGAACAGCTCACGCACGCCCGGAAACGGCTTCACCTTGGACAGATACTTGCGTTTGAACAGGTTGGCCCTGTAGTTCTCGATCTCTTTTCCGCGCTGCTTAACTTCCTCCTCTGCAAGGAAAAAGGGCAGGAGTTGATCGCCGCCTTTGCCAATTTGAGAGCGGATTTGCTCGTACGGGATCTTATGACCGAAATGCTCGAAGGACTCGTGCCAAGCATGTGCATGCAGGTCTACCGAATCCAAGAGCGTGCCATCTATATCGAAAATGATCGCTTTTGCCATCTTTAACGCCGTCGAGTGCTAGACGTCACCTGGTGGGCCCTCAGCATCCAGTAGTGTTTCGACTGCGAACTGCATCACACAATTGCATGGCGACAACAGCGGAACCAATGCCCGCCTTCCTTGACGAAGTGAAATCGGCCAAGGAGGCGGGACTCAGGTATGTCATCCCGAAGGGCAAAGGGATTCAGCGAAAAGCATCGGGAACCGGTTTTCAGTACCTTGATGCAAATGATGACCCTATCCAAGATGAAGAAACGCTGACGCGCATCCGCTCGCTGGTTATACCGCCGGCCTGGACCTCCGTTTGGATCAGCCCCCGCCCAAACACGCATATTCAAGCCGTGGGACGCGATGCGAAGGGCCGTAAGCAGTATCGGTATCACCCGAACTATCGGAAGGTCCGGGATTTGGTGAAATTTGATCGCATGCGCTCGTTCGGACGCATCCTCCCGCGCATCCGTCGCGCGGTCGAGCGCGATCTCAGCCGGCCGGAAATGCCCAAACGCAAAATTCTCGCCGCTGTGGTGAAGCTGTTGGAGTTGTCCTACATTCGCATCGGCAACGAAGAATACGCCGAGGAGAACGGCTCGTTCGGCCTGACTACACTGCAAAACCGGCATGTACAGGTTCTCGGGGACACGCTGAAGTTCAAATTCCGCGGCAAGAGCGCTCAGCATCACGAGATTACCGTGAAAGATCCGCGTTTGGCTCGCATTATCCGGAAGTGCCGCGATCTTCCAGGCAGTTCGCTTTTCGAATATCTGGATGAGGACGGCAAGCCGGCCACAATCGAATCCGGCGATGTGAATGACTACTTGCGCGAAATCAGCGGCGGCGAATTCACCGCCAAGGACTTTCGTACGTGGGGCGGAACCTGTCTTGCGGCCAATTGTTTGCTGGCTCGAGTCGCGGAAAAAGCCGACAGCCCGGTTACCAAGTCTGTTCTTATCGAAGTGGTAAAAGAAGTAGCCGGCAAGTTAGGTAACAAGCCAGCTACCTGCAAGAAATACTATATACATCCCGCCATACTTGACTCATTTACGGCGGGCACGCTGCATGAACTCGCAGACAAGCTCCGTGACAGTAACAGCAACTATGCCTATGAGCGAATCGTTCTCTCGCTGCTGACGCCCCTGAAGCGATCGCGCGCCAAGGCCACTGGTGGCGCGAAAGCCGCCTAGGCCTGTTTAATAAGCTGAACTTCGAAGTCAAGCTTCAACTCGTCGCCAAGGAGGAATCCGCCGCTCTCGAGCGCGGCATTCCAGGTCAAACCGAAGTCGGAGCGCTTGATCTTGGATTTTGCTGATGTCCCAATCCGCGTATTACCCCACGGGTCTTTGCCTTCCGGGGTGATTTCCTCAACCTGCAACACGGCGGGCTTCGTAACACCATGAATGGTCAGGTTGCCACTGATCTTCAGACCGTCGTCGGCAGCCTTTATGGACGTGCTCTTGAAGGTAATAGTCGGATATTGCGCCACATCTAGAAAGTCGGCGCTCTTCAGGTGCGTATCGCGGTTCGCATCCAGCGTGTTAATAGTGCTGGCGTCGATCTCAGCGTCTATGGATCCGATCTCAGGCGCATCAGCATCGTAAACCACATTGCCTTTCACGCTGCTGAACGCGCCTTTGACATTCGAAATCATCATGTGGCGAACACTGAACTGCACGCTGGAGTGTACCGGGTCAATCGTGTAGGTGGATTTCATAGCCTTCCATACCTTGCTTCGATGCAGTTCCGCTTCAACAGGCTTCGTGAAAATAAAACGGCAGCGCCGCGAGAAGACGCCGCCGTTATCGTCGATTGTTAGCTGCTGTGTTAGCGGTAATCGTGACGTTGAATAGCGTGGCTCGCGATAGCACCTGTGATCCCGCCGATTACCGCGCCGATTGCCGCACCTTCTCCGTGCCCAGCCGCCGCTCCGATTACCGCGCCTGCCGCCATTCCTCCCCCCACTAGAGCTGCGGTCTGGCCGCCATGCGGATCCACATAATAGTACCCGCCGTCCGGGTACGCATAACCGTTCGCGTCATAATCAGGCGCCGGGTAGGCCGGAGTTGCGTAAACCGCGCCTCCGCCACGGTCCCAATCTCGATGATCATCGCCACGATAACCGCGGTTTCCGCGATCGTTCCCGCGATGCCCGTTATCCCGACCCTGTGACAAGTCGGATTGATAACGCGCACCTCCATTGCTCTGCCACGGATTATCGCTGTTGTGGGTTGCTGCCTGGAGCGGCATGGCCGCCGCCAACAGAGCCACGCCCAAAATGTTTGCTGTTGCGAACCGAAGAACGCGTTTCATAACTGCCTCCACGCGTATGGATGTAGCCTTTTGCCGAGCGGTCCGCGATTCGGCGATGTTTAACTGGCCATCCCCGATTTGCGGGATGCCCGCTCACGGATTGCAAGGAGCTTATTGCATTGTGCTCTGCTGGCTCGATGGAGGAACCAAGCCCTTGATGCGCAGGTATGTCACTATATTGCCGTAGTGCTCCATGTTGTGCGCTGTGTTGAAGTTCAGAATGCTCAGCTTCGGCGCGTTGCGTCCGAAGAAGCTGACCATTTGGGCTGCCTGTGCATCCGTCATCATGTTGTACGCCTTGTCGCAATACGCAAAAGCTTCTTGCAGCGCGGCAATCAGGTCTGCCTTGCTCGTTTTAGACTTTTCCACGCTGGCATGCTCCGACTTGTCCTCAACCGCAGCCGAGCAGAATTCATATTGCCCGTCCGCAACGTGTCCCACCAGTTGCCCGAATGTCCTTACCGTATCTACTGGCTTAAATGAGTAATTCTCCTCCGGCATCTCCTGCGCGGACTTGAGCAAATCGGTCTTGCTCATGCCGTACATATACTTCGCCGCACCGCTCAGCGGATTGGCCATCGCCGTCGTCTTAGCCGCATTGCTTCCCGATTGTGCGAAAACTGGAATCGCCGCCACGCTGATTACCACTAATAATTTGTACATCCTAAACACCCCTTGTGGAGTGTTACCTAAGTTTTCGGTGCTGTCAAGTTGGACAGCCCAAAATCATCGATCCGTCATTGCGCTTCTGGGCTACCCTGTCACTTGAGCCGCTACCGCACTACCCTGGCGTCGCGTGTCTACGATTTCACAAACCTGCGCACGCTGCTTGCGAACGCAACACCGCTGCGGTCGGGCGACCAACTTGCTGGAATAGCAGCGGAAAGCGCGGAAGAGCATGTTGCAGCCCAGATCACGCTCGCCGACGTGCCCTTGAAAGACTTCCTCGAGGAGCCGCTGATCCCCTATGAGTCCGATGAGGTTACGCGGCTCATTTTCGACACCCGAAATGACGATGCGTTTGCGCCCGTTTCATCCCTGACCGTCGGTGAATTTCGTGATTGGCTTCTCACTAATTACGCGACCGGCGAAGTCCTAAGCGCGCTTTCTCACGGGGTCATACCCGAGCAGGTCGCGGCCGTATCGAAACTGATGCGTCTGCAGGACCTGGTGAAAGTCGCTAGCAAGATCCGCGTCGTCACGCGTTTCCGAAACACTGTCGGTCTGCCTGGCCGCTTGTCCGTCCGCTTGCAACCGAACCATCCGTCTGATGATCCGCGCGCCATCGCGGCCGGCATTATTGACGGTCTGATGCTGGGCAGCGGCGATGCGGTGATCGGCGTCAATCCGGCGTCTGACAATCCCGATGTCGTCCGTACGCTGCTTGTCCTCATTGACGAAATACGCCGCCGCTACGATATCCCGACGCAGAGTTGCGTCCTGGCGCATGTGACGACGCAGATGGAAGCTCTGCGCGCCGGCGTCCCTGTCGATCTGGTCTTCCAATCCATCGGGGGGTCCGAGGCAACGAACACGTCCTTCGGCGTCAATCTCGCAATGCTCCGCGAAGCCAGAGAAGCCGCTCTCGAGCTCCATCGCGGCGAGGTCGGCAACAATGTCATGTATTTCGAAACGGGGCAGGGAAGCGCGTTATCCGCGAACGCACATCACGGCGTAGACCAGCAAACGTGCGAAGCGCGCGCCTACGCTGTAGCACGCGCATTTGATCCCATGCTGGTGAACACAGTGGTTGGATTCATTGGACCCGAATATCTGTATGACGGCAAGCAGATCCTCCGCGCTGCCCTTGAAGACCACTTTTGCGGTAAGCTGCTCGGCCTGCCGATGGGCTGCGACGTCTGCTACACAAACCACGCAGAAGCCGATGACGACGACATGGACGCAATCCTTACGGTTCTGGCGGCCGCCGGCGTCAACTACATCATGGGAGTCCCGGGCGCGGATGACATCATGCTGAATTATCAAAGTAGCTCACATCAGGACGCGCTCTACTTGCGCTCTGTCTTCGGTTTGCGGCCTGCGCCAGAATTCGAAGCGTGGGTTGCGGCGCGGCGCCCAGCTCTGTCGGAAATGCTGCACTTACTGGAGACCTAACATGCGGACGCTGCGCGATTTCACTTCCGCGCGAGTGGATCTGCCCACCGCCGGCAACAGCATTGCGACGGCGCCCCTCTTGGAACTTCGCCTGGCGCACGCACGTGCCCGCGACGCGGTGCATCTCCCACTGGACGCGTCAAGCCTTTCTCTGGACTTCCGTCAGCGCGGCTGGCCGTCTCTGGTGCTGCAGAGCCAGGCAAAAACTCGCGATGCGTATCTGCGCCGTCCGGATCGGGGTCGCGTTCTTTCCGCTGAATCGAGGGAAGCATTATCGCGATTCGCTCAAAGCCGTCCCTTCGCCTTCATCGCCGCCGACGGTCTCTCTGCCTTGGCGGTCGATCGCCACGCCGCGCCGCTCCTCGCTGCCGTTTTCACACGCCTCGATTACAATCCCGATGCCGCTCATCCCGTCTTCATCGCTCAACAGGCACGCGTCGCAATTGGCGACGTAATCGGCGAATGCATCGGCGCTGAGCTGGCTATCGTGCTGATTGGCGAGCGCCCCGGCCTGAGTTCGCCCGACAGTCTCGGCATCTATATCACCTGGGCGCCCCGAACTGGCCGGACGGAAGCCGAACGGAACTGCCTTTCCAACGTTCACGCGAACGGGCTGAGCTACGAAATGGCCGCGCACAAACTCGCGTTTCTCGTTACCGAAGCGAAGCGGCGAAAGTTGACGGGAGTTGCTCTGAAGGAGTCCGCAGGCGAGTTGCTATCAATGAACAATGGTCAGCGATCCCTTTCTAAATGAAGCCGTACGCGAAGCAAAGGCCGGTTTAGCGGAAGGCGGCATCCCGATCGGATCCGTGCTCGTGTGCGACGGCAAGATCATCGGCCGCGGCCACAACCGGCGCGTACAAGCCAAATCGGCAATTCTCCATGGCGAAATGGATTGCATCGAAAACGCTGGCCGTCTCGCTGCCGACACATACCGCCGGTCCACCATCTACACCACGCTTTCCCCTTGTCCCATGTGCAGCGGTGCCATCGCGCTCTACAAGATTCCCCGAGTAATTGTGGGCGAGAATCAAACGTTCCTCGGAGCGGAAGATTATTTGCGCTCACTGGGAGTGCAAATCGAGGTCGTTCAGGATGAGGAGTGCATCGACCTTATGCGCGGTTTTATCGCTGACCGCCCCGATCTCTGGAACGAAGACATCGGCGTGTAAGAATCGGGTACTCCAGCGTGTTTTCCTGCATCCAACGCAGCTGCCAACGCGCTCTGCAGTTGACAGCTGCCTCAGTTGAATATTGCTGGCTGTCTTACATCTTCTTTGCTGAATGCCCAGCTTTAAGCAGATCTTTCGCCCCGTCGAGATGCTTTTGGAGCACCGGAAGTGCCTGATTTGCATACGCCTTCAGGTCGGGACTCTGAGCGTCTGCCGCTTCTTTCGTATACACAGCGACGGCTTTGGTATGGCCGGCGATCATCTCCTGAATATAGTGGTGATCGAACGCAGCCCCATCCAGTTTCTCAAGGGGAGCAATCATCTTGTCGTGCGCGGGGTCGAGCCCTTTGGGAACGGTGAGAGTGGCCTTTTGCGCGACACCGGACAGCTGAGTGTAGTCATTGGTGTGATCTGTCACCAGCATCTGGGCGTAGTCCTTTACGCCCTGCCCCGATGCGTGTGAGCTTGCGTACTGTCCGAGGTTGGCCTCCGTCATGTCGGTTTGTGCGGCGAAGTCGACGAACTCTTGATCCGTCATAGCTTCGTGGCCTTTCTTTTGCGCCAGCGCAGGACCGCAGGACAAAGCAATGCAACAAACAGCTGAAAGAACAGTCTTCATAATTCAACTTCCTCCGATGTCTAGAGTTGAATACGCGGAAAACCGTTGCTACCCCAGTCAGTGATAACACTCACTTGCGGAGATCGGGGGTAAAATACGGGAGCGACCCCATCCCGTTCGCCCGTCGTGAAAGTGCCTACCCGTCGGTTCTCTTCGACATGTTCTCCAGCAGCTTCGTCACCGAAGTCAGCAAGTCTACCGGTACTGGGAACACAACGGTCGTATTCTTCTCTGCACCGATCTCCACCAGCGTCTGCAAATACCGCAACTGAATCGCGACCGGCTCTTTCTGGATCTGCTGCGCGGCCATGCTCAGTTTCTCGGCGGCCATGTATTCACCTTCCGCGTGGATGACCTTCGCTCGGCGTTCGCGTTCCGCCTCCGCTTGCCTCGCGATGGCGCGAATCATCTGCTCCGGCAAATCCACCTGCTTCACCTCGACCATCGTCACCTTCACGCCCCACGGTCCGGTGTGTTGATCCAGTACGGCCTGCAATCGAACATTGATTTTCTCCCGCTGGCTCAATAGCTCATCCAGTTCCACTTCGCCGAGTACGCTGCGCAGGGTGGTTTGCGCAAGCTGGCTCGTCGCATACAAGTAGTTCGCGACTTCAATGATTGCCTTCACGGGATCCACCACGCGGAAGTAAACCACCGCGTTCACTTTTACCGTGACGTTGTCGCGCGTAACCAGGTCCTGCGGCGGAACCTCCATTGCTTCAATACGCAAAGATGTCCGCGCAATCCGGTCCAGCGGCGCAAACACCAGGATGATGCCCGGCCCTTTCGGCTCGCGCAGAACACGGCCCAACCGGAAGATCACCCCCCGCTCATACTCAGCCAGAATCTTCACCGACGAGATCAAGTAAAAGAAGATGATGATCGCGATGATCAACAAAACGCCCGAAAGTAGACTAGTCGTCTCCACGTCCCGTCAGGCCTCCCTAACCCAAATGGTCATATTGTCGACTCGTTCCACTCGCACAGCCTGCCCCGCCGGAATCGCCTGATTGCTGCGAGCCTGCCAGTACTCTCCATTTACCATCACGGTGCCTGCTGGATCCAGCGGCGTGCTCGAGACACCCGTTTGTCCCACCAGCGTTTCGATGCCCATGAGCAATTTCGCTTTCCGGGCGCGCATCCCGAGTGTTCCCAGAAACACGATGATAATACCGATTGCGACCGACACCGCGGTTGCGAACGCAGGCGAGATTCGATCCGGTGCTGGAAATAACAAAATGATTCCAAAGGCCAACAGAATCGCTCCTGTGATTCCCGAAATCATGTGCGTGTAGAACTTCAACTCCACCGTCAGCAGCAGAACCGCGATGACCAAGAGAAGCATTCCATACCAGGTAGGCTCCTCCAGAAAGGGGAACATATCTCCAGTCTGTCAGCTATTTGCGCTAAATGAAACTTAACGGCCGCAAGCTAAACCCCTCTGCGGGATGTCCGTCTGAATGGTTAGAGATCAAAAAAGATCTTCAGAAGGAAAACACAATGCAGACAAAAATTATAACCGTCGCCCTCACCACCTTTTTGGGCCTCGGAATCGCCGGCGCAGCAATCGCCGCTCCGCAGCAGGAGCAACAGGGGACCGCGCCCGCTCAGGAACAAGGCCATCGCCCCCTTGATCCGAATCGGCAGATCAAGATGTTGACTAAGCGGCTGAATCTCACCGCTGAGCAGCAGAATCAGGTATTGCCTATTCTCAGTGATCGCCAACAGCAGATCGCCAGCATTCAGGCCGACAATTCACTGTCCCCCACGGATCGCCACACGAAAGTGCGCGCGATTCGCGAGGACAGCGATACCAAAATCCGTGCCGTCCTGAATGACAATCAAAAGCAGGCGTACGATCAGATGCTGCGACAGCAGCGTGAACGTATGCAGCAGCGCCACGAGCAACGCCAGAGCGGCCTCTAGACAGAACAGGGGGCCACTGATGCCCCCTCCCCGCTACTGCCCCGATGCGGATTTCGCATTCACCAGATGCTTTTCCGGCTTCGCGAACTTCTTCTCCATTTGCTGGTCTTTGGTGGGACGCGTTGCCTTCTCATAGGGCGGTAACTTCACTGGCTGCCTTGTTCGAGTCGATTCAATCAGCGCCTGAACGATGCGGATATCAGCCAAGCCCTCATATCCGTCCGGCTCCGGTTGCTTGTTGTCCAGGATGCACTGGGAGAAGTACTCCACCTCGCCGCCGAACTGGTCGACCTGATCAAATTTCTCGCTCTTGTCGTCTCCCTCTATCTTGAGCTTCATCTCGGCCTTGCTGTGATAATCGAAGGCCGGCTGCAGCCACATCTCGCCTTTTGTTCCAACTACCTGATAGGAGTCGGACGGCGCCGCACCAAAACTTGCGGTCAATACGGCTAGCTTCTCCTCTGGATACCGCAGGACTGCAGTGACCATCTCATGCACTTCTTTGAAACGGGGATCGCCATTGTTTGCGCCTACCGCGGTTACTTCCACTGGTTCTTCGCGGAACAGGTAGCGGCTGGCGTTAATCGGGTAAACACCCATATCCATCAACGGTCCGCCTCCGGCAGACTTCTTCAATCGCACATTACCTTCTGGGACCTGCTGGCTGAAGACGGAGCTGAAAATTCGCAAATCTCCAAGTTTGCCGCTCTGTGCCACCTCAACCGCCTTCAGGTTCGCTGGTTCGAAGTGCAACCGGTACGCGATCATCAGCTTCACATTGTTCTCTTCACACGCGCGAATCATTTCTTCGCACTCTGCAACCGTGTTCGCCATCGGCTTCTCGCACAGCACGTGAATGCCGGCTTGCGCAGCACGCACTGTGTAGTCTTTGTGCAAGTGGTTGGGAAGGGTGATATAAACCGCGTCAATTTTTCCGCTGCGTAGGTACGCGTCGTACTGGTCGTAGTCGAGTCTTTCCGCAACCTCGTACTTCTCGCCGAGTTCTTGAGCCTTTTCTGCATCATCAGTGATAAGCGCGGCCAATTCGGAATGTTTCGCCCCTTTGAATCCGGGCAGTATCACTTCCTGTGCAATCCAGCCTAGCCCGACTACCCCGTAGCGGACTTGCTTCGAACCTTCCATGCCGTTGCTGTCCAACTTCGCCATAAAAACGTACTCCTTAACACGCTGGACCCCTCTTCGGAACCGGCTGTTTCACCCGGCGGCTTCACGCCTCTTCGTTCTTCTTGAAACTCGCAATTGCCGTCTGCAGTAGTTCCACCGCTCGCTCCGGTCCGTCCACTCCTGTGACAGTGTCCTCCTTGCCTGAGTCTTTGTTGTAAAGTTGCAGGAAATCCGTGATCTGTTTCAACCGCAACTCCTGCAGATCACTGATGTTTCGTACGGCCTCGTACTCGAAACCGCGCAGGCCGACACCCACCAGTCGATCATTCTCGGTCTTCTTGCCCTTTTCTTGCTGGACTAGCCTAATGACGCCAATCAGCCGAATCTGCACAATGCAGCCTACGTGCGCAGGTTCATCCATCAACACAATCACGTCCAGCGGGTCGCCGTCTTGAGCCGCCGTGGAAGGAATAAAACCGAATTCGAATGGAAACAGGAAACCTTGTGGCAGTACGCGCGACAACGTGAACAGCCCTGATTCCTCCTCGTATTTGAACTTGTTGCGCCGCCCTTTCGGCGTTTCAATAATCGCCTGGCACTCCCGTTTTTCTCGATCCAGTTTGTGAGGCAAGCGGCTGATCTCTTGCATGCCCTCTAGACAACATCGCGAATGCAACTGAAACAGGCTAACCTGACGAATTGTCTCCTAAATGACATGCCCAAGAAAAAGGCGAATGCCGCGAGAAAGACCGCCGCTCGCAGACGCTCGGCGAACCCGAAGCAGCCCGACATTTTGCGAGTAGCTCGCGAAAATTTTGGGTTTGAATCGTTGCGGCCTGGTCAGGAAGACGCCATCCGCACCGTACTCGCCGGGCAAGACACTCTCGTGGTTATGCCAACGGGCTTCGGCAAATCCGCCATTTATCAGATTGCCGGTCTAGTGATGGATGGCGCTGTACTGGTCATCTCTCCCCTCATTGCCCTGCAAAAGGATCAGGTGGACACCATCAACGCGCAGGAGTCCGAGGCGGAAGCAGTGGTCATCAACTCCACGCAGCGCGTCGCAGAACTGCGCCAAAGCATGGAGAAGATTGAGCAGGGCGAAGGCAAGTACATTTTTCTTGCGCCTGAGCAGCTTCGCAAAGATGCCACAATCGAAACTCTGCAAGCCGCTAACATCAGCCTGTTCGTCGTCGACGAAGCACATTGCATCAGTGAGTGGGGCCATGATTTTCGCCCCGACTACCTTCAGCTTGGACCCGTCATTGAGCGCCTCGGCCATCCTGTTGTCCTTTCCATGACCGCAACCGCATCGCGCGAAGTCCGCGACGAGATTGTCAATCGTCTCGGTATGCGGAAGCCAAGAATTCTGGTGCAAGGCTTCGATCGTCCCAACCTGTTTCTCCGCGTCGATCACTACGACACGCACGACAAGAAGTTGGAAGCGTTGATCCACCGCGTGCACTGGGCCGAAAAGCCCGGCATCGTCTATGTAGGCACGCGCAAAGCGGCCGAAACCATCATGCGCCAGTTGAATGGGGAAGGTGTGCGCGCGCTCTTTTATCACGGTGGCCTCAAAGCTTCAGACCGAAATGCGATTCAGGAACAGTTCATGGCCGGCGATGCCGCCGTGATCGTCGCTACCAACGCGTTTGGAATGGGCATTGACAAAGCGAACATCCGCTTCGTTTTTCACTACGACATCAGCGATTCGCTCGATTCCTACTATCAGGAGATCGGCCGCGCCGGTCGTGATGGCGAGAAAGCGGAGGCTGTGCTGTTCTTCCGTCCCGAAGATATCGGCGCAGCCAGTTTCAAGGCAAGCGAAAGCAAGCTCGACCCCATAGAAGCCGAGCGCGTGGCCACAGCCATCGCCGAACAGCAAGGCCCCATTGAACCCGACGAAATCTCGGAACAGGCGAACCTGTCAGAGCGGAAGCTGGTTACTGCCATCCAGCGGCTGGAGGATGTCGGCGCGGTAGAGGTGTTCCCTACCGGAGAGGTGCAACTCTCCGAAGACGCCGACGTGTCTGAAGCCGCGCGCGCCGCAGCCGAAGAGCAGGAGCACCGCCGCCAGATGAAGAAGCATCGCCTGCTCCGAATGCAGGAATACGCCGACACAGGCGCTTGCCGCCGCGAGCACTTGCTCCGCTACTTTGGCGATGAGTTCACCGGCCCTTGCAACAACTGCGACAACTGCGAAGCTGCTGGACGCGAAATCACAGTCGATCCCGCCATCGGTACTCGGCGCGAAGTGGCGTGACCAATCGCCGACTACGGCGCGGCAGGCGGCGGAACACGGCGCTTTGTCGCCTGCTCAAAAGCGTACGCGGCTTGCAGCAGCTTGGGTTCGCTGCACGCCATTCCGGTGAACGCCACTCCAAATGGTGTGGGTTTGGCTTCAAATCCCGCTGGAAATGGCTGCCGTCCGCTGTTGGGAACCATGGCGAACGGAACAATCACGGTCGGGTAGCCCGGCACCGCTGCAATCGATGCTCCGTTCGAGTTAGGAAACAGCAGCACATCCAGATTGTTGGTCTTCATTGCCTCATCAATGCCGTGCGTACCCGAAAGTTCAATATCTCTAGCCCGATCAGCCACATAGCGCGCCCGGTCTCCATCGACATCCATCTCGTCTGAGATGTCCAGGTTCGATTGACCGAAGCGGATCGCGTTGGCCTGGATATGCGTTATATTCCATTCGCGCAGCTCGGTCAAAGATCTCACCGGCGCTGATGGCCCAAGAGTCGCCAGGAATTTGTTGAAATCGCGCTTCATCCCGTATTTCAGTACCACGGAGCAGTTTGCATCGCGCCCCTTCTGTGCATTCCAGCCGGAGCAAGCGCCCCACAGCAGAAGGTTCTTGTCCGGATCTTGCGTCGTGATGCTTGGAATGTCCGCGGGGTCCACGATGATTGCGCCCTGCTGCTTCAGAATTTCAATCGCCTCCGTCATCGCCCGCATCTGTTCCGGATTCAGACCGCCGCCCCGATTGAAACCTGCCCCCGTGCCTGCCGGACCGGTTGTCGTCGTCCCTGAGGGGGCGCCCGTTGTAGTCGCGCCGCGTGTCTCGCCCGGGGCCGGCGCGGACGCCGCCGTCTCTCCGCGTCGCGAGGGCGGATTGATCGCATCATAGTAATAGGCTCGCGGAATCCCGATTCGCATGCCTTTCAGCCCGTCGGCTTTCAAAAATTGCGTATAGTCTCGATTCGCCGGCGGTTTGCACGTCGTCGTTGCCGGATCGTTCGGATCAGGTGATGCGCTCTCCATTGCTCCCAGCAGGATCGCCGCGTCAGTCACGGTCTTCGCCATCGGCCCCGCGGTGTCCTGATCGGCCGTAATCGGGATCACGCCATATCGGCTGATGCGGCCCACGGTTGGCTTCACGGCGGCCAGCATATTCCGTCCGGAGGGGTTCAGAATCGATCCTGAAGTTTCGCTGCCGACGTTCGCGGCCCAGAAGTTTGCCGCCGTTCCCACGCCCGAACTGGAGCCGCCCGTATCCAGTACTGCCCGTCCGTCATCGTTTGGTTGTCGCGGATCGCGCCGCGCGTCGTATGGATTGTAGGAGAATTCGCGAATCGCGTTGTAGCCGCTGGGCATCGGCGTTGGCCCGCCCGCTACCCAGTTCGCAAGCTCCGTCAGTGTGGTTTTCGCGATGATCACCGCGCCTGCATCGCGCAGGTTCTTCACCAAGGTCGCGTCGTACGGCGGCATGAAGCCTTCAAACGCCAGCGCACCGCCCGTGGTCACAATATCGTGCGTCAGGATATTGTCTTTCAGTGCAATCGGTATCCCCTGCAACGGCCCGCGAACATGTCCCTGCGCGCGCTCCTGGTCGCGCTCGTCCGCTTCGGCCAGCGAATGCGGATTCACAGTCATCACGGCGTGCAGTTTATCCTCATACATGCCGATTCGCGCCAGATACTGCATTACTAGTTCATGCGAAGTCACGCGGCCCTCCTGCATCGCCGCTTGCATCTCCGGTATGGTTGCTGCCACCACGCTGAATGGCTTTTTCGCAGCACCGCTCGCGGGCGGCGCGGTACCTGCTTTGCCATGCTTCGATTGCGCATGGATGCACATAGAAAAAACGAGCAGCAAGGCTGCTAAATTCTTGGACAAAAGGAATCTCCTGGTTGTTGGCGCGGGCTCGGCGCCTTCCTGTCATCAAAACATACGCGCGCGAAAAGCTACCATGTTTGCCTGAGGGAGCCGGAGTCCACATGGCTATAAGCGGACTTGAATTGCTGCGGTTCTGGCAAACTTTTTACGAAATCGTCGGTTCCGCCGCCGCGGCTCTGACGGGTTTGCAGTTTGTCGTTATCGCTGTTCTCGCCCAATCGGGCCGTCCGGGGGGCAGGCGCGAGGTCAGCGCTTTCGGCACTCCGACCGTGGTCAACTTTTGCGCTGCACTGCTGATTGCCTTGTTCATGAGTGCGCCCTGGCCCGGACTGCCTCAGCTTGAGTTCTGTCTCACCGCGTGTGCCGCCTTCGGTCTTGCTTACTCGATTCGAGTTCTCTATCATGCCCGTAACGCCACCAGTTACAAGCCGGATGCCGAAGATTGGGTCTGGTATCTTGTTCTGCCGTTTTTGGGCTATGCCACTCTGTTTTCGGCCGGAATATTGCTCTGGATGTCGCAAGTTTGGGCCTTAGCGGTGCCTGCTGCCGTAGCTGTCCTGTTCCTGGTTATAGGAATCCATAACGCCTGGGACACCCTCACGTACATCGTCGTTGATCGTCCGGACAACGCGCCCGACCCTGGAGCACGTAAGGAATGATCTTCCAATCCCGTTTGAATTGGCGCATAATGTGAAGAACCTGCCCTGTCGACAGTAGCCGCGGGACGCGGACGCGCTTCGCTCAACTTGGAAAATTAAAAAGCTGGAGGCAACATTGTCATCTGTTTTAAGTTCCGCCCAACAAACGGATCTTCTGCGTCGCGGCTTCTCGCGCCGGAATTTCGGCCGCATCGCTTCGGTGATCACCGCGGGCGCGGCGCTGCCGTTCTATAACGAAAAGGCTCTGGCACAGCTCTCTATGGTGCGCAATATGCCCCCCGACGCGGTCAAAATCAACGCGAACGAGAACCCAATGGGTCCGTGTCCCGAGGCCGTTGACGCCATCTATAACGCTGTGAAGAACGGCGGCCGCTACATGTACGAGGATACGTATGAACTCGCCCAGACGATGGCCGCCATGGAGAGCGTGAAGTTCGGCTACGATCCCAACGAATCGCAAGTCGAAATCTACGCCGGTTCCAGCGCGCCTCTGCACCAGAGCGTCATCGCGTTCTGTTCGAAAGACCGGCCGCTGGTGAAAGCAGATCCGGGCTACGAAGCAGGCGAGCGCGCTGCGAAAGCAGTGGGCGCCGATGTCGTCAACGTGCCTCTGCGCCAGGGCACCTGGGATCACGATGTGAAAGCGATGCTCGCCGCCGCGCCGAATGCCGGCCTCTTCTACATCTGCAATCCGAACAATCCCACCGGTACGCTGACTGGTCGCTCCGACATTGACTACCTGGTGGCCAACAAGCCTGCGGGTTCGGTGGTCCTGATCGACGAGGCTTACACACACCTTTCGAAAAATGCCGTCCCTTGCGTCGACATGGTTGCCCAAGGCAAAGACGTCATTGTCCTTCGAACGTTCTCGAAGATCTACGGAATGGCGGGATTGCGCGCGGGCACTGCCATTGCACGGCCCGATCTGCTGTCCAAAATTCGTCAGTGGAGCGCGGGCATGATGCCCATCACTGGCATGGTTGGCGCAACGGCCAGTCTGAAGTCGAAGAATCTCGTCCCCGAACGCCGCAAAGTTATCGGGGATATCCGGGAAGACACATTCAGTTGGCTCACGGCTCAGAATGTCGAGTTTATCCCGTCCGAAAGCAACTGTTTCATGGTCAACGTGAAGCGAAACGGGAAACAATTCGGTATGGACATGGCGAACGAAAAGGTCTATATCGGACGGCCCTGGCCTGTGTGGCCGAACTGGGTGCGCATCACCGTCGGCTCGAAAGACGACATGACCAAGTTCAAGGCCGCGTTCACAAAGGTCTACAACGCCTAGCAGTTATTTCCGCTGAGAAGCTTCTAACGTTGTGGTCGGGTCGGCGCCCGACCACCAAACGTCTGCTGTAGGTCCGTAGGTCGGCGGAACTCGCTTGCCGAGCAAGCGCAGATAAACCGTCAACTGTGTCCGATGATGCGCGCTGTGTAGCACTCTCCGCCAGAAGATCCAGATTCGCTCGCGCCGCACATCGAAGAAGTCGTCTTCCGTCAGCCACCATTCCTCACTGCGGCTGGCCAGGAAATCCAGGCGTCGCCGCGCCATGCTCTTGATCCGATGACAAGCCGCATCGACGGTAAACGGCGATGGCAACACCGTAATCGCCTCAGGTTCCGGTGCATGCAAAAATTCGCTGAAAAACCGCCGTGATGACAGCAACTCGTGTTTCATAATGTCGCCTACCGCGGTTGACTTCTCATGTGGCCGAAATCCCAAATCCTCGTCTGCGAACTCTCCCCACGTCGCAATCGTTTTGTTGGTCTCGCTCGCGTAAGTATCTACCGCGTGCTGAAACGCAGCCTCGCTCGCCTGGGGCAGAGAATCCGCTTCGATTGCGGTGTACGTATAACGCATTCTTCAAACGTTATCTGATTTCCGCTTCGTCCGCGCGCCAGGCAATCTGGTATCACTGGAAGCGAACTCTATGGACAGACGAGCATTCACGAAGAGCGTGGCGGCCTCCCTTACCGGCGGATTTGCCGCCCCTCACCTGGCACAAGCCCAAAATCCAGCGCGTGCTGCCAAGCCTCCTTACGACATCTCCGTTATGCTTTGGACGGTCTATCGCAATCTTCCCTTCGAGCAGCGCCTGGAAAATGTCGCACAAGCCGGTTACCGCAATGTGGAACTTGTCGGCGAGTACCACAAATGGAGCGATGCGGAATTCGATCGCGCCATCAAAAAACAGAAAGATCTCGGTATCAATTTCGACACCACCGCCGGACTTGCTCACCACGTAGGCAATCCGGCAGACCGGGATGCCTTCCTTGCCGATGTTCGCAAGGAACTTCCTGTCATGGAGCGTCTGAATTGTCCCGCCTGCATCGTCATGTCGGGCAACGTTGTTCCCGGCATGCCGCGCCAGCAGCAGCATGAAAGCTGTATAGAAGGACTCAAGCGCGCCGCTGGGATCATCGAAGGCAAACAGATCAACGGCCAACCCGTTCGCCTGCTGCTCGAGAACATCGATCCCGAAGAGAATCCGAAGTACTACCTCACCTCAGTCGCAGAAGGATTCGAAATCATTCGCGCGGTCAATCACCCGCAGGTTCAGTTTCTGTACGACTTCTTCCACGAGCAGATCTCAGAAGGAAATCTCATCGAGAAGCTCGTCAAGAATCTCCAGTACACCGGTCTCGTCCACATCGCCGACGTTCCCGGCCGCCACATTCCTGGTACAGGCGAGATCAACTATGACAACATCTACCGCAAGCTCATAGAACTGAACTACAACCGCATGGTCGCCATGGAATTCATTCCACTCGGCGATCCCATCGAAGAACTGCGGCGCGCCCGCGAGCAAGCCCTGCATGTCACGCGCGCGTGACGCGTGTATCATCTCCGAAGGAGTCTCACTAATGTCCAGCCTGCTACGTCGGAGGCAGTTCTTGCGCAATGCCGCCGGTGCGGTGCTTGCTGCGAAGCCCGTTTTCCTCGCCAACGCGGCGATAGCTCAAGCAAACCAGCCGGTCGCCCCGACCGATCGTCTGCGCTTCGGCATCATCGGTGTCGGAATGGAGGGCTCCGGTCTGCTCTCGACGGCTATACGTCTGCCTGGGATGGAATGCGTCGGTGCCGCCGATCTCTACGACGGCCGTCACCTGCTGGCGCGTCAGATCACCGGCAATCCAAACCTGCCGGTCACGCGCCGCTACCACGATCTGCTCGAGCGCAAAGACATCGATTGCTTCCTTGTTGCTGTTCCCGATCATTGGCACATGCGCGTTGTCACCGATGTCTGCAAAGCGGGCAAGGATGTTTATTGTGAGAAGCCGATGTCTCATACCATTCCGCAAGGCTTCGAGATGGTGGAGGCCGCGAAAGCCAACAATCGCATCGTGCAGATTGGTTCTCAGCGCGTGAGTTCCGCTCTCTGCGCAAAGGCTCGCGAGATGGTCCAGCAAGGCGCCATTGGCGAAGTCGAGATGGTGGAACTCAGCCTCGGTCGCAACAGTCCCACCGGCGCCTGGGTGTATCCGCCGCCGCCCGACGCTTCCCCGCAAAACATCGATTGGGACACGTGGCTCAACGATGCGCCGAAAGTTCCGTTCGACCCTGTTCGTTTCGCGCGCTGGCGCTGCTGGAAGGAATACGGTACCGGTGTCGCGGGTGACCTCATGGTTCACCTCATCAGCGGCATGCTGTTCACGCTCGGTTGGAACGAAGCGCCGCGCTCAGCCACGGCTCTCGGCGGCATCTACCGTTGGAAAGATGGGCGCAACATGCCGGATCTGCACACGGTGCTATTCGATTACCACGGCCTGCCCGTCTACGTTCGCCTGAGTCTCGCCGGGGAGACACCCGAACTGGCGCGTTTCATCGGCCCGAAAGGCATCCTTGATGCTACCGGTAAAGGACTCACCTACATGCCCCAAAGCGGCGAGGACGATTCACCCAGTTACTACATCAGCAGCTTCCCGCAACCGATGCGCTCTGACTATGAGAAGCAATGGCACGCAGAGCATCCCGTGACGCCCGGCCACGAGCCCACCTCCGACGTGACCGTCTATCACGGCGACGACTGGGATGACCTGCGCCCCCATCTCTATAATTTCTTCCAGGCCGTTCGCACCCGCACTCCCGTCGTCGAAGATGCGGTCTTCGGCAATCACGCCGCCATCGCCTGTCACATGGCCAACGAGTCCTATTTCCGCAAAACGCCCGTCCGTTTCGACGCGGAAAAACGCACTCTTAGCGCCTAGCGCATTTCGATACGAGTTCTTGGGAAATGATCACTCGTATCTTAGCGCCACCAATGGATCGACTTTAGCCGCCCTCCGTGCTGGGATGTAGGCTGCCAGGACGGCCACCAGAATCAGCAGCAATGACGCGGATGCGAGCGTTAACGGATCGGTCGAACTGATGCCATAGAGGTATTGCGCCATGATGTGGCCTAATCCTGACGCGCCTATTAACCCCACGGCTACTCCAAACAAACTCACCCAGAATCCTTCCCACAGCACCAGGCCAAGAATGTCCTGACGACTGGCGCCTAGCGCCATTCGGATAGCCAACTCACGTGTACGCCGGGTCACCGTGTAGGACATGACGCCGAAAATACCTACGGCCGAGAGAAGAAGTGCTAATCCCGAAAAGATCCACAGCAGCGTCATAGGAAAACGGATCGCACCATAGCTTTGTGCAACCATTTCGTCCATGCTGCGAATCCCGTTGATAGGCTGCTCTCTGTCGACAGCTTGCACGGCCTGCCGCAACTCCGGCACAACCATCATCGGCGGCACGGCAGTTCGCACGGCTAGAAATGCCGAGGGTACAGGGCTTTGTGCGAACGGCACATAGATGGCCGGTTCCGGTCGCCAGAGATCATCGTTTCGAACATCCTGCGCCACGCCAACGATCTGGAGAGAGCGCGCGGTACCGGAGTTTTTTCCCGAATAGACTCGGGCCAGAATCGTAAGGTGGCTACCGAGAGGGCTGGAGTCCGGCCAATAGCGGCGCGCAACGGTTTCGCTGATGATGGCAACCGGTGCTCCGCTCTCGTTATCGTGTTCGGTAAACGGGCGTCCCGCTATCAGATGCGTTCCCATTGCCTTTAGAAAATCCGGCGTAACGATCTTGAGAGCAGCCGTCGGTTCCTGCCCTGGCGCTGCGGGAGCGTGGCCCTGTGGCTGAAAGAAAACGTTGGCACCGCCGCCATCCGCGCCGGCGCTCTTGACTCCTGGTACTGCTTCCATCCGCTGCATAACTGTCCGAAAGAATTCCGCCTGCTGGACAGGCGATGAATACTTGTAAGCGGGCAAACTGATGCCCATCGTTACAGCGTTAGAGGGGTCGATGCCAAGATCGACTCCGACAAGCTTAACGAAAGTACGCACGAGCAGGCCCGCGCCGATCAGCAATACCAATGCGAGAGCGGTCTCGCTGACCACCAGGGCATTTCTCAAACGGCGTCGGCCCGATTCGGCGGTTGTGCTTAATGCACCCTCTTTCAGGTCATCATTTACGGCCGATGTGGCGGTGATCCAGGACGGCGCCACACCGAAGATAAGTCCTGTCAGAAGCGTAAGTACGCAAGTGAATAGTAGTACGCGCCAATCGATCTCGATGATCCGGGCGTTCGGAAGAGCAAGATGGTAGCGAGTCATCGCCAGCGTAAGAAGGCGATCACCGGCGAACGCTAACGCGGTGCCAACTGCGCCGGCGCCCAAGGCCAGTAAGAGGCTCTCGGTGAGCAATTGCTTGATCAATTGCCCGCGGCTGGCTCCTATCGCAATTCGAATGGCAACCTCGCGCCCCCGAGCAGTAGCGCGTGACAAAAGCAGGTTCGACACATTCAGGCACGCTATCAACAAGACAAACAGAACGGCGCCCAACATGATGAACAGTGGCTTTTGCGTGTGGCGATGATAGGCGGCGTGTAGTGGCTCCACTTTGAAGCCCCATCCTTTATTCGCATTTGGATATTCGCGTGCTAGATTGTCTGCCAAAGCGTCCATTGCGGATTGCGCCTGGGCGACGCTCACGCCCGGCTTCAATCGCGCTTGTGTCTGCAGATCTCGTGATGTGCTGCGGCCTATTTCGCTCCGCTCTTCCGGCGTAAGCACCAGCGGCACAAAAACATCCATTTCCTGGTCCCATGTGAAGCGGAAAGAGGCTGGCATCACACCGACGATGGTGTAACTCTGCTGATCAAGGGCGATCGATTTGCCCAGAATAGATGGGTCCCCGCCGTAGCGTGTTTGCCAGAGACTATAGCCGATAACCGCTACGTGATCCTTGCCGGATTCCATTTCGCTGCTGGTCAGGAGACGACCTCTAAGCGGCTGAACACCAAACATAGGGAGCAACTCGGCCGAAGCCTTTATGCCCACTGCGGTCTCCGGCCTGTTGCCTTCCGTAATGTTGAAGCGTGACCAGCGATAGTACGCGACATACTGGAACACGCCGCTTTTCCCAATATCGGCGATATTGGGTGCGGAAACGCCTGTCTGAATGTACCCTTCGCCCTTTTGATTACGCCATTGCCCAAGCCCGACAAGTTGTTCAGGATGAGGATACGGTAATGGACGAAGCAGAACCGCTGACACCAAACTGAAAATAGCCGTGTTCGCGCCGATGCCGAGTGCCAGCGTCAAGACTGCCACCGCCGCAAACGCCGGACTCTTAGCCCAAAATCGCAGCCCGTAACGAAGGTCCTGGAACATCACTTCACCGGTTCACCCATCATATAAACCCAGTTGCGTCCGGACGTGAGGGTCGAGTTGCTTGACACGAGTTCACCGAAAGCGGAACACGCCCGCCCGTGAGTGCTTTCTTCACCTCGCTAAATGTGGGTTCGTTTCATTGACAAGGATTCGCCTGCCCTGTTAACATCGCGCTTCCCCCTTGTCGCATCGCGCACACAAAAATAATTCCAAAGGACTGTTCATGATTCGGTTTAGAGTTGCCGCCTTCACTCTGTCTTTCCTCCTCGTCCTCTGTGGAGGCGTTCCGGCATTACGTGGCCAAACGACGTCAACAGGTCAGCTAGTCGGTGACATCAGCGATGCGTCGGGCGCGGTAATTCCCAACGCGACCGTCATTGTGAAAGACCCGGCTACGGGCGAGAGCCGGACCGTCACCACCGACCACGTAGGTCACTATGTCGCGCCTTTGCTCCCTCCCGGGAACTACTCTGTGTCGGCGAGCGCGAGCGGCTTTTCCACGCGCACCGCTGCCGGGATCACAGTGCCTGCCGCTACCTCGACGACAGTCAACCTGCAACTCTCGGTGGGAACGTCAGAGCAGAGGGTCACTGTTGCAGCCAATGCCGAGATTTTGCAAACCGAGAACGCGGCCAACGGTGAGACAACCGATCAGACAACCGTGACCTCCCTGCCATTGACCAGCCGTAATTTCACCGAGATACTTCAACTGAACCCTGGCGTCGCGAGTAGTTTGCCGAACGCGGCTTCGCTCGGCAAAGGCACGGTCGATGTGAACGTCAACGGTGGTCGTGTCTCGGATAATGGCTATCAGATCGACGGCCAGGATGCCGTGAACCTACAGGTGCAAGGCTCGGCCGGGATTCTGGCGGAGTCGGGTCTGTCGATTCCCAACCCTGATGCGATTGAAGAGTTCCGTGTTCAAACGGGCGAATACGATGCGACTGTGGGCCGCTCGGCAGGCGGTAACGTCGACGTAATCACCAAATCAGGAACCAACCAGTACCACGGCGACGTGTTCGAGTTCCTGCGCAACACCGACCTCGACGCGAATGACTATTTCCGCAACTCGGCCGGTCAAGGACGGCCTGTACTGCAGCAAAATCAGTTCGGAGGCACTTTAGGCGGACCGATTCTCAAGGACAAGTTACTTTTCTTCGTGTCGTACCAGGGGACACGGCAGAACAATGGAGAAGGCAGCACGTCCTTGCAGTCGGTCTTCCTTCCGTTGCTGTCCCCGAACGCCTCTGGCCGCACAGCCGCGGCACTGGGAGCCGAGTTCGGTGGTCAGTCGGGACTGCAGGGCGGTACCAAGATTGCTTCCAACGGATCTAACATCAACCCGGTTGCGTTGGCGCTGCTGAACGCGACGCTACCCAACGGCCAGTTCCTGATCCCATCGCCCCAAGTAATCGTGAAGTCGACCAACGTGAATACCGGCGGATTCTCCTCATTCTCTCTGCCGTCGACGTTTCGCGAAGATCAGGCTATCGGTAACCTTGACTGGACGCCTGACTCGAAACAGAAAGTGACCGGGAGATATTTTTGGGCCCGCGACTACACCTACTCCGCTTTCAGCACCACCGACCTGCCTGGAGCACCAACGACCAACCTGAATGAGAACACCAATCTGGCGTTGAAGTACACCTACATTTTTTCGCCGAACATCATTGACGAGGTCAGCGCAGGATATCACCGCATCTTCGGCCAGGTGACGAGCCAATACCCGGTCACGAATGCGCAGCTAGGTATGACACCATCGTGCAGTTCGATGCCCTTCGCGCCCATCATGTCCGTATCAGGAACATTCACGCTGGGAGGCACGTTCAACGATGGCCAATATGCCGATACGGAAGGCTACCAGGCCGGCAATCAGCTCACATGGGTGAAAGGCTCACATAGCATGCGCATGGGCTACGACTTTGAGGCCACCAAGCTGCCCTTCGCGGATCCGGAAACAACCCGCGGCATTTTGTCGTTCTCCACTTTTCCGGATTTCCTTTTGGGGCTGAGTGCCGCGCAGAACGGCAGCGCGTACAGCAACCTCGCCAGCGCCGAAAGTCTCTGCGGGGACGCCCAGAAAGAGTTTAGGGAGAGGGACTTCGATTTCTACTTCCAAGACGACTACCATGTCACGAGGACCCTGACGCTAAACCTCGGGCTAAGATGGGACGCCTATGGACAGATCTCCGATGCCAAAGGCAAGTTCGCAGATTTCTGGCCGCAACTGGCCACCAATACGTTCCCCGCAAGCGGACAACTGTACACCGGTTTTATCGTGCCCGCCAATTATCCGGCGAACTTCGGAACCCCGCCGTCCGGCGTCGCGGTGAACGGCAACAATACCTTTTCGCAAACTCCTGTGTCTTACCGAAACGTGGGACCGCGCGTGGGTCTTAGCTGGCAGGCTCTCCCTAAGCTGGTAGTACGCGGCGGTTACGGCATCTATTACGCTCGTACTTCGGCAAACGACGCCTACCAGTTTGTAGCCGATCAACCCTTCGAAATCGCACAGACGAATTCCGCCACTCTAGCTGCTGCAGCGACATTCCAGAATCCCTGGACGCCATCAGCGCCTCCGCTCGCGTCAGATTATCCAACCTTTGTCCCGCGCACTCCGACATCGCAGTTGACGCTTAACCTGCCTGGCCCAGTATTCACTCCGCCAACCGTGCAGCAGTATAGCGTCAATGCCCAGTATGCGATTAATCCCTCGACCATGTTGCAGATCGGGTACGTCGGCACGAAGAGCTCGCACTTGGAAGGCACGCAAAACATTAATCAGGCGCTGCTAACCGTCAACCCTGACTCGTCGAGCGCGGCGACATTCACGGCGCCCACAACGGCCGCTGCCAATATCAACAGTCGGCGATCTTATCTTGGGTTCGGCACCATTAGTCTGGCGCAGGAAATTTTCATATCAAACTACAACGCGCTTCAGGTGGTACTGCAGAGACGAATGAGCCACGGCTTACAATTTCAGGTGGCTTATACCTACAGCAAAACGCTGACTGATGATACAGGCAATGGAACGTTCCCCGGCACGGGCGGTGTCTCTGGAGACGCGTTACACCCGCTGAACGGTTATGGGCCTGCTTCTTTTGAGACGCCGAACCGAATTGTCGGCAACTTCGTCTGGCAGATTCCTGGTCCCGCGACTGGGCTGAAAGGCCGAGTCCTCAACGGCTGGCTCCTTTCTGGCGTGGTTACACTGCAATCGGGTAACCCGCTCACGTTTAGTGACACAGCCTATACAAATATCTTTGGCAGTTCGACGTCTCGCGCGCAGTTGTGCCCTGGAGTGAGTTCCGGCACGATTATCGCGCCCGGATCGATCGAATCGAAGCTCAACAATTACTTCAATGCCAACACGGTTAGCTGCGCCCCGCAAATCGTGGGGAACGGTTACAACTTTGGTAACAGCGGAGTGGGTATCGTCTTCGGGCCGGGCGAGAGCGACTTCGATTTATCCGTTGGAAGGACATTCAAGATGCCCGGTTCCGAGGCGAGCAGGCTGCAATTTCGCGGAGAGTTCTACAACGTTCTCAACCACCCAAACTTCAGCGCTCCAGGCACGAACGCCGCCACCACTTCCTTCGGGCAAATCACTTCCATGAGCGTGGCGCCTCGGCTGGTGCAATTCGGTCTGAAGTACTTATTCTAAGGAGCCGTCGAAAGCTATCCAATGGTGCTTAGGTCAATGAAACTGGTGACGGGTTTCCTGCCCGTATTCGCTTTGATGATTGCCGCGGGGGTGACAGCGCATCAGTCCGCAGTGCCGCAGCAAAGCGTGATGACGCCGCCGGCCGGTCTCTCCCCGGTGACGCAATCATTTGTCAAGATCAGTGCGCCGGTTTTGGTGTTGCGAAACGTGCGAGTCATTGATGGAACCGGTGCCCCTGCTCTGGAGAACCAGGCTATCGTAATCGCAGACGGTAAGATCCGTTCCATTGGATCGGCAAGCTCGGTGCAAGTTCCCGCGGGTGCCCAAGAGATCGACTTGATGGGGCACACGGTCCTGCCTGGGTTGGTGGGCATGCATGACCATATGTTTTATCCCTCCCCATATGGTGAAGGTGGACGCGTGGCCGGAGCGCCCGCGAGCTATAACGAGATGGATGTCAGTTTTCCGCGCCTCTACCTCGGGAACGGCGTGACCTCGATTCGGACCACCGGCACACTCGAGCCGTACACCGATCTGCAATTGAAGATGGCGATCGATAGCGGACGCTTCCCGGGGCCGGAAATGTATGTTACCGGTCCATATCTGGAAGGCGCCGGCAATCCTGCCATGGCGCAAATGCACGCGCTATCAGGTCCCGAAGATGCTACCCGTACTGTGAACTATTGGGCGGATGAGGGCGTGCACGACTTCAAGGCCTATATGCACATCACACGGGCGGAACTGGCCGCAGCGGTTAAAGCCGCTCATGCGCGCGGACTTAAAGTCACAGGCCATCTTTGCGCGGTCGGCTTCACCGAGGCAGCGAACATCGGCATTGACGATCTCGAACACGGCCTGCCCGTGGATGCAGAGTTCGACCCTGGCAAGGAACCCGACGTATGCCCAGGCGGCATGAGCGCGCCCACCGGCCCGATTATTGCTGCACTCGACCTGCAGAGCGCGCCTGTGCAGAACATGATGCATACTCTTCTTGCCAAACATGTCGCACTGACCTCAACCTTGCCCGTTTTCGAGCCGAACCGCTCAACGGCGCCCCGCATTCTCGACGCGCTTTCTCCCCAGGCGCGCTTCGACTTTATGGCGGCTAATTCCGGTAGTGGACGTCCTGGCGGAGCAGCGCGCGCGGGTCAGTCCCTGGCTGTTTTCAAAAAGGAGCAGGAGTTCGAACACGTGTTCGCGAAAGCGGGCGGGACGCTGCTCGCCGGACTGGACCCCACAGGCTATGGGGGCGTGCTCGCCGGCTTCGGCGATCAACGTGAGGTTGAGCTGCTTGTTGCGGCTGGCTTTACACCTGTGGAAGCGATTCATATCGCAACGGAAAATGGCGCCGACTTTCTCGGCGTCGGCGACAAAATCGGTACGATCAAGCCGGGCAAGCAGGCCGACATCATCGTGGTGCGCGGGAATCCTGATCAGCAGATTTCCGATATCGAGAACGTGGAGACGGTGTTTAAGAATGGAGTCGGTTACGACTCAGCCAAATTGATCGAATCCGTCAAGGGCCAGGTCGGCCTTCATTGAGGCTGTCGTGCAGCTCATGAACGGATTTTTTCGCACCTTGTTTTCTGCCTTTCTGTCGATCGCTTTCCTCTTTGGTCAGACGCAAGCTCCACATCCGGTAGATCTGATACGGACCGCGGACCTCAAGGCGGATTTGTTTTTTCTCGCTTCTGACGATTTGGCCGGTCGCAACGCCGGCAGCTTGGGCGATCATGTCGCAACCGATTACATCGCCGCGGAATTCATGCGCCTCGCGCTGAAGCCCGTCGGCGACAACGGCACCTATTTCCAGAACATGGACTTCGTCTATGGCAACCTGGACCCCGAGCATACGACACTGACCGGCAAGATCGCGGGCGCCGATCATACGTTTGCGTTCAACAAGGATTTCCGCTGGGTTCGATCCAGTATTCGGGACTCCACGGGCTGCGGTTCGATTGTCTTCGCGGGGTATGGGATTGATGCGCCCGAGTACGGATATAACGACTTGGCCGGCTTAGAGCTAAAGGGCAAAGTAGCGCTCGTTTTGCCGCGCGAGCCGCAGGCCAACGATGCGAACTCTAAGTTCATGGGCACGTGGGACACCTATCATGCGTTCAATTGGGAAAAGATTGAGCTACTGCGCAAGAAGGGTGTTGCCGGTGTGCTCATTGTCCAGGGCGTCGGTCCAAGCCACGCAGTCAAACCCGTTCCGCCAAGTTCGCCGCGAGCTATCGGCGGTCCTAACATCGCGTTGGCAGGAGACATGTGGAACGTGCCGGTCTTTACTATACAAGCCGACATAGCCAATCAATTCCTGGCGCCAAGCGGGAAGACAATAGAAGTGCTCCAGCAAGAGATTGACCGCACAACGCAGGCGCACTCTTTCGACGTGCCGCAAAGCTCAGCTTGTCTAAGCAAGGCCTTCACCAACATTGAGACTCACCAGGGGCGTAACGTGGTGGGCTTGCTCGAGGGTTCCGATCCGCACCTTAAGGCGCAAACGATCATTCTTACCGCGCATCACGACCATATGGGCGAGATGAACGGTCACATTTACCATGGCGCCGATGACAATGGCTCCGGTACGACGGCCGTTATGAGGATTGCTCAGGCTTTTGTAGAAGGCCAGGTGCGACCCAAGCGCAGTATCCTTTTCATGGTCTATGACGGCGAGGAGCGAATCTTTCTGGGCTCCTACTATTACGTCGCGCATCCTCTAGTTCCGCTGAGCGAGACTGTGGCCAATTTCAATCTGGATATGATCGGCCGCGATGAGAACGAGCCGAACTGGCCAGTGCCTCCGGACCGCAACGTCAATATGGTTAATGTGCTCGGAACGCGCTACAATCCTGAGCTCAGCCGGATTATCGCCGACGCGAACCGCACGCAAGGTTTGATTTTGGACCACAAGATGGATACGGTGGATCCTGATTCACTGTGGTCACGGAGCGATCACTACTGGATGGCGACTTTGCACATCCCCCAAGTGGAGTTTCAAACGGGGCTGCATCCCGATTACCACACGGACAACGACACCTGGCAGCGAATCAACTACGATAAGCTCACCAGGATCACGAAGCTGATATTTCTTTCGATCGACGATCTGGCGAACTCCGCCAGGAAAATCGCCTTTTTGCCGGCGGGCGCGCCCCCACCGAGTTCGTCTGCCGAACCAAACAGCCATTGAGTAGTGGATTCTAACGCACTCGCGCTGGAGGAAACTTATGTCGAGGGATGACGGGATCATCGGAGTATCGGATCACGGCGGTTGGGCGGTACTGGTGACGGTCGCGGGTGACGGGACGCTTCTGGACCGCCGCCGCGTCGAACTCGTGGACGAGGACCTGCCGAAGATTCCGCACCACAGCGAAGGGCAGGCGCTTCCGCTCGATGAGGCGGTGGCGCTGGTGGAGCGCGTGCGAATGTCGGCGGAGCGGCACGCGAAGAACAGCTTAGACGCCGTCGCCATGACGGTGCCCGGGCGCATGCTCGGCGTCGCGCTTCGCCAGTGCCCAAAACTGCCACCGACCATTGCGGAGCGAATCAAGGACTACAGGGCGCAGAACGTCGCCGACTGGGTGATGTACCGCAAAGCGATAGCCGCCGCGGCCGAGGCGCGCGGTTGGGCCGTCCACTGGTACGACGCAAAGAAGGTGTTTGATGCAGCGAGCCAAGCGCTGGGGATCGAGGATCTCGATGCCCACTTCCTCCAGCTAAGGAGATCCATCGGGGCGCCCTGGGGCAAGGATCACAAGGTCGCGATGGCAGCGGCGATCGTCGTGGCTAGGACGCTCTAACCCGGATTTTAAGAGCACTTCAGCAACTTGGAACTACATACGCCTCGTTGCGAAAAATAGTGTACCGGCGGTATTTCGTAGCCCAACAAACGCCGTACGTTCAGGGTAGAGCAATCAAGAAAAGGGGCTCTACTGCTCATCGGTAGCAAACACATGGCAATCGTGGCCATCGGTTTTTTGACCATCGTCCGACAAGGCGCGGCTCAAGCCAACGTAATCTCTGCTCGACCCGGGGCAATCAATTGGGCGCTGGCGATCTTCTTTCGACCAATGCCGGGAAAGTAGAAGTCTTACTTGCGCCTGGAGTCTTCCTTCGAATGGGCGAGAACAGCGAAATACGAATGGTGTCTCCGACGCTCGTGAACACGCGTGTGGAGCTTCAGCGGGGCGAAGCCATGGTGGAGGTTGATGACAGAGCGACGACCTGTACGCCTGGAGCAACGTACGCTCAGAGTTCAATTCGGCCGCTACTCTACAGAGTGCTCGAACAGGGGCGCTCGATGGTTCATACGGTCCGTACGGAACGGGTTGGCTCTGGAATGACATGTTTGATTCCTGGGCGTGGCTGCCCGGCGGTGACTTAGCCTTTTTCAATCCATTCGGATACGGATTCTTTGGTCCTGGAGCTGTCGGTTATGCTCCGGTCTGCTACGCTCCCGTGCGGGGACGCCCGGGTCATTGGCATGGCCACGGTGACTACATGCCTGTGGCCGTCAATCCACAGCACCCGCCTACCGCGCGTGTTCTCGGCTCGCCGTACGAAAGCCAAATCGCCCGGGCGGCTGTTGCGCACAAGTTTTCTGGATTTCGAACATCCGCGGTCGGTCGCGATCAGGGGATGACCGAAGTAGGGTGCTGAACCATGCACATAGGGTGCATACTGTTGACAACAGTCGCCAGCGGGCCGCAACGCGCGCGCGATCATTGGGGGCCTGACTACGTCAGTGCTGTTCACCGTCTTCATCGTGCCCGCAGCGTATTTGCTGGTCTATAGAAACAAACGTGTTGCTGCTGCATAGAAAAATGTCAAGAACGTTCATCCCGCTGCTGCTGCTTGCATTAATGCAGGCACAATCATCGGCACAGACTGCGAATCCGCCGCTGTCTGTCGCGCACGCGCGAGCAATGGCGCTGAAGAATCATCCGCAAATCCAGGCGTCGCAAGCAAACGTTCTCAGGGCTGGACAGCTTACCAGAGTAGTGCGCTCGGCTTACTATCCCACGCTGAACGGCGACATCACAACGGCGCAGGCGGAAGTAAACGCGCGCCTCGGTGCGGGCGTGATTAATGATCCGCGGCTTTTCAATCACACCGGCATGGGACTAATGCTGTCTCAGCTTGTCACTGATTTGGGAAGGACGCACAATTTGGTCGCGAACTCCAATCTGCAGGCGCAGGCCAGCAATCAGGATCTCCAGGCCACTAAATACGATGTGACTCTGGGCGTCGATCAGGCGTACTACGAAGTGCTCTTGGCCCAGCAGATCGTCAAGGTCTCACAACAAACAGTACAGACCCGGCAAACCGTCGTCGATCAGGTCAGCGAATTGACGAAGAACAAGTTGAAGTCCGAAGTCGATCTCAGCTTTGCGCAGGTTAATCTCTCTGACGCCCAGTTGATGCTCCTTCGGGCGAACGACCGACTGAGCGTCGCTTACGCCTCTCTAGGACAGGCGCTCGGCACCGAGGACGCTACGCAGTATCAACTCGCCGATGATCCAATGCCACCCACGCCGCCGACGGACGAAAATGTTCTTCTCGGCCAAGCTATTCAGAACCGCCCCGAGCTTGCCAGCTTGCGTCTCCAATCAGAAGCCGCGCAGAAGTTTGTCGCTGCAGAGCGTGATCTCAAGCGGCCCAGCGTCACGTTGACAGGTGTGGGCGGCGTTCTTCCCTATATCAATCCGGGCAACGCCAATCCGGACATACCCAGTACCTACGAGGCAGTCGCGGTAAACGTACAGATTCCCATCTTCAACGGGTTTCTGTTTACTGCGCGCCGGCAAGCCGCGCAGTATCAGCTCCTGGCAACACAACAACGAACGCGAGACTTGCAAGACCGCATTGTGCGTGACGTACGTGCTGCATGGGAGCGCGCCAAAACTTCTTACCAGGCAATTGCTGCCACCGAAGGGCTTCTGAAGCAGGCCAACCTCGCGCTTCAACTCGCACAGGAAAGATACGATGTCGGACTTGCGTCCATTGTCGAGTTAACCCAGGCACAGTTGGGGCAGACATCCGCGGCAAGTCCAGAACCTCGATGCGAAATATGAGTATCAGGAGGCATATGCTTCTCTGCAATATACGCTGGGCTTATTACATTAAGAGTTGCTACGTAGTAGCTAATCTTTGGGGCTGTTGTGCTTACTACGGATAAAGAAACAAAGCGTCTGCTCTTCATCGGATTTGGTGGCTTGCTATTGCTTCTCGCACTGTTTGGAGTAACTGCTTTATCAGTAGTGCGGAAGATTGAAACACAAAACGAAAAGATTCGGAACGACTATTTCGAGCGCGACAGGATTTTGGAACAGTTGCGCTCCGACATTTACCTGTCCGGTACGTATGTCCGCGACCTGTTGCTCGAGCAGGACCCCGCTCGAGCAGACTTGCACCGGAATGAACTGGAAGCCGCCCGCCAGCGAGTACAAGAGAATGTAGCGCAATACCAAGGCGTTTTGCGCAATGAGGAGCGTGTTCCCTTTGAGCGATTCAAGACGGAGGTAGAAGGGTATTTTACGTCGCTTAGTCCTGCCTTGGAATGGACTGCCTCGCAACGACAGGCATATGGATACGAGTTCATGAAGGTCTCGCTGTTGCCGCGTCGAATGAGCATTGTCCAATTAGCTGACCAAATTGGCCTCGTGAATCAACGGCAGATGGCAAGGGGGGACGCGCAGATTGCTAGTCTTTTCTCTCGTTTCAGAGGAATACTAATCACATTCCTTTTACTCACCCTGTTTTGCGGAGCTCTTTTAACCACGGGCAGTGTGCGCCGAATCTTACGGTTAGAGCACGTCTCGGCAGAGCGTTTGAATGAGGCAGAACACGCCCGCGAAGCCTTAAGGGATCTATCAGCAAGGCTGATTGAGGTGCAGGAGTCCGAGCGCCGTTCTCTTTCTCGCGAGTTGCACGACGAAGTCGGCCAGTCGCTATCAGCCCTGCTGTTGGGAATTGGGAATGTAGCCGCACTCCTCCCTGTGTCAAGTGAAGCACGCCCGCAGCTTTCAGAGCTTCGCCTGCTTGCGGAAAAAACAGTCGCCGTGGTACGTGACATGTCTCTGCTTTTACGCCCCTCTATGCTTGATGACTTGGGGTTGATTCCGGCATTACAGTGGCAAGCACGGGAAGTCTCGCGCAATAGCAATGTTTTCGTCCAAGTGTATGCCGACTCGCTCCCGGACGACCTCCCGGATGAGCACAAGACCTGTATCTACCGAATAGTTCAGGAAGCACTGCGCAATGCCGTCCGACATGCAAAGGCAAAAGGCGTGCGCATCGATTTAAGCCAAAAACACCAGAGCCTGGCACTCACCGTTCGGGACGACGGAGAAGGCTTTTTTCCCGATCGTGAAAAGGGAATAGGGCTACTGGGAATGGAAGAGCGAGTGACCCACTTGCATGGATCCTTTGCCGTAGAATCCATCGTCGGAGAAGGCACCTGCATCCGAGTAGAACTGCCCTTGGTCTTATGTACCGTGGGGGCACGAGCATGACCTCCATTCGAATTGTCCTTGCTGACGACCATACGCTCGTCAGACGCGGTCTCAGACTAATTCTGGAGCGGGAACTTGACTTGGCCGTAGTGGGTGAAGCGAATAACGGCCACGAGGCAATCGATTTGGTGATTCGGGAGAACCCAGACGCTGTCATATTAGACATTGCGATGCCTCTGCTGAACGGGATTGAGGCTGCCAAAAGAATTTACGATGAGCGCCTCCGGACCGCTGTAGTGATCTTGAGCATGCATTCCGACGAAGGGTACATCTTGAAGGCTCTACGCGCCGGCGCACGCGGCTATCTGTTGAAGGATTCTGCGGAGACAGACCTAATACAAGCGGTACGTGCGGTTTGTGCCGGGAAAGCTTTTTTCAGCCCCGCCGTGAGTAGAGTGCTCGCTGATGATTATATGAGGCAAATTCAGCAGCAGGGTGTAGAAGATGCCTACGATTTGCTGACACCGCGGGAGCGCGAACTATTGCAGTTGATCGGCGAATTGAAGTCGACGAAAGACATAGCCAACCTGTTCGGTATCAGTCCTCATACCGTGGACACGCACCGGACTCATCTGATGCAGAAGCTGAATGTCCACAGCATTCCCGAATTGATCATTTGTGCGATGCGAAGGGGGCTCATCACGTAGACAAGATCGGGGTGTGCATCGAAAGTGTCGGCCGCAGGCGAGCCAGGAAATAGTAGCTGCCATGCGCCTTTCTGAGCTTCGGGAGATTGGAGCGGGTGACGGGAATCGAACCCGTGTGGGTAGCTTGGAAGGCTACAGCCCGACCACTAGGCCACACCCGCTTGAATTCAACAGCTTACCCGAACAAAAGCTGTGACTCTCTCACGTCGCCGCCGTGTTTCCCGCGTCTGCGTCGCCATTTTCACGCCGTGCTTTTTCCTACTGTCGATCATCATACCGTGGACCCTGTTATCTAGTCCTGTTGCGAAACGTGCTGCATGTCGATGCTCGATGATTACGTATTTCATTATTTGATTTTCGCAACCAAACGCGTTGGTCCCCTCATCCTATAACCGCTCGAAAAGGAGCAAGATCATGAGTGAAGATAAAGTTAGCGGCCGGTTTACTTTCCCTGGCACATCCCTCAGCGTTCGACGGATCGGCTACGGGGCGATGCAACTCGCTGGCCCCGGCGTGTTCGGGCCGCCCAAGGACCCCGACGCTGCCATTGCCGTCCTTCGCGAAGCCGTCGCGTCCGGCGTGAACCACATCGATACGTCCGACTATTACGGCCCGCGCATCACCAACCAGATCATCAGGCAGGCCCTGCACCCGTACCCCTCCGATCTGGTGATCGTCACGAAGCTTGGCGCTCGCCGCCCGTCCGACGGCTCCTGGCAGCCGGCCATCTCGCCCGAAGAACTCTCCGCGGGCGTCCACGACAACCTCCGCAACCTCGGTCTCGACGCACTCGACATCGTCAACTACCGCACAATGGGATCGGTCCACGGCCCGAAAGAAGGGTCCATCGCCGAGCAGGTGACCGTCCTTGCAGACCTTCAACGCAAAGGCCTCGTCAGCCACATCGGCCTTAGCAACGTCACGGCCACCCAACTCGCCGAAGCGCAGGCGATCGCCGACATTGTTTGCGTCCAGAACAACTACAACCTGGCCCACCGCGACGATGACCCCTTGATCGACGACTTGGCTCGGCAGGGCATTGCGTACGTTCCGTTCTTTCCGCTCGGCGGCTTCAGTCCGCTGCAATCGTCCACCCTGTCGGACGTCGCGGACCGGCTCGGCGCGACTCCCATGCAGGTCGCCCTCGCATGGCTGCTGCATCGCTCGCCCAACATCCTGCTGATCCCTGGGACATCGTCGCTTGCCCATCTCCGCGAGAACCTCGCCGCGGGGCAATTGACGCTCTCGCCGCAGGTCCTGGCGCAGTTGGATGGCATAGGCACCCCCGCTGGGCTGGCGCGGCATTGACGTCTTACTTATCCGGTTCGGGTAAGTTCGACTAAACCTCTTAACGCTCTTGGGCGGATTGTGCGGCGAGGGGCTTGGAGTCACTCTGGAAGTGTCCCGAACGGAGCGGGATCTTATGCCGAGCAGAATCACACACCGCACGCAGAACAAAGCACAAAGCGCTCAACAGCCCGGCGTATTATCGTCTGGCTCTGTTGGAAGTCGCAATGAGCGACAGGTTCACCTAGATCTCAATTGAAAGGGGAAAAACATATGAATTTCGCGACGCTTTCGGTCATCTTTGTTGCTTTTGCCGCCTTCTGCACCCTTGCCTCTCTACGCTCACGCAGCGATCCGCAGCAATCGGCATTGATTTACGTAGCAGATTTTGTGGCGGGCACGCTAGTCGCACTGGCATGCTGCTTGAATGCCGTCATTGTAGGCTTTGAGGCCTCGCTCCGCGCATTCTGGTCTGCTGCCGTTGCTGAATACAAAGCACGTTGGAAGCACATCGCCTCCGCCCCAGGTCGCACTGAGGTGGCCGGCTGACGCGCGCACAACCAAATCTGTAGCGTTCTGCTCAAGGCGGAGAGGTTCTCGTGCGTTCCGGGCAATTCAGGCCTTTGTTGGTCCGATCGCAGGCCCCCAATTGATCACCCTTGTTTTTTGCGGCTCCCGTGCGCCTTCCAGGCGAAAATGATGCGATCATCGGTAATCTCTGGTGTGGATTCAAAAGTTCATTGACCCACAGTGTTCGCCGCCGGACCTCATCAGCAGGTCGGAGGCGGGATTTTATCGTCGTCTTGCAGAGAATAGCCTCGGCCTCATGTGTTGTCACGATCTGGACGGGGTGTTGCTTTGGGTCAACGCCGCCGCCGCGGATTCGCTAGGCTACTCACCGGATGAGGGAGTCGGAGTTCGTTTGCAATCCTTTCTCGTCCCCGAGACGCGTCCAATGTTTGCCTCGTATTTGGCCCGGATTCGTACTACGGGCATTGACGCAGGACTGATGCGGCTGATAACGAGGGATGGAACCGAGCGAATTTGGATGTACCGAAACGTCTTGAGCGACGCACCGGAGTTGCCGCCGCATGTCCTTGGGCATGCATTGGACATCACCGAGCGCTTTAGGGCAGAGAGGGAAGTCCGCGATTTAAACGCACAGCTCGAGACCAGAATCGCGGAACGAACCGCGGAACTGGAACGGTCAAATGCGGATTTGCGGGAGTTCGCTCATATCGCTTCTCATGATTTGCAGGTCCCCTTGAAGCAAGTTCGAAAAGCTCTGGGGATGATGGAGGCGAAATCGAACGATCCAGGGACTGTAGAATTGCTGCGCAGTAGCCTGAACGATATTGAGCGCATGTCCAGGCTCATTGATAGCTTGCTAAGCTATGCCCTGGTGTCGAGTGATGTCACAACTCCCGCTGATCGTGTGGTCCTTAGCACAACCGTCGAGGAGAGCTTGATGAACCTTGCATCGCTCGTCGCAGCGACGGGCGCAACTATCGCTTATGAGCAACTGCCGGAAATTTTGGTTGAGGAGGGTGCTTTTGTTCAGTTGTTCCAGAACCTCATCGGAAACGCAATCAAATATCGCGGTGACCGATGCCCAATTGTTTGTGTCTCTGTCGAGGCTCAAGACGAGTTCTGGATTTGTTCAGTGAAGGACAACGGAATTGGGATCGACCAAGCCTATTCGGAAAAGATCTTTCAGGCGTTCAATCGCTTGCATGGCAAGGAGTATGCGGGTAGCGGGATTGGGCTTGCAATTTGCAAGAAGATCGTGGAACGCATTGGCGGTCGGATTTGGGTGGAGTCGCAACCAAATCATGGCTCTACGTTTCGGTTTACAATACCGCGTTGATTCGGGGCCTTGGCGCCTAGCCCTTCCCCTGTTTTCTAAATCACTGTGCGGAACGCACGGCTGACGTGCAGAACTGCGGAAACGGCGCGATTGTAATTCATGCGCATCGGCCCCACAACGGCCACGTGGGCTTCCAACCCATTCGGCATCCCGAGCCGCACCCCGATCAGCGAAAGACCATCCATGCTCGGGTGCACAGCGGCCAAACCCACGCGGATAGTGAGTTCACCGTCACGTTGTTCCAGAAAGCGGTCCAGAAGCTGCAGAATGCGCTTCTTCTCTTCAAGTGCGCGGAACAGGTCGCGCATGCGCTCGCGCGTCAGATGCAGATCCAGCCCCAAAAGGTTCTCGGCGCCCTCGAAATGAACTTCCGGCACCAGGCCCAGATCCAGCAGGCCTTTGGAGTAGAAGAGGCTGACTCGCTTCAGGATCGTATCGTAAGCAGCGCTCTCGAGTTCCAGCCGGCGTTTCAGCTCGCGCTGAATTCGAGCCAACAGCCAGCCCCCAAAGTTGTAGTTTATGTAGTTGCGAATGGAAACCAGTTCGTCGGCCGAAATGGGATCGTCCACCGTCACCATTCGGTTGCGAACCATCCCGTCGCGCGTGATCACCACCATTAGGATCCGCCGGTCGGGAAGTGGCACGAGCTCCACTTGATCAAGCGTCTGGTTCTCGGTTGGGATAGCGGCGGCAATGCCGAAGGTCCGCGTAATTTCGGTCAAAAGCTGGGAAGAACGTTCAATCCTTCCTTCCATGCTTCCGGCGTTGCGCAACTCGGCTTCCAAGCGGTCCAGTTCTGCCTGCACAATGCGGCTGCCCACCAGTGTGCGGCTGTAACTTTGATACGCAAGCTCGGTGGGCACGCGGCCGGCAGAAGTATGTGGCTGCGACAAATACCCGCGGTCCAGCAGGTCCGCCATCATGTTGCGGATCGAAGCCGGGCTCATCGGATATTTGAGCGCAATGGTTCGCGAGGCCACTGGCTCTCCGTGGTCAATATACTGTTGAACGATGGCGTGCAGCACGTCGAAATGACGTGGCGTGAGCATTCCCAATTCACCCATCTACTTACAGTCTAAAGCGTGCATGATTGAGTGCGAACTTGTCAATAGACCTACTTGCTATTAGCCTAAGCTGCACAGTCGGAACAATAAGTGCATACTCCGCCCTCTGGGAAATCGCAAGATTACGCGTGCACCGGAGGTGCCACTGGCTGCTTCGATCGCTTTTCACCGGAGAGCCAGCGCTCGCGCACCTCTAGGAACGGTGCTTCGATCAGCGCGTACGTCACAAACGCTACCGCATTGGAAACGAGCACAAAACCAGCGAACCACGCCACAAAAAACATTGTGTTGGTTGCGTGGGCGGACACGAATGAATGCGTGTAAGGATCGATTAGCTGCACCAGGATCAGATTGTTTAGGTAGGATCCATAGGATAGTCGCGAGATCACGTGCAAAATTCGCCAGTGCGTCAGGCGATTGGGCAGCGAAGCGCGTAGTCCCACCAGCACGAGGCCACCAAACAGGAGCGCCAGCCCTGTATAAGCGAAAGTGAGAGTGTGAAACTTGTGTTCGATTAGCCCGCAGCAGATAGCAACTGCCGGAATCCAATACTTTCCCGCTCCCGATCGCCACCAATTCTTCGCGAACACGGAAAGCCACGCAAGAATAACGCCGATGGCAAGTCCGTCGGTGTGCGTGTGAAAAGCATACGCAAGAAAACCATTGGTCGAAGCGTCAGGATGGATTAACAGGGTAAAGCGACGAAGGAGCGGTAATAAAATGAACCACGCCACGGGAACGCCGAGCAGTGCCTTCGGCGGCAGCTTGCGCAAAAGGAATAGCAATACCGGCAATATTAGGTAGAACTGTTCCTCCACCGACAGCGACCAGCCGCCCGGCACCTGGTGATGAAAATAGTCGGAAACACAGAACAGGTCGGCCAACAGCGGCTTGGGGCTGCGATGCGACACAAAGTCAAGGAGAAACACCGTCACAATGGCGGCATAGTACAAGGGCCAAATACGTAGCCCACGCTTCAGCAGGAAGCGCCCGACCCGCACAGATCCTGTGGCTGCTACTTCGCTCCACAACTGTTTGGCGATAAGGTAGCCGCTGAGAACAAAGAACAGGTCCACGCCCGCCCAGCCCCACGTAAATAACTGAGCGCCGAGACCGGCCAAGCCGAAATCTGGCGAGTGACTGCCCAAAACGAGCAGAATTGCCAACGCGCGACAGAAGTCAAGCCACGGAATGACTCGCGGATCGCGAGGGCCGAAAAGCTCGCAGGCCGCTTTCCTGAACGGACTAGTCACCTGTCTGCATATCGGCACAAGAGACGCTGATTGAACCGGCTCTGCCGCCATTAAGCGACGGAGGCCGCCAGGTCACTGGCCTTCGCGTGCCGCCACAGCCGTTCTAGGTCGTAAAACGAGCGCGCATGGGGAGAAAAAACATGCACAATAAAGTCGCCGTAATCCATCAAAATCCAGTCGGCCTGATCGTAGCCCTCGATACTTACAGGTAGTTCGCCTGCATCTTTCAGCTGCTTGTGGATCTCATCGCAGATGGCATGTCCCTGCCGTGGATTCGTGGCAGTGCAGATTACGAAATAGTCGGTAAAGGAGGTTACATCCCGAAGATCGAGAATTCGAATGTCGCTAGCTTTTTTGGATTCGGCAGCCTTGGCAGCAGCCAGCCAGTTTGGCGTGTCTTCTGCTTCGGACGTGTCTTGAAGGTGGGAAGGACGTCTTGTCAGAGTCGTTGAAACTTGCTCCTGCGCTTAGCGTACTACACTATCGACAGGTGCGTAAATCGGCAAAACTAGGCCTCCATAGGCCCATTTTCAGGCTTTTGGCCGGTATCGCTGCCGTTTGCACGCTGGCGTTTGCCGCCGATACCGGAGACTCAGTTACCGCGTTTAGCAATGCCATGCTCGATCGCGCTCAGAAAGAAGTGGACCGCTTGGTGCCACTTGCGGCGGACGGCACGATTCCGAGGAGCATGCTGGACGAAGCAAAAGCGAAACTGGCCGACGCTCAGGACCAGGAGATCCTCGCCGAGACACTCTATGCCCAGACGCACGTCGAAGCCATGACCGCGGTGCAGTCCGAGGAGATGCTCGCGGCCGCCCAGCGCCGCGTTGAGCGCCAGCGCGCCATCGTTGATGAACGGAAGAAGCTGCTCGACTCCGGCATCATTGCCCGATCGGAGTTGCAGAGCTTTCAGGATGAACTCGACTCTCGTTTGCGCGTTCTGGATCTAGCTCGTAATCGCGTACAGTTGTGGAACGAGTTGGCGCAGATGGCTGATGCCGAGCGGAAGCTCGAACGTGCGGCCATCGCTTCGCGGCTTGTAGACAAAGATGTGATGATCCGCTATGCCGGTAATCGCCTGTTTTCGCTTAGCGACCTTCCGACCATCCAGACCGAATTCCAAAAGCGTTTCCACTCTCCGCTTCCGGTGAGCGCGCTCGGTCAGACGATCTTGCACCAGTCGATGGGACTTGATCACCGCAATCGTGTCGATGTGGCATTGAACCCCGACAGTACGGAAGGCGTATGGCTTCGTCGTCTTCTCGAACGTTTGCAAGTCCCGTATCTCGCGTTTCGCACTGCCGTTGCTGGAGCAGCTACCGCCCCGCATATTCATATTGGGCCTGAAAGTACCAGGTTGAAGGTAGCTGGGCAGCCAAGCGGCGCTTGGTCAACACAAGCTGGAAATCGCCAGGTGGGTGCCCTCCGGGCAGCGCAGGCGTTGCCCGGCAGTTTCCTTGAAGCAAGCCGCTGAAAGGATGGCGACATCTTCTGAGCGGGTCCTTATCACGGCCGATCAGATTCGCGCTCGTGTGGCCGAGATGGCCGAGCAAATCGAAACCGATTATCCCGCTGGCCCCATTTATATCGTCTCGGTGCTGAAAGGCTCGTTTATCTTTGTCGCCGATCTCGCTCGGGCACTCAAGCGCCGAAGCGTCCGCATCGAGTTTATGGGCATCTCGAGCTACGGCAATCAGAAGACCAGCTCGGGTCAGGTGAAGGTCACGCGTGACCTCGATGTCAACATCGAAAACCAGCAGGTCCTCATAGTCGAAGACATCATCGACAGCGGTGTCACGCTCAGCTATCTCACTCGGTTGCTCGATCAGCGTCACCCGAAGATGATCGAGATCGCGACTCTGCTCGATAAACCGGAGCGCCGGATTCAGCCCGTGCGCGTGAAGTATGTCGGATTTACAATTCCGGACGAATTCGTGGTCGGCTACGGCCTCGATTACGCAGAGGATTATCGTAACCTCAGCGATATTCGGGTAATTACGGCGGAGTAGGGGAATAGTTCCCTTAGAAGCCCTTCCAGCGCGAAATCTCTGGCGCTTCCAGCCCGAATTGATCGAGCAGCCGGCCGACGATATGCCGCACGATGTCGTCCACGGTTTGCGGATTGTTATAGAACGCCGGTACCGGTGGAAAAACGATGGCGCCCATTCGCGTCAAGGCAAGCATGTTTTCGAGATGGATCTCGCTGAAGGGACTCTCGCGCGCAAGCAGAACCAGTTTGCGCCGTTCCTTCAAAGTCACGTCCGCGGCACGGCAGATGAGGCTATCGGAGAAGCCGATGCGAATAGCCGCCACCGTCTTCATGCTGCACGGAGCGATGATCATCCCGTCCGTTTTGAACGACCCGCTCGAGATCGCGGCGGCTTGGTTGTCGTGGTGATAAAAGGATGTTGCCAATGCTTCAATTTGCTCGATACTGTACTCGGTTTCAGTGGCAATCGTGCTGCGTGCCCACCGGCTGAGCACGACGTGAGTCTCAACTTCGAGTGCCTGAAGCGCTTCCAAGGCCCGGATTCCGAAGATGGCGCCAGAGGCGCCCGTGATGCCCAATACAATTCGCATGTTTTTTGCAGGGCTCGATAATTAGCCGCCGCGAGTCTTTCGAGTAATCGTCTCGGATTCAAGTTTACGCCGCGCAATTTTTGATAACAAATTAGCCATTTGGATGTTAAACTCCGTTCAAAGCGGTTGGCCCAGGGGCTTCCACTTTGTGTCAGCAGTTGGTGTGTTGCTTTCAGGAGATATGGTTTGAATAGACGAATATTTCTGTCCTTATGCGTTGCCGTGTTCGGCGTCAGCGCTTTGCAAGCTCAAGTCAGTCCAAGGACTGCGGTCAAGATCACGCAGTCTGTAAATGAAGCCCAGCTAGTTATGCGTACGGGTAACATTCACCCCGCCGTTTATCGCAAGGATACCCAGGATTTAGGACCGGTCAGTGATAGCCAGTTTTTCGGTCATGTCTGGCTGCAACTGCAGCGTAGTCCGGAAGAAGAACAGGCTCTGCAGGCTTTCATCTTTAGCCTCACTGATCCCAAATCCCCGAATTACCATCAGTTCTCAAACGCTGCCGAGTTTTCAGCGCAGTTCGGTCTGGCGTCCTCTGATCTAAGTGCCGTTAACCAGTGGTTGACGGGACATGGTTTGACGGTGAATTTTGTCTACCCGAACCTTGTGGTCGATTTCTCCGGCACGGCTAAGCAGATCCAGGAAACATTTCACACCCACATTCATAACCTGAACGTTGGTGGCGAATCGCACTTTGCGAACGTCACCGAACCGAAGATCCCGGAAGCTCTCGCAGGTGTGGTGCTAGGTCCTGTCGCACTGCACAACTTCAAGCCGCACGTCCTGACCCACATGGGCATTCAGCCCTCGGTGAAAAATCCGAATCCCAATTTTACGGTGGACGCGAGTTATCAGTTAGTCGTGCCCGGGGATCTGGCTACCATCTACAATTACAATCCGCTTTATGGCGCCGGCATTTCCGGGCAGGGTCAAACCGTGGTTCTGCTGGAACGCACAAATCTCTATGCCACCGGTGATTGGAGTACGTTCCGCAAGACCTTCGGTCTCACCAGGCTCTTTCCACAAGGCAACCTGAAAACAGTGCACCCGCGACCGAGCGGAATGATCAACGGCGACATCTCGTCGGAAGCTTGCGGCAATCCCGGTGTTGTGGTTGGCGATGATGGGGAGGCTGCAGTAGACGTTGAGTGGGCCAGCGCCAGTGCTCCGAACGCGACTATCGAACTAGCGTCCTGCGCTGACACCGATACAAATTTCGGCGCCTTCATCGCCGCAGAGAATCTGCTTACCGCAGCGGCTCCGCCGCCTCCGGTCTGGAGCCTCAGCTATGGCAGTCCGGAATCGGAAAACGGTACTGATGGAAATGCTTACATCAACTCGCTGTGGCAACTTGCGGTCTTCGAAGGGGTATCCGTCTTCGTTTCCACTGGCGACGCCGACGCGGACGTCACAGATCAGAACCATACCGCTGCTACACACGGAATTAACGTGAATGCGTTGGCCTCGACTCCCAACGATGTCGCCGTGGGTGGAACGGATTATGGCGATACGTTCCTCGGTGAAAACTCCGTTTATTGGAGCGGCGCCAACACGATAAACTTCAACTCGGCGCTCTCCTACACTCCGGAAATTCCCTGGAACGATTCGTGTGCAAGCCAGCTCATTGCCATTGCGCTAGGTTATCCGACAACTTACGGCATAGGAGGAAGCTGCAACAGCGCCGTTGGCGTAGAAGATTTTCTAACCACCGCCGGTGGCAGTGGCGGCCCGAGTGGTTGCGCTTCTGGGTCGCCGACGCTCGCAGGAGTAGTTACCGGTACGTGTACTGGATACGCAAAGCCTTTGTGGCAAACTTTCGTCTATGGCAACCCGTCCGATGGCGTGCGCGACCTTCCCGACGTCTCCATGTTCGCCGCCAACGGCGTTTGGGGCCACTATTTCGTGCTTTGCTATACCGATGCGGCCGGCGGCGGAGTGCCATGCCAGGCTGGCGTACCGAGCAACTGGGCAGGCGCCGGCGGAACTTCCTTCGGTGCGCCGATCTGGGCCGGCATCCAGGCCTTGATCAACCAGGCAACGGGTGCCAGGCAAGGGAATCCGTCTTTCTACTACTACTTGCTCGCTGGCGCAGAGTATGGAAACGCCGGTTCGTCCCTCTGCAACTCCACTCTTGGCCATGCGACGTCCTCCGCGTGCATCTTCTACGATGTCACGCTGGGCGACAATGACACCAACTGCCGCGTGCTTAACGGCGCTCTCTATAACTGCTACCGTCCGTCAGGCGCCAACGGTGTGCTTTCGACCTCGAACACCGCTTACCAGCCTGCGTACGTGACAACGGTCGGCTATGATTTCCCAACCGGCATAGGAACGCCGAACGTTTCTAATTTGGTGGCCAAGTTTCCAGGCGCTACCATACCTTAAGGCCAACCGGTCGGAGAGGAGACGTTCCACCGAACCGTTTCCCCTCCACCGCCTTAACAATTCAATCAAAGACTCAGAGGTTTTAGAATGCGCAATGCTTTATTACTCTCTTTATCAGCCCTCGTTGTTCTCGTTATTGCGGCGCCGGCGCGAGCCGCCAGCATTTGCAATAGCGTGTCCGGCAACAAGGTGACCAACTGCGGATTTGAAAGCGGCTCTTTTTCGGGTTGGTCTGTTACCGGAAACTCGGTCACCAATATCAACGACGTCGGGGTCGACAACGGGAATCCGAACAGCGCGAACTACGCCGCGTATTTCGGCGCGCCCAGCGCATATGCCTCCAGCGGCAATCAGGGGACCGCCAACATGTATGGGCCGGTAACCACTCTGTCCCAGACGATAACAACCCTTCCGGACGAATACTACTTAGTTACGTTCTACGTGGATAACAACGGTTGCAGCGTGAGCGACAATCCCGGCTGTGGCGATTACCACAATTACTTTGACGCTTACTTCAGTAGTCGGCAGTTAGTTCTGGTCGACAACGTGCCCTACCAGGGCGCCTATAGCCAATACCAGTTCCTCGTAGGGACGGGCACCGGCATTTACGATAGCGGCGTCCTGCAATTCGATTTCACGAATGACAGTGACTATTTCTACATCGACGACGTGAGCGTTACGGACCTCAAACCTATACCGGAACCGGCAAGTCTGCTTCTGGTTGCACCTGCGCTCGGTGGGTTCTTTTTGTCACGCCGCCGCCATAACGCGTAGGCGTAAGCATTACGCAGTTCCATTTTTCGAGCGTTCGAGTTCCGCAATGCGGCGCTCGAGCGCTCGAACTGTTTTAAGGAGGTCCGGGAGGCGCGTGAAAGCTGATGTGGCTCGCAGCCACTCTCGCGAATCGAATGCGGGGGAACCGCTGACGATTGCGCCTGCGGGCACGTCGTGGCCGATGCCGGCCTGAGCCCACACAATCGCATTCTTGTGAACGGTAACGTGTCCGGCTGAGCCGGTCTGGCCGGCCATAATGACGTTCTCTTCGAGTACCGTGCTCCCCGCCAGACCTGTTTGACCGCAGATGATATTGTCTTCGCCCACGACGCAGGCATGCCCGATCTGGCAGAGGCTGTCGATCTTTGCACCGCGCTTGACGCGTGTTTCACCTAACGTGGCGCGATCGACTGACGTGAGTGTCTGGATCTCCACGTCATCTTCCAGAACCGTGATGCCCGACTGCACGATTTTGTGTTGACGGCCGTTGTTATCTTTCGCGAAGCCGAACCCGTCGCCGCCGATGACAACCCCGTTATGCAGCGTGACGCGATTGCCAATGCGGCAGTATTCGCGCACACTGACGTGGGAGTGCGCCGTGAAGTCGTCGCCGATGCTGCACCCCGGATAAATCACGGCGTGGGGATAGAGCACCGCATTGGCGCCAATGGTGGTGTTCTCGCCGACCACAACGAATGGACCGATCGATGCGTTGGGACCGATCGTTGCCGAAGGTGCCATCGCTGCTGAGGGGTGAATGCCCGGTGCGGGCTTCGGCGGACGATAGAAGAACTCGAGGGTACGGGCAAAATCGTAATAAGGATTGCGCGACACCAAGGTGGAAATCTCGACGCCGGGCACTGGTTCAGAAGCGATGATCGCCGAAGCTTTGGTCGATTTCACCTTTGGCGCGTACTTCAGATTCGCGAGAAACGTGATGTCACCGGCTCCAGCCGCTTCGATAGTCGAGACGCCGCGGATCTCCTGCTGTAGATTGCCCGCGACCTCTGCCCCGAGCGCCTGAGCAAGTTGCTCGAGCGTGTAGGAAATCATGCCAACCTACGCTTCTGCGACAACTGGGTTGCGCAGTTCGCCAACAACGGGGATCTTCACGATGACATCGTCCCCCGGCCGCAGGAACCGTGGCGGCTTGCGAACGAAGCCTACGCCTGCGGGTGTGCCGGTTGAGACGATGTCGCCGGGCTCGAGAGTGAACACGCTCGAAAGAAACGCGATCAGGTCGGGAATCTTGAAGATCAGCTCTCGTGTGTTTGAATCCTGCAGGACTTCGCCGTTGATTTCGATCCTGATGTCCAGGTTGTGCGGATCGGGAACTTCGTCGGCGGTAACGATCCAGGGACCCATCGGCGCGAAGGTATCGAAGGTCTTGCCCATGAGCCATTGAGACGTTTGCCGCTGGTAATCCCGGCCGGTGACATCGTTGACGATGGTGTACCCGAAGACGTGATTGCGCCAGTCGTCTGCCTCGATGTGCCGGCCGCCGCGCCCGATGACGAACGCGAATTCGGCTTCATAATCAGGCGCTTTCGAGACGCGCGGCAGGACGATATTGTCGCCCGGTCCGATGACAGCCGTCGCGAACTTGTTGAAAATGGTGGGAACCTTGGGAATTTCTGCGCCTGTTTCGGCGGCGTGATCGCGATAGTTCAAACCCACGCAGATCAGCTTTCGAGGGCGGGGAATGGGCGCGCAGAGCTTGACCTCGCTCAGTTTGCGCCTTGCGGATGCTGGAGATTGATCGGCGAACGCGGCTGCCCTTTCGAGCGCGTCAGGGCCGGCCTCGATTAATCCCAGAATGCTGCTGAAGCCGATAGTGGAGAGGTCGAGAACGGCGTCGACATCCGAGATGACCCCCGGCTTCGTCGCGCCGCCGGCCGCAAAGGTGACAAAACGCATGCTTGCATCTTATATGGCCCTTAGAAATTCTCCATTGAAGACTGCCTCCATTGGAGACTGCGGGGAAAACAGCCGTGTTTCACTGTTGCCGCGACAATGCGCCTCGCAACCGAGAGCCCAAAGGACACGTATCATTGAAGTAGGTTATGCGTTGGATACCATTGGCCGCCCTGATGTTTACGAGTGCGGCCGGCCCGTTGTCGTTCGCGGCGTACCAGGACGCTCCGGCCGCGCCGGAAAAGTCTCCCCCGCCGGGCATTCTTCATTCAGTGACCTTCAAAGGGAATAGCCGCTACTCCACGGAAGAGATTCTCGGGGAGACAGGCCTGCACGTTGGCCAGAAGGTGAGTTCCGCGGTGCTGGAACAGGCGCGCACGAAACTGCAGGCTACCGAATTGTTCAATGGGGTCGCGTTCAATTTCCGCTTCAGCGGAACGGTGCCTCCGGAGTACGACGTTGTCTATGACGTGCAGGAAAACGATCAAGTTTTCCCGATGCATTTCGAACGCCTGAATACCTCGCCCGATGCCATTCGCGCCTACCTCAAAACTCACGTTCCTTTCTACTCCGATAAGATTCCGGGCACGGCGGCAGTGTTGAACCGATATATCGCTGCAGTACAGGATTTCGTTCATCAATCGAACCCTTCGCTGAAGGTAAAAGCTTCAGTGTCAAATGACGATCCGGCACAACTCGCCGTTTTGTTTACGCCCGATGTGCCACCCCCGACCATCTCGCAAGTACAGGTAAGCGGCAACGTCGGCGTGGACACCGGAACCATTCTGCGCGCGGTGAATCAGGTCGCGATCGGCGTGCCCGTTACTGACGCGCGGCTCAAGGAGATTCTGGACGGAACCATGCGGCCTGTGTTTGCGGCCAAAGGCTATGCGGCCGTCACGTTTCCGAAAGTAGAGACGGTGCCTGCGCCGACGAACCAGGGCGTCATCCTGAAAGTGACTATCCAGGATGGCCCCGTGTTCAAGTTTGGCGCTATCCACTTCCACGGCACCGGGCTTTCGCCGGACGACATCCGGGCCAGCATTCCCTTCAAGCCGGGACAGTTGTTCAACGGTGATTCGGTGGATAACTTCCGCGTCGACATGATGCACAAGATGCGCCGCAAGGGATTGCTGGATGCGAGTGTCACAACGGAAGCGCAAAGCAACGATGCCAACAAGACCGTGGATGTCACTTATAATCTTGTGCCGGGCGAAACGTACAACTTCAATAAGTTAGATGTCAAGGGACTGGACGCCAGCACACAACCGGTGATTGAAAAGCTGTGGGGGGAGAAGGCGGGCAAACCGTTCAACCCCGACTACCCCGACTTCTTTCTGAAAAAAGTGGAAGAGCAGGGTCTCTTCGATCATCTGGCGGACACGCACGCCGACTTTACGGCCGACGCGTCAACGCACGACGTCGTAGTGCACCTCTATTTCAAGGGCGGCGAACCCAGGAAAGACGCGATGAAGAAGGCGGAAGAGGAACGCAACAAGCGCACCACCGACGGCACTTGGAGTCCCTGGCCCGGCGAGTAAGCGGCAAGCTTAGCAATAGCAGGGTTCGCCAAGCCTCCGCGCCGGCGTTGCCGCCGCCATCACTCCGGTACCGGCGCAGCGGCCAGTTTCCGGATGATCTCTTCGGCGTCGTAAACGCAGCCGCCCCAGATTCCGCCGCTCGCTTCTTGCAGCGCGGCCCAGAGACGCGTATCTTCGGGTAACAGCGGGTCCGGCCGCAGATCCTGACGAGCGGGCCGTTGCTCCAATCTCCGCTGTCCTTCTCCGCCGTCGAACTCTTCACCGTCTGTGCCGATGAAGTTGACGGAACCTTCGAGCTTATTGCGGTCGACGATGATCTCGATGAGATCGCCATCGCGCAACTTGCCGACGAGACCGCCGGCGAGCGCTTCCGGCGAAACGTGGCCAATGCACGCGCCCGTCGAAACACCGCTAAACCGCGCGTCTGTTATGACCGCGACGTGCTTGCCGAATGGTAGGTGCTTGAGCGCCGACGTGATTTGATAGGTCTCTTCCATACCGGCGCCTAGAGGGCCGCGACAGATCAGCACGAGCACGTCGCCTTCGCGCACAGTCTGATTCTTGATGGCTTGGATAGCCTCGTGTTCCGTGACAAATACACGCGCCGGGCCGCGCTTGCGATAGACGCCGTCTTCGTCGATAACAGACGGATCGATGGACGTACTCTTGACTACCGAGCCCTCAGGCGCCAGATTGCCGTGCGGAAAACAGACGGTGGACGTTAGCCCGCGCGCCCGAGCGGCATCGGGTGAAAGGATCACGTCATCGGGATCGATGTTGTCGAGATCGTGCAGGAGCTTGCGGAATTTGTGACGTCGCTCGCAGTCTTTCCACCAGTCGAGCACGGTGTCGAGCGTGTCGCCCGAAACCGTTTTGACACCGGTGTTCAAGACGCGTGCGCGGCGGAGATGGAGCATTACTTCCGGAACCCCCCCGGCCAGGAACACCTGCACCGTCGGGTGATTACGCGGGCCGTTGGGAAGCGCATCGACAATTCGCGGAACGCTCCGGTTGACGCGGCTCCATTCGGCAACTGTGGGTCGGCGCAGTTTTGCGGCATGCGCGATGGCGGGAATGTGCAGCAGCAGGTTTGTGGAACCGCCAAACGCAGCGTGCAGGATCATCGCATTCTCAATGGCCGCGTCAGTGAGAATGTCGCGAGTGCGCGTTTTCAGATGAACAAGGCGCAGAACTGCGCGCGCTGTCCGTTTCGCCATGTCGAGCCATACGGGTTCGCCGGAGGGGGCGAGTGCCGAGTGAGGAAGCGTGAGACCAAGCGCTTCGCCGACGACCTGCGACGTTGCAGCGGTGCCGAGGAACTGGCAACCTCCGCCCGGAGATGCGCAAGCACGGCAGCCGGCAAGCGCTGCTTCTTCGAGCGATATCTTGCCGTGAGCGAAACGCGCGCCGATCGTTTGGACTTTGCCGGCGTCCTCGCCGTGTTCTGGCATCAGCGTGACGCCGCCCGGAACGAGAGCGCAGGGGAGATCGTGCGTGCCGGCCAGCGCCATCATCATGGCCGGAAGGCCCTTGTCGCAGGTCGCGACTCCAATGACCGCGGAGCGGGTGGGCAACGAACGAATCAGACGCCGGAAGATGATGGCCGCATCGTTCCGGTAGGGCAGGGAATCGAACATGCCCGGCGTGCCTTGCGTGCGTCCGTCGCAGGGGTCGGTGCAGGCGCCGGCGAATGGAACAGCGCCGCTGGCTTTCAATTCGCGCGCGGCTTCGCGGACCAGCAGTCCCACTTCCCAATGGCCCGTGTGATATCCGAGCGCAATCGGCTCGCCGTTGTCTCCCCGAACGCCCCCATGCGTACTCAACAGCAGAATCTGTTTGCCGCCCAGAGCGGAGCTTTCCCAACCCATGCCGGCGTTCTGCGTCAGGCCGAACAGATTTCCGGATGGCTCTTCCAGCAGCATCTCCGGCGTGATAGGCAGCGCGCCCTCGGGCCCGCGCGCGTGAGTGCGAGCTTCGAAGATCGAAAGGTCGCCCGAATCGACTAATTCATTGAATTCGAAGATAAAATTACCTCCATGCCCCAACAGCCGCTCGTCGCTATCTATCCAGGTTCGTTCGATCCGCTGACGAACGGCCATCTGGACCTGATTGAGCGGGGCGCGCGATTGTTCGACGAACTTATCGTAGCGGTACTGAAGAACACAGGAAAACAGCCCCTATTTACAGTGCCGGAACGCGTGGCGATGGTCGAGGAAGCCTGTGGGCGCTTGACCCGCGTAAAAGCAGATGCGTTTGAAGGCCTGCTGGTGGACTACGCCGCGAAAAAAGGCGCCAATGTCATCCTGCGCGGCATACGCGCCATATCCGATTACGAGACCGAACTGCAGATGGCGTTGCTGAACCGGCGCATGCGCAGCGAGATTGAAACCATCTTTCTCATGGCGCGCGAGGAATTTTCGTTCATCAGCTCGCGCATGATCAAGGAAATCATCACGCTGGGCGGTGACGTGGCGCAATTCGTTCCAGCCTGTGTGATGGAAAAGCTGCAGACAAAATTCTCCGCTGAAAAGTAAACTAATAGGATGCAAGCTACTGCGGAGATTGCCGAGCGCATATCTACTATCAGTGTTTCTTCCACTCTGAAGGTTTCGGCCGATGCGGACAAGCTGCGCCGCGAAGGCGTCGATGTAGTCGACTTCGGCGCGGGCGAGCCGGACTTCCCTACTCCAGCCAACATCAAGGAAGCTGCCGTTCAGGCGATCGCCGGAAATTTTACAAAATATACGAACGCCGGCGGAATTCCCGAACTGCGCGAAGCTATCTGCCAGCGTCATCGCATAGATTTCGGGACGAACTACTCGGCTGCGGAATGCATGGTGACCGTGGGCGGCAAGCACGCAATCTTCAACCTGATTCAGGCGCTCGTGAACCCCGGCGACGAGGTTATCATTCCCGTGCCGTACTGGGTGACCTACAAAGATGTGGTGAATTATGCCGGCGGAGTCTGCGTCTTCGTCCCCACTGACGAGACCAAACGCTTTGAAGTCACTGCCGCGATGATCGAACCGTACATCACGCCGAAGACGAAGCTGGTGATCATCAATTCGCCGAATAACCCGAGTGGATCGGTGTTGCCGCAGCCAGAGTTCCGGAAGATTTTCGCGCTCACCTCGAAGCGCGACATTTTCCTGATGACGGACGAGTGCTATTGCCAGTTCGTCTACGAAGACAACCCCTATTCAATTGCGGCTGAACCAGGCGCGAAGGAAACTGTCGTGGTTGCGGGTTCGCTCTCGAAGACCTACGCCATGACGGGCTGGCGTGTTGGATTTGCTTTGGCGCCCGCGCCTATCATCGGAGCGATGATGAAGTTGCAGAGCCACAGCACGTCGAACCCCACTTCGATATCGCAGAAGGCGGCGGTCGAAGCGATGCGCGGTCCACAGGATTCCGTGCCGGAGATGCTGGCCGAATATCGCCGGCGTCGCGATTTCGTCGTAAAGCGGCTGCGCGATATTCCTGGCGTCACGATTACGATGCCGAAGGGCGCGTTCTACGCGTATCCGAACGTCAGCGTTACGTTCCGCAGTGGGCGAGTCAACAACTCGATGGATTTTTCCAGCGAACTGCTATCAGAGGCGCACGTCGCCGTGGTCCCGGGCGAGGCGTTTGGAACCACCGATCACGTTCGTATCTCGTATGCAACTTCTATGCACGAGTTAGAGCGCGGGCTGGATCGCCTGCACCGCTTTATCGAGAGCTTGACTGGTTCGCCGGCCCTGTCATCTGCACAAGCCTTATAAAGATCTCGCGCTGGATGGGGGCCGGGCGCGCTCCATGAGGGAAACGGCAGCGGCGCGCTCATCCGCTTCAGCAGGCTATCGTGAAACCTGACGATGAAGCGTGTCTTACGTCTCTTTCATTTCCTTGCCGCGTTTGTAGCCTTCCTGCCGTGGCTTGCCCCGGCGCAACAGCCCGCCAGTCCGGGTCAGTTTGACTACTATTTGCTATCGCTCTCGTGGTCACCCGAGTACTGCTACTCGCATCGCGAAAGTCCTGAATGTAGCGGGGCCCGACACTACGGGTTTATCGTGCACGGGCTCTGGCCGGAGTTTCGGAATGGCGGCTATCCCGAGCATTGCTCCACGGAGCCCGGCTTGCGCGATCCGCAAAGCATGCTCGACATTATGCCCGACATGGGCCTGATTCAACACGAATGGACCACTCACGGGACATGCAGCGGCCTGAGTGCTCAGGTCTACTTCAGCCTGATCCGGCAAGCCTTCAATTCCATCGAAATTCCACCTCGATTCGTATCGCCTTCCCACCAGCAAGTGGCGAGTGCGATAGACATCAAAATGGCGTTTGTGCAATACAACCCAAAGCTGACCGCGCGGGACATTAGGGTGAGTTGTGAGCGCGGCTATTTCAGGGGAGTTGAGATTTGCGTGACCAAAGACTTGCGAGGCATAGAGTGTCCTGGCGGGCGCGAATGCTATGACAACCGCATTCGCGTGGCGCCAGTGAGATAACTATTAACCCGGCAATTGCGGAGCAAGTTTCTGTACCGCCGGCGTGTCCGCACCGAGCCAATCCGCATGACGAGCGGTGGTATCGAAGTGAGCGGTGGTCTTAAACAGCTCAAATTGTCCGGTGCGCGCCACTTGCTCTGTCTTCGAGAGCAAGGCTTGCAGTTGTTCATCGTCCATGGGCTTGAACGTCTTCGCGGCCTGGAATGCCTGATCGAGAACCCGCTGATTGTTTATGCCTGTGATGACGACAGAAGTGGGTAGGTTAAGTGCGTAAAGCAGGCACTCGAGCGGCTGAACGGTGTTGCTCTTCAAAATAATTCCCGTTCCGCCGCCAAACGGCTTCATCCCGAGCACGCCGATTCCTTGCTCCACCAGATGCGGAACGACAAGCTGCGCGAAGCTGCGGAAATGCGCGTCCATGACGTTCAATGGCATCTGCGCAGTATCGAAGTGGAAGCCGTGCTTGGCAGCGACTTCCAGCATGTACAGGTGAACGTGCGGATCCTTGTGCCCGGTAAATCCAATGAAGCGCGCCTTGCCGGCTTGCCTGGCCTTCATCACGTGTTCCAATGCGCCGCCCTCGGCGAAAATGCGATCGGGGTCATCGAAGCGAAGGACTTCGTGAAACTGGATTAGATCGATGTGGTCGGTTTGAAGGCGCTGCAGAGAATCGTTCAGCTGGTCTTCGGCGACCTGTTTCGTACGTCCATCGATTTTGGTCATCAAAAACGCTTTTTGCCGGTACCCGCTTTGTGCGAGCGCTTTACCCATGCGCCGCTCGCTAGCGCCTTCGTTGTAGTCCCACGAGTTGTCCATGAAGTTGAGTCCACGATCGAGCGCTTCATGGATGAGCCGAATGGTCTCGTCTTCTGTCACACCTGGTTGTGCGACATGAGAACCGCCAAGGCCGATGGCAGAGACATGCTCGCCCGTGCGCCCAAGCGGACGGTACAGCATTTCGCCGCGCAGTTCGCCTGGGTTCTGCACCTTCGGAAGTTTGCCGGCTGCGGCCGCACTGCCCGCGTCGGTCGGAGGCGTGGCGCTTTGCTGCCCCCTTGCTGCGCCTGCCCCCGCTGCTGTGGTCAATACACTCTGGAGAAATCGTCGCCGCTGCATGAGGTCTCTCTGCAATGAGGACCCCCAGAAGACCGCGGCCGTTTCGAGTGTCGAACGCTTCCTCGTGGAACTACAGTGCCGATTCGGCATTGTCGCGCGAAAGCACATGCGCAATTTTGCGCGGCAGTGGAGCTTTCATGACATCTTCGAGGGGCTGCGGCAATGCGATCGACCAATTCGGATTCTGATCCGACATCGTGGCCGGCATGTTTGGACGTTCCTCAACGGCAGCCGCGTCATCCAAAGCTGCGGTTAGGATGCGACAAGGCGTCGTACCTAGCAGGGAGTAAGCTCCCGTGATGACATCTTCGATGGAAGAGTTCTCGTCCAGGTTAGCCATAGCGCAGAGACGCTCGTTTATTTCGGCTGTGCTTTCTTCATTGGGCCTCAAATTAAGGGCGCGTTGTTTCTGCAGATCTGAGCCCGTCCATTGGCCGGCAACTGTCGGGAGATCGTGCGTGGTTACGGCAGCCAGCGCCTCTTTCGGATATGTTTCGGGCTCATCCTTTTCGAACCACAAAAGCCGGTACGAGAGGATCTTGTGCTCAGCCAGTTTTTCTCGCGCGCCTTGTTCAACCGTTCCGAGATCTTCGCCGACGACGTACGCCTTGGCTCGCTCGCTTTCGAGCGCAACGATGGCCAGCATTTCGTCTGAGTTGTAGCGAACGTAAGCGCCCTCTGCGGCCGACATCCCATTCGGGATCCAGAAGAGACGGAATAAGCCCATGACGTGATCGATGCGCAATCCGCCGCCATGGCGAAAGGCCCCCCGCAGTGTTTGAACAAAGGGCTCATATGCCGCTGCGCGTAGCTTCCAGGGAATAAAGGGCGGCAATCCCCAACTCTGTCCCTGGGTGTTGAACTCATCCGGCGGTGCTCCCACGCCGATTCCCTGCGCAAAGACGTCCTGCCACGCCCAGGCATCTGCGCCGTCAGGGTCGACACCGATGGGCAGATCCTGCATCAATTCCAGGTGCTTTGCCGAGTGCGCCAGTTGCACGTCGAGCAGCCACTGCAGCCATGTGTGGAACCGAACGCGTGCGGCGTTTTCTGCGGCGAACTGTGATACGGCGGCGCCGGCGGGATGCCTATACTGTTCCGGCCAATTGTGCCAACCGGATTTGAAATGCTCCGCTAGCGCGCAGAAGACAGCAAAGCGATCGAGATCTGCGCCCTGCTCCTTGCAGAACGCGTCAAAGGCAGCGTCTCCGGCAAACTGAAGCCAGAGCAGATCGAGCGCATGCATCTTCAACTCGAAAATGCGGTCGCGATCAATGATGCGTCTCTGGTTTAGATCGCGGCCGGCGCGCGCAAGCTCTTCCAACTGCGGTAGCTTTTCGGTGTCGGCTCCGGGCGCCTCCTCGATCCGAATCCAGAGCGGGTTGAAGAACCTGCGCGACGTCGGGTAATAGGGGCTGCCCTGCTGCGGCGTGATGGGCGTCGCCGCGCTCAGCGGATTTAGGAGCATCATGCCCGCGCCGAGTTCGTCCCCAGACCAGCGGGCGAGCGTGTCGAGATCTGAGAAATCGCCAATGCCCCAACTCTCGCGCGAACGGGCGGCGTACAACTGTACTGCCCATCCCCAGGTCCGCAGGTTTTCAGGCAAATAGCACTGGCCGGGGCTGACGATCAGACGGTGAGGCTTCTCGGAATCTTCAAAGCGAACATGATGGTATCCCGAGGGCAGATCTGCGGGGAGCCGTACCTCGCAATCAATGATTTCTCCGGATTCGAGCGTGACGCTGGCGCATCCGCGCAGCGCAAGCTGTTCGCCGGTACGAGCGAAAATCACCGAGTCGTCATGAGGCGCGGCTAATTGTCCGGGCTCGGCGCCCATAGCGCACAGGATCGCGTCAATAGTTCCGGGAGGAGTGTCGTGCCACTTCTGGAACGCGTCCTCGTAGCACGTGTCTATACCCCAGGCGTTTGTTCTCACCTGCTTGGCTGTCTCGTTACTGATTGCGATCATGTTTCGCGAAAATTCTCCTCCGATTGAACAGCACGACTCCTGTGGTCCGACGTTTGCACCGTCGTGTTTGCTTCAAGCAGACTTTCGGACACCGCTCCGGGGCGATAGCAGGTACAATTTAGGACGCGAGCAGAACTCATGTGCGGGCAACGTGCAGTCGTCATTGCTCTCCTGGCAATCCCCTTATTTGGCCAGGCGCTTGTTCCTATCGGCCAGTCGCGCCGGATGGACGTGGTTCTCGGCGAGGCGCTTGAAAAGCAGACATTGCCATGTGACGCGGAACAAACCAAGCCCTTTCTGGATTTTGCGTTTCGTTTCGAAGTCGGATATGTTGTTCGTTGTCCGCTGAAAGAGTTCGGCGGCGTAGAGACGTCTCTGGCCGCATACACGAGAGTGACGGGCGGCAACGGCAATCCCCTGTGGTTTAGCGAGTGGTATCGGGTGCCGGGAATGCCTGACGACCTGCGCTCCCGCATCAACCTGCAGCGAGACCACAACGACGTTGAGTTCAGGGGGACGGTAGCGGTCGGAGAAGGCGAATATTCACTGGACGTGGTAGTGGCGGACCGGCAACATCGGCTTTTTCATCGAAACTGGAAAACGAAAGTGTTCGCTCGCGGAGCCGAGACTCGGGCGCCCGTCAGTTTGCCTCCGAACGAGGTGGCGGCAGTGGATTGCCCCGATTGGCGACATACCGAATCAGCCCACAATTTTCACCGCCTAACGGTTTTGGTGGATGCTGCGCCGGTTGATTCCAGTTCCACCCGGTTGCGAGCATGGGATCGCGCGTTCCTGACCGAGGCCCTGTCGTCTGTGCTGACGCGCTTGCCGAGCAACTCGGTTCGAGTCGTGGCTTTTAATCTGGATCAGGAACAGGAATTGTTCGAAGCGGACGAGTTTGATGCCGGGGAGACGCGTCGTTTTTTGCAATCCCTGGAAAAGCTGGAGTTGGGCAAAGTTTCGTATGACGTGCTGCGCGACGCGCATGGAGCCTGCAACATGTTGCTTGATCTGCTGAAGCGCGAGCGTGCCGCCAAGAACGCGGGAGATGCCGTCATCCTGCTGGGGCCCACGAACCGCCTTACCGAGCGAATTCCGCCGGAAATGGTGCAGGACCATCGAGTCAGCGGTCCGCCGGTGTTCTATCTGAAGTATTCGCCCGTTTCCCCGGTGCGTTTCCGGCTGCCATTTTCTGGGATGGCAATGCGCGAGGATTTGGGCGCCGATATGATGAACCTCACAACCGGAGATAACGGCGAGTTTCCGGATATTGTGCAGCACGCGGCAGCGCTGCACGATGGAGTGACGATCAACATGCATTCGCCCGTGGACCTCGCGGACGCCCTGAAGGCGATTGAACACAGGCTGCATCCCGGCGGGGCAAGGGTGACGGAATAGCTTGATCGAATATGTGGAATGCTGGCTGATATGAAAGCAGATCGTATTGAAGTCACGCGCGACGAAGAGCACAAGAATTGGTTAGTTCGAGTCTCGGTGGGCGACGAAGTGATCAGGCGACATTGCCACGAGCCGGCGAATGCCGATCGCGCCACCTTGTCCAATGCCGCCGTCAAAATCGCGAACGACGAGGGCTACGAGATTGATCCGCTCAATGTCGTGTTTCCCTGACTTCCGCATCGAGTTATCGCTCACTCGTAACGAAGTGCGACTGCCGGGTCTACTCGCACTGCTCGCACTATGGGAGATATGCTCGCTGCCAGAGCCACTGTCCCGAGCACCGCAACTGTAAGGACGAACGCTGTGACATCATGAGCGCTCACCTCCGAGGTGAGGAATGAAGAAAGCGTTGGTGTTGCCACAAAGGCCAGCAACAATCCCGCCGCGGTGCCCCCAACAAGCATCCAAGAGCTGTCTTGTAAAACGAGCTGGACCACCGCCCCGCGTGCCGCTCCCAGCGCCATTCTCAAGCCGAATTCCCGTAATCGCTGGTTGACCGAGTAGATGAGAACTCCATAAATCCCGACCGCGGCGAGTAATAGTGCGAGCAGGCCCATGCTGCCAAGCAGCGTGGCCCCGACTTGACTCGGCAGCATCGCAAAGGCCATCGCTTTTTGCATGGGCTTAACTTCTAGAGCGGCGGTTCGGTCGATGGAAGTAAGCGTCTCGCTCGTCTCCTTCACCAGGCTCCCGGACGGCAGGGCGCTTCGCGCCATGAAGTTCAGGTTTACCACCTCGCTATTGGATTGAAAATAGCAAAGATACATGGCCGGAACATTTTCTGCGCCCAAGGTGAAGTATTTACTGTCTTTGGCTACTCCGACCACCCTCTGCGGAGGTCCCGAGTGCTGACGAATGGTGTGCCCCACGGCGTTCTTGTCTCTAAATAACTGGTGCGCGAGAGTGTTGTTCAGGATTACCACTGCGGGTGCATTGTGCGTGTCGGACGCCAGGAACTCGCGGCCTGCAATCAACGGAATGCCCATGGTTTTGAAGTAATCCGGCCCGACGGAATTTTCCTCGTACCGTATGATCTGTGCAGTGGCCCTGTCATCCGTGCGGGCATCGGTTGTATTGTGCCGATTCCCGTTTAACGGCACGATTTCGAGCGTGGCTGCCGATTCCACTCCCGGCAGTGCGCGCAGTTTCTCAAGAGACGTCCGCACTACCGCATCGATCTGCTCGCGTTTAACGTAATGGCTGGGAACGAGTCTCATGTATGCCCACACGGTGTGATGCACGTCGAATCCAGGGCTCATACTCGCCGCCGACAACAGATTTTTCAGGAACAAAAAGCTGACCGACAACAGCAAGACCGATAGCGCAAGCTGGCCGGTAACCAGAAATCTTTGCATCCGGGCTCGTCCGCCAGTCTGCCGCTCCCCGATCTTCAAGCCGGGATTTACGTCACGCCGCGTTGCCTTCAATGCAGGAAGAAGACCGCATAGCAAAGCGCTGATTGCCGTCAGCGCGATAGAGTAGCTCAACAATCTCCAATCAGGCTCGATGTGAAGACGCAGCGGTAATGGCAACGGTAGGCGAATGCCATTCATCGCCACTGAAGTGACAACGTTCAGCGCCAAACCCGCAGTCGTCCCAAGCGCAGCCAGTAATAAACTCTCGGCCAGCAATTGCCGGACAATGCGGCCCCTGCCGGCTCCAATCGCCTGTCGTATCGAAAGCTCCTGTTGTCGGCTCGCGGCTCTTGCCAGCAGTAGACTCGCCACATTCGCGCAGGCGATCAAAAGGACCAGGCCCACTACCAGCAGCAACATGCCGAAAAACGCTGTAAGCGGAACCATGGATATCGATCGGAGGCGGCCCATCCCGGCCACCTGACGAATTTCGACATCGTTCATCTGCCTTGCATCGGCGGGTGGATAAATATGATTCAGTTGCGTTACGAGTTGCTGCAGTCGCGTGAAGCACTCGGCGCTCGACATCCCATCAGCAAGGCGAACATAAATTGCCAGCGGGAACTTCGCCTCACGAAAGGTCTTATACAGATCGGGCGAGAAACCGAATCCGGTGAGTGACCGGTGGTCAGGCGGCAGCACTCCGACGATCGTGTATACATCTCCATCCAAGACCAGCCGCCGTCCGATTATGTCTGTGTTGCCGCCGAGTTTTCCTTTCCAAAACCCATAGTTCAAGACAACTTCGTTCTGCTCGCCCGTGTGAATCGGACGCCCGAACGCCACCGGAACACCCACCACATCGAAGAAATTGTCCGTTGCATTAACCGCCCAGATCCGCTCTGTGGAGGCGCCGTTTCGCCAGTTGGCTTCTGTCTCCTCATTGGATCCGGCAACTCCCGCGAAGGCCTGAGAATCCCGCAAAAACTGGTAGCGATCAATCTCCGAGTGGCTGTTCCGGCCAAGCAATACGTATCGCAGGCTTGCCCCATCGCGACACGAAGGATTGCTGAATAAGAACTCCATGGTGAGACTGAAAATGGTCGTGTTCGCGCCGATTCCCAAAGCTAGCGACATCACTGCAGCGAACGCAAAGCCGGGACTGCGCCGCAGCGCGCGGCCGGCATATTTCAAATCTGAGAAAACGTCTTCCAACCACTGAACCTGCCAAGCAGCCCGACTGTCTTCATGCACACGCAACTTAGGTCCAAACTCCCGTTGCGCTTGTGCCCGTGCTTCGCGCGGTCTCATTCCTGCGGCTATCAGCTCTTCCGCGCGAGTCTCGAGGTGAAATTGCATTTCGTTCTCGAGATCTCCTGAGAATGCGTTTCGCTTGCGGATAAATCCGGCTTTTCGCGCCAGTTCTTGCCACCAATTCATTGCGCCCACCTCATGCCGTCTGGATCACCAGGGAAATGGCGCGCACTACGTCCTCAAACTGGCGCACTTGTTGCTTCAATGCCGCCGCCCCGAGCGGCGTTAACTTGTAGAACCGTGCTTTGCGATTGTTTTCCGAGATGCCCCACTCAGCCGTCAGCCACCCCTTTACCAGCATTCGGTTCAGTGCCGGATACAGTGATCCCTCCTCGACAATCAGGGAGTCCCCTGAGGCCTCTTTGATTCGCCTCGCGATAGCATAACCGTGAAGTGCGCCGCCTTTCAGCGTGCGAAGAATCAGTAAATAGAGGGTTCCCGGAAGAAGTTCCGGAATTTCGGATGCCATTCCCTAGTCCAGCCTATGCATAAAACGGAAAGGGGAGCGCTTCGGTTCCAATTATTTTTCGAGAGGACTGTTCCGGCGGCCGCGACGTGCATCGAAACATTCTTGGATGCCCGTTGTCCAACTTTGGTTAAGCGGCATCTCAGCCGAGAGTCAGGAGCACTATTGGATGTGGACTAACCGAGCAAGTGAACCACTTGCGGCGGATTCTTCTCAGGGTAACTCTGGGCGTTCAAGCAGTGGGGTAGAGCACCGTGTGGAAGGCGCTGGCCCCGTCGCGAACGTCGCTGTTATCGGAAAAGGGATTGTCATCAGAGGAGATGTCACGAGTAAGGAAGGCTTGCACATCGATGGCGAAGTAGAGGGCACGCTTCAAATGTCCGATTGCCGCCTGACCATCAGCAGGCAAGGCAAATTGGGAGCGAATGTAACGGCGCGCGAAATCGAGTTGATGGGGGTCGCGCACGGCAATCTTGAAGCGACGAGCAAGATCACAATTCGCAAAGGAGCCCGCTTGATCGGAGACCTTCGGGCGCCTGGAATCCTGATTGAAGAAGGCGCCTACGTGAAGGGCAAGATAGAGATCATCAATAGCGATCCCGCCCAGGACGTCGCCGGTCAACCGCCTGCCCGAAAAGCTGCGGCGGGCTAAAACGCCGGCGCTGCAGTTAGCAACAGCAGGCTGTAGCGCCCAGACACGATTCGGCAGCCTATTCACACGCGATTTGTGGCTGATCTTCTCGGAAGAGCTATTCTATTTCCTGCTGCATATCCCGCTCATACACCTGATTGCGGTGGCCGTGTGATGGGGATTCTCTCTGCCGGTTGTCTACCTGCTGTGGGCAAGCGTCGTCATTGCGTTGTATCCACTGTGCCGCTGGTTTGCGAGTGTAAAGCGACGCAGTCAGCAGCCTTGGCTGAGTTATCTCTGACTCGTCGTGCTCCGACGAGACCGCCGCTTTACGGACGCGTGGATTATTCCATGCTTTACGTCCGCGCGCACTGAAAATAGAAGACCGGCATCGGCCTCAGGCAAGTAGCGAATTCTTGCCCAGTATCGAAATCCGATCTCGGCCCATCAGAACATCGTAAGGGGAAGCGCCATGCGAACTGTTAAAATACCTCGACACTCAATCTCCTGCTATGTCCGCGATTCGATTTGGGGAATTCGAGCTCGATGAAGAGACGCTCGAACTCCGAAAGAATGGCACGGCCACCCGCATCCAGAAACAGCCGGCGCGCGTCCTTGCGTTTCTTTTAAAACATCGCGGCTCCCTGGTCACCCGCGAACAAGTCCGGAGGGCTATTTGGGGCGACGACACTTTTGTCGATTTCGAGCAGAGCCTCAATTTTTGCATTCGACAAATACGCCTGGCGCTATGCGATCAAGCCGAGCACCCTCGATATATCGAGACTCTCCCGCGCCTCGGCTATCGCTTTCTTGCGCCAGTTGAACGGACTGGCTATGAGCGCCCGCCGCGGCCTGCCGAAAAATGCATTCGCATCGCGCTGATTCCCATCGAAGATCTCTCAGGACAGGCCGACCGTTATTTCGCCGCCGGTCTCACCGAGGACATGATCGCAGCACTCTCGCGCATCAATCCGGATCGGCTCCGCATCACGGCCCTTCCCGCATTGGATCCTATCCATGAACCAACCGAACATCTGGACCGGCTGCGGCGCCAATTCGATTTGGACTATCTGCTGCGGGGATCGGTGAGGCGTTCGGCCGATCGGGTTCGCATCACCGCACAACTTCATGACCTGCGCGACAAGAGCATTCTTTGGTCGGAGACTTACGATCGCAAAACGGGCGATCTGCTGGCCGTTCAAGATGAAGTTACGGAGCGCATCAGTCAATCGCTCTCAATCAAGCTCTTGCCCGCTGCCACCACCGGTTCGCGCCAATACTCACGATCATCGGCCGCCTATGACGCCTACCTAAAAGGCCGTTTCTTCTGGCACAAAATGACGGCCGAGGCGATCCGCCGCAGTATGGGTTATTTCAACGATGCCTTGTCTCTAGACTCGAATTTTGCACCGGCCTATGCGGGTCTGGCAGACTGTTACGCCCAAATGGGCTCCGTCCGGGTAGCGCAAATGAAGCCCGTCGAGGCGCTCGCCAAGGCCGGTTCCTACCTCGAAAGAGCATTCCAATTGGACGACATGTTGGCGGAGGCTCACTGTACCCGAGGTTTAATCAAGAGCTGGTATGAATGGGATTGGAGCGGAGCAGAACGTGCATTCGAAATCGCACTCGCATTAAATCCAAGCTTGGTTACGGGTCTTCTCTGGCAATCGTTGTGTTTATCCGCCATGGGCAACCATCCGGAAGCGATTGCTTCCATGCAAAGAGCCCGCGAAATCGAGCCTTTGTCCTGCAGTGTAAATCTTTACCTCGGCGTCGCGCAAACCCATGCCGGACAGCACGACCTCGCCATCCGCCAAATGCAACAAAGTATCGAGCTGGAGCCCGGCTATTATCGGTCGCACATGTTTATTGGCAGAACATTCACGGCGATCAACAGATGTGAAGAGGCGATTTCTGAACTTCGGAAAGCGTTGGAATTCTCCCCGGATAATCTGGAATCGCTCGCGTACTTAGGATCCGCGCTGGCCGCCAGCGGCGATCACCAAGGTGCTCTGGACATGGTGGAAAAGGTGAAGGCTGCCGAAAGCAGAACGGAGCCGGCGCTGCTCGTCGCGTGCATTTATGCGAAGCTCGGGCTCGTTGAAGAGATGTATCAGTGGCTGGACCGGGCGATTGCCATGAAGTCAACGCCCATCTACATCGCCGTTTTGAATGACGAGATGCATGCCTACCGCTCGGACGCTCGTTTTCATCGCTTCTTGGCGTCGATCGGATTACCGCATCTGGCAATTAGCTGACAGCCGGAACAATATTTTGGTTGAAACGGAAAAAATTGTCGGGGTCGTATTTTCTTTTCAAATCCGCCAATCTTGTGTAATTCGCCCCGTACGACGCTCGGACGGCCGACGGTCCCTCGTCACCCAGATAGTTCACATAAGCATCCGAGGCGCCGAAGCTGCTTAACACGGATGCAAAACCCTGCGCCCAATCGATACATTTCTCGGCTTGTGACGGGTCCGTCCAGCCCGGCATAATATTCACGCTGTAATGAACACGCCTCAATCCGAACGCAGTTTCAGATACGGGCACTCGACTCGCCGCTCCATGCATATGCTCCAGCACTACCTGTGTTTGCTCAGAGGGCATCTGCTCCGCGCAATCGACAATCGCCCGGATTGCGTCATCGGTTAGCCCGCGCAAGAACGGGCACTTGAAGTAATAATGCATGCCGGCTGGAGCAGTGAAGTCCAGCATGGTCTGAATCTCGGTGTACTTTCTCTCCCCAGTCAGGTCGGCCGCAGGCGGAGTGGAAAGCTGGAACTGTTTACAAGCAGCACCGTTTGTTCCCGCTCCACTATGGCAAAGCGCGATTCCCGCCATCGGCTGGCCGTGACCTACCAATAACGCCGCGTAGGCGGTCAGTTCATCCGGCGCTCTCAGCGTGATATCGCGATACTGCCGCAACAGATCCCGCGCCATGGATCGTGGATACAGTAATACTCCACCCTCCACAGAATGCAGTTCGTGCAGTTGGAATTCCAGCGCCGTTACAATGCCGAAATTTCCACCACCGCCGCGAATCGCCCAAAACAGATCTTCATTTTGTGTCGGACTGACAGACAGGTGCGCCCCGTCCGCGTTCACAAGGTCGGCGGAAAGGACATTGTCGCAGCTCAGCCCATGCTTGCCCATCAGCCAGCCGATGCCACCTCCCAAAGTGAGGCCGCAGACTCCGGTGGAGGAGATCACGCCGCCGGTCGTAGCCATTCCCCATCTCTCAGCTTGCTGGTCGAACTCTCCCCATGTGGCGCCCCCTTGCACCACACCAGTCTCACGGCCGGAGTTGATTTCGACCCCCCTCATCAACGAGAGATCGATCATCATCGCCCCGTTTGCCACTGCCTTTCCAGCGACGCTGTGACCACCGCCCCGCACTGTGGCGGTGACATCGTGTTCGCGGCAGAAACGAACGGCTCGCATCACATCCGCGATGCACGCAGGCTGCACGATAGCGCAGGGTTTGTGGTCGATCATCCCATTCCACACCTTTCGCGCCCGGTCGTACTCTGCATCGCTTCGACTTAGGACAGGACAATTCACCGATGAGCGTAACTTGCTTAACATCTGGTCTGGCATTGCTTCTGTTAACGCCTGCATCAAGAAAAGACTACTACTCCTGCCTCAGGTCCGAGATGAGTTTTGGATGAGTTCTGTGAGTAGTTGAACTCAGGTTCAACTCATTCCCGGCTCATTGAGCCCAGCCAGGAATTGCCGCAAACTTCTTTCATGACGAGCCAGTAAGGCAGTCAAATACTAAAGAAACTCAAAGGAATAACTCCCGTGAAAAGCAAAAGAATCTTCGCACTTGCAACATCTGTTCTCGCCCTTGCCCTGGCGGTTTGTCCACCACCCGCGTCGGCGGCCGTAGACGTCTACCTCTGGGTACAAGGCGGCACTCAAACCAAATCGTCCCCGTCGACTTCAGTAATCGTTGCCACATTGTTTTCGACTTTTTGGCTATAGGTCCAATGCGCTTCGTTCGCGATGAGGTGCAGGCGCTCCAAACGCTAGCTTCCTGCACTTCACACGAAAAATCGAAGGTTCTGCGCATCCGGCACGATCAGTCCCCACAAACGCTGCTCTCCACGCCCATCCTCAGGAGCCCTAGGCTGCCGCATAGACAGCGCTGCCCGATGGTAGCCTTGGTCCTCGTCGGCTAAGAGCTTCCCGCATCGAAGAACCCTCCCGTT
>DATBEG010000003.1:0-29472 GCA_036276155.1 Bryobacteraceae bacterium | reverse complement strand
ACACGGCAACACTTCTCATTCGCATTTCACAAATTTGCATTACGATCGCCTCCAGTGGCTATCTATTTAGAAGGTGCGAGTATATTGGAAAGTTCCCGCAAGCTGTATTAACAGAAAGTAGGACTTTACCCACACAAATGGACAATATGTTTTTGAAAGAGGTGCAAGAGCACCATGGCGAGGACAATTACACCCGCGCCATAAACGCGATGAAGCACGCCGGCGTGGAGTACCCCCAGATCTTGCACCTGTTTTCGTACAAGATCAAAGCCACCGTGCATCTGGAACGATTTACACAGGAAATCTTGCGCGAACCAGCGCCGCTATCGCCCGGCTTTCGAGAGCTGATCGCGGCCTATACATCCCAGCTCAATCAATGCCCGTTTTGAACGAAGTCGCACGCCGCGGTCGCGGCGGAATTGCTGGGCTGCAAGGAACTCGTCGCGAGCGTTCTCGCTGACCTTGACAGCTCACCGCTTTCTGATGCCGAGAAAGCCCTGATGCACTTCGTCGAGAAGGTCAACCGCTTGTCGTACACCATCGGACCTCCTGATATTGCGCAGTTGCACGAGTTCGGTTACACGGACGAACAGATCTGGTACGCCACCACCGTTTGCGCCTTGTTTAACTTCTACAATCGCTGGATCGACGCAAGCGGCGTTCACGCCATGAGCGATGAAGCGCATGCCATGGGAGCCAAACGCTCCGCCATCCACGGTTATTCCCGCAGTTCCCAGCCGGTCACTATTCCGCAGCGGGAGACCAATAGCTAGCACGACGTCAGAGTCGGCGGATAACAACGCCGGTCGAGCTGTTATGCTCCTCCGGCGTTTTGCTTTTCCGGTGTGCTTACTCCATCGCTCGCCGCAGTGCCGCCCGTGCCAGCAAACGTGTCGAATCGAGCGTCGGCAGGGGTGAATTCGAGTCGTTCATCAAAAGTGGAATCTCGGTACAGCCCAGCACGACGGCATCGCACCCCTCCTGCTTGAATCTGCTGATGACGCGCTGAAAGTAGTCAACTGCAGCCGCGCGAAAGACGCCGTAAACCAATTCGTCCATGATGATGCGGTCAATCTGTTCACGTTCGTCCGATGTCGGACGCACAAACTCCACGCCGCGCGCGGTCAACTTCTCCGGATAGACCTCGCTCGCAACCAGGAATCGAGTACCCGTCAATCCCACGCGCTTGTATCCATTTTCAACTGCCTGCTCGGCAGCTACAGCGGCGATATGAAGCCAGGGCAGAGGAGATCGCGACTCAATGAATGGCAGACCTTGGTGCGCCGTGTTGTCCGGGCAGATCAGAAAATCAGCGCCCGTATTCTTCAGCTTGTTCGCCGAAGAAAGCATCAACTCGCCCACGCCTTCCCAGTTACCGGGGCGCATGTACTGCATATAGGTAGCCAGCGAGTGGGTGTGCAGCGAGACCTCCGGATGATCGTGCGCGCCCATTAGAGATGCGCCCTCTACACAGATGGTTCTGTAGCAAAGGGCCGCGCCTTCTGCCGACACCGCCACTATGCCAATATGTTTCGCCATTGTATGAAGTCCGTCCACGTTGCCTGTAACAAGTCGCCTGTAAGAAGACTCACATTCACCTTCGGCAAGCGAACTTATAGACCCAAATTAGTAGCCGATAATCTCAGCACGAATACACTTCTTAAAGAGAGTACCCTAGGAAACAAATGCCCAAAGCAGCAGCCTTAACCGATGTTATAGATGCGAACCAGGTTCTCGCCGCTCTCGTTGCGTTCAAGAAGGGTGATTTCAGCGTGCGCCTGCCAGTCAACCAGGTGGGTTTGGCCGGCAAACTTGTCGATGCTCTGAACGACATTTTCGAGCTGAATGAGAACATGGCGGCCGAATTATCCCGCATTAGCACTGCTGTTGGTAAGGAGGGCAAGATTGGCCAGCGTGCCTCTCTTGCGGCCGGATCGGGCCATTGGGCGTCGTGCGTCGACTCGGTGAACAGTCTGATCACTGACTTGGTGCAGCCCTCGACGGAGATTGCTCGCGTCATCGGAGCCGTGGCACAGGGCGACCTGTCGCAGAAGATGTCACTGCAGGTGGAAGGGCGTCCGCTGAAGGGTGAGTTCGTGCGCACGGCACGCGTCGTGAACACAATGGTGGATCAGCTCAACTCATTTGCCAGTGAAGTAACGCGCGTGGCGCGCGAAGTCGGGACCGAAGGCAAGCTGGGCGGTCAGGCTATTGTGACCGGCGTGGCCGGTACATGGAAAGATCTTACGGATTCGGTGAACTCGATGGCCTCGAATCTGACGAATCAGGTTCGAAACATTGCCGAGGTGACGACAGCCGTTGCGCGCGGGGACCTGTCGCGCAAGATTACGGTCAACGTGCAGGGCGAAATCCTGGAGCTGAAGGACACCATCAACACTATGGTGGACCAGCTCAGCTCGTTTGCCAGCGAAGTGACGCGTGTAGCACGTGAGGTCGGAACGGATGGAAAACTGGGTGGCCAAGCTGTTGTGACTGGTGTGGCAGGCACGTGGAAAGACCTTACGGACTCGGTCAACTCAATGGCCTCGAACCTGACAGCGCAGGTTCGAAACATCGCCGAAGTGACAACTGCGGTGGCGACAGGCGACCTTTCGCGCAAGATCACGGTTAACGTACAAGGTGAAATTCTCGAGCTGAAGAACACGATCAACACGATGGTCGACCAGCTCAGTTCGTTTGCATCGGAAGTGACACGCGTGGCGCGCGAGGTGGGGACCGAAGGCAAGCTGGGCGGTCAGGCTGAAGTGCGAGGCGTTGCGGGTACCTGGAAAGATCTGACCGATTCGGTCAATCTGATGGCCGGAAATCTGACCGGCCAGGTTCGAAACATCGCAGAAGTGACGACGGCGGTTGCGCGCGGCGACCTCTCGCGCAAGATCACGGTCAACGTGCAGGGCGAAATCCTCGAGCTGAAAGACACCATCAACACCATGGTGGACCAGCTCAGCTCGTTTGCCAGCGAAGTGACGCGCGTGGCGCGCGAGGTGGGCACCGAAGGCAAGCTGGGTGGCCAAGCTGTTGTTAAGGGCGTCGGCGGCGTCTGGAAGGATCTGACCGACTCGGTCAATTCGATGGCCGGAAACTTGACCGCACAGGTTCGAAACATCGCCGAAGTGACCACCGCGGTCGCAAATGGCGATTTGTCGCGCAAGATCACGGTGGACGTGCTGGGCGAGATTCTCGAACTCAAGAACACGATCAACACGATGGTGGACCAGTTGAGCTCGTTCGCCTCCGAAGTGACACGCGTGGCTCGCGAGGTCGGCACGGAAGGCAATCTGGGCGGCCAGGCGGTTGTGAAAGGCGTCGGCGGCGTTTGGAAAGATCTGACTGACTCGGTCAATTCAATGGGCGGCAACCTGACGGCGCAGGTTCGAAACATCGCTGAGGTGACAACGGCGGTTGCGAATGGCGATCTTTCGCGCAAGATTACGGTAGACGTGCGCGGGGAAATCCTGGAGCTCAAGAACACCATCAACACGATGGTGGACCAGTTGAACGCCTTCGCTTCGGAAGTGACGCGAGTGGCTCGTGAAGTCGGCACAGAAGGCGAACTGGGCGGCCAGGCACAGGTAAAAGGCGTGGGAGGCGTTTGGAAAGATCTGACTGACTCCGTCAACTCCATGGCCGGCAACTTGACCGCGCAGGTTCGAAACATCGCGGAAGTGACCACGGCAGTCGCAAACGGCGATCTTTCGCGCAAAATCACGGTCGACGTCCGCGGCGAAATTCTCGAGCTGAAAAACACGATCAACACAATGGTGGACCAGCTCAGCTCTTTTGCATCGGAAGTAACGCGCGTGGCGCGCGAAGTCGGCACGGAAGGCAAGCTGGGCGGTCAGGCGGACGTGAGAGGCGTGGGCGGTGTCTGGAAAGACCTTACCGATTCGGTGAACTCGATGGCTTCAAACCTGACGAACCAGGTACGGAATATTGCCGAAGTCACAACGGCGGTCGCTCGCGGCGATCTTTCGCGAACCATAACCGTCGAGGTGCGCGGCGAGATCCTCGAATTGAAGAACACCATCAACACGATGGTGGACCAGTTGAGTTCGTTTGCGTCGGAAGTGACGCGCGTGGCGCGCGAGGTCGGCACCGAGGGCAAGCTGGGCGGCCAGGCGGACGTGAAGGGCGTTGCGGGTACGTGGCGGGATTTGACGGAATCGGTCAACTCCATGGCCGGAAATCTGACAGCTCAGGTGCGCAACATCGCCGAAGTGACTACTGCGGTAGCGCGCGGCGATTTGTCCCGCAAGATCACGGTCGACGTGCGCGGCGAAATCCTGGAATTGAAGAACACCATCAACACGATGGTGGACCAGCTCAACGCGTTCGCGTCCGAAGTCACCCGTGTTGCACGTGAGGTAGGCACCGAAGGAAGACTCGGCGGCCAGGCCGACGTGCGCGGGGTTGCAGGAACGTGGCGCGACCTGACGGAGTCTGTGAACTTCATGGCCTCGAACCTGACAAATCAGGTCCGCAACATTGCCGACGTCACAACGGCTGTTGCGAAGGGCGATCTCTCGCGCAAAATTACCGTGGACGCGCGCGGGGAAATTCTCGAATTGAAGAACACCATCAACATCATGGTGGATCAACTCAGTTCTTTCGCGTCGGAAGTAACGCGCGTGGCGCGCGAGGTTGGTACAGACGGCAAACTGGGCGGGCAGGCGGACGTGCGCGGCGTGGCTGGTACGTGGAAAGATTTGACCGACTCGGTCAATTCCATGGCATCCAATTTGACCAACCAGGTTCGCAACATTGCCGGCGTGACCACGGCTGTGGCAAAGGGCGATCTGACCACCAAAATCACGGTGGACGCGCGCGGCGAAATTCAAGAGCTGAAGAACACCATCAACACTATGGTGGACCAGCTCAACGCCTTTGCCTCAGAAGTGACGCGCGTGGCGCGCGAAGTTGGTACCGAAGGAAAGCTTGGCGGTCAGGCGGACGTGCGCGGCGTAGCCGGCACGTGGAAGGATTTGACGGAATCTGTGAACTGGATGGCGTCGAATCTGACCGCCCAGGTGCGCAACATCGCAGACGTGACCACGGCTGTGGCGAAGGGCGACCTTTCGCGCAAGATCACAGTGGATGCGCGCGGTGAAATTCTGGCGTTGAAGGAAACCATCAACACCATGGTGGACCAGCTCAGCTCATTCGCCTCGGAAGTGACGCGCGTGGCGCGCGAAGTAGGTACCGAAGGCAAACTGGGAGGCCAGGCCGACGTATATGGCGTGGCAGGTACGTGGAAAGATCTGACAGAGTCGGTGAACTCCATGGCCTCGAACCTGACGAATCAGGTGCGTAACATCGCCCAGGTGACAACAGCCGTTGCGATGGGCGATCTTTCGCGTAAAATCACGGTGGACGTCCGCGGCGAAATTCTCGAGCTGAAGAACACGATCAACACGATGGTGGACCAGCTCAACTCGTTCGCCAGCGAAGTTACTCGTGTGGCGCGCGAGGTGGGAACAGAGGGCAAGCTTGGCGGTCAGGCTGAAGTGCGCGGCGTGGCCGGCACGTGGAAGGACCTTACCGATAGCGTGAACCTGATGGCAGCGAATCTGACCACGCAGGTTCGCGGTATTGCGAAGGTGGTCACGGCGGTGGCAAACGGTGACCTGGAACGCAAGCTGGTTCTGGAGACGAAAGGCGAGATCGCAGAACTGGCGGACACAATCAACGCGATGATTGATACACTCGCGACGTTTGCCGATCAGGTGACGAACGTAGCGCGCGAGGTGGGTATCGAGGGCAAGCTCGGTGGACAGGCGCGCGTGCCGGGCGCCGCCGGACTGTGGCGCGATCTGACGGATAACGTGAACCAGTTGGCGGCGAACCTTACCACGCAGGTGCGCGCTATCGCGGAAGTTGCTACCGCGGTGACTAAGGGCGACCTGACGCGGACGATTACGGTGCAGGCCGAAGGCGAAGTTGCCGCGCTGAAAGAGAACATCAATGAGATGATCGGAAACCTTGCAGAAACAACACGCAAAAACACCGATCAGGACTGGTTGAAAACCAATATCGCAAAATTTACGCGCATGGTGCAAGGTCAGCGTGACCTGCTTACCGTGGCGGAGTTGGTGCTTTCCGAGCTAACTCCGCTGGTCAGCGCGCAGCGTAGTACGTTCTATATCGCCGAGGAAGGGGAAGGCGAGACGACGCTGAAGTTCATGGCCGGTTACGCGTATGACGACCGCGACCAAGTACCCACTCAGTTCAAAATCGGGCAAGGTCTGGTTGGCCAATGCGCACGCGAGAAGCAACGCATTCTAGTGCGCGACGTGCCTCAGGACTACATCAGGATCAGCTCGAGCCTCGGTTCGTCGACTCCATTGACGGTCGTCGTGCTGCCGGTGCTGTTCCAGCGCGAAGTCAAGGCTGTCGTGGAATTGGCATCATTCCAACATCTCTCCGATGTGAACCTGGCGTTCCTGGATCAGCTCACGGAAACGATGGGCATCGTTCTAAATACGATCGCGGCGACAATGCGAACGGAGCAGTTGCTGACGCAGAGTCAGGCGCTGGCGGAAGAACTGCAAAAGACGAACGCTCAGTTGCAGGAAAAGGCGCAGCTTCTGGCCGAGCAAAATACTGAAGTGGAGGCGAAGAACCGCGAGATCGAGCAGGCGAAACAAGCGCTCGAAGAGAAGGCCGAGCAGCTCGCTCTCACCTCGAAATACAAGAGCGAATTCCTGGCCAACATGTCACACGAGTTGCGCACACCGCTGAATAACTTGCTGATTCTGGCGCGTGTTCTAGCCGATAACACCGAAGGGAATCTGAATCCGAAGCAGGTGAAATTCGCCGAGACAATCCACTCGTCGGGTACGGACTTACTTGCGCTGATCAATGACATTCTGGATCTTTCGAAGATCGAGTCCGGCAAGATGGACGTCGAAGTCGGCAACATCCGCCTTAACGAGTTGCAGGACTACTGCACACGGACTTTCAGACACGTTGCTGACGGTAAAGGACTGGACTTCACAGTGGATGTCGATCCGCAGTTGTCATCTGACGCTATCCGCACCGACGCGAAGCGACTACAACAAGTCCTGAAGAATCTCCTTTCCAACGCCTTGAAATTCACCGAGCACGGATCGGTGCGACTGCGCCTGGAACGTGTTCCGAGCGGCTGGAGCGCGTCGCATCCGGTACTCAACAGATCGAAGAGCGTGATTGCGTTCTCGGTCACCGATACGGGAATTGGAATCGCACCGGAGAAGCAGCGCATCATCTTCGAAGCCTTTCAACAAGCGGACGGAACGACGAGCAGAAAATACGGCGGTACCGGTTTGGGATTGTCGATCAGCCGTGAGTTGGCGCGCCTTCTCGGCGGCGAGATCCGGTTGCAGAGCACGCTAGGGCGGGGAAGCACCTTCACACTGTACCTGCCGCAGGCCTATAGCTCACCTGCTCCCAAGCTGGATGCAACGGACACAGTCGCGATCCGCAAGGTTGCGGACACGCACCCCACTTCACAAGTGGATCTGATTCTTCTCTCGCCGAACGGCGTTGAGGATCTGGAGATCGACGACGACCGCAACGTGATTGTCTACGGCGATCGCGTCCTGCTTATCGTCGAAGATGATCCGACGTTCGCGCGCATCATGGTTGATATGGCGCGTGACCGTGGTTTGAAAGCACTGGTCGCCTCCCGCGGGAGCACAGCCATTTCGCTCGCTCGCGAATTCGAGCCGGGCGCAATCACATTAGATGTACGCCTGCCGGATATGAGCGGGTGGACACTGCTCGACAGATTGAAGCACGACCCGGCGACGGCGCATCTTCCCGTTCACGTACTCTCCGGCCATGAAGAGAATCGGCGAGGATTTGCTTTAGGAGCAATGAGCTGTCTTCCGAAGGGTTCCGACAAGGACGCGCTGGAAGAAATCTTCGGCATCATCCAGCACTCTATGGAACCCCGTAAACGACGATTGCTGGTGATTGCCGAGAATGACGTACGCCGCGACGACATTCAGAACCTTATTGCCGGTGAGGACCTGGAAATTCTCAATGCGCCCGATGTCGGGGCGGCAATGGAAGTTGTCGGACGAGAGTACATCGATGCGATCGTGCTCGATTGGGCATTGACGAACGATACCGGGATCGAGTTTATCGAGACCGTACAGGGCAAACTCGCGCCCTATATACCGCCCATTGTCGTATCGGGAGAGCAGAAACTATCGGATGAACAAATTGCAGAGATTCACCGCTGCTCGCGGGCCAGCGCCGTTAGATACGCTCCGACAATCGAGCGCGTGTTGGATGAAACGACGCGTCTTTTACATCGGGATGAACGCAGTCTCTCCGAGCGGCAGCAGCAGGTGCTTACAGAGGTTCGGGAAACAGATCCTCGACTTGTAGGCAGAAAAGTGCTGGTTATCGACGACGACGTCCGCAATATCTTCGCGCTTACCAGCGTTTTGGAGCAGCATAAGCTGAAGGTTCTGCACGCGGAAAACGGCAGGACTGGAATTGAGTTGTTGAAATCGGCGAAGGACGTCGATATTGTCCTGCTCGACATCATGATGCCGGAGATGGATGGCTATGAAACTACTCGCGCCATCCGCCACATTCCGGAATTCAAGAGCCTTCCCATCGTGGCGCTTACCGCCAAGGCGATGAAGGGCGATCGTGAAAAGTGCTTGCAGGCCGGCGCATCAGACTATGTCGCGAAGCCAGTGGATCTGGCACATCTGTTCTCCGTCATGCGTGTGTGGATGACGCGCGATGCTGACAGTCGCTTTGAACATGGCGCTTTGTCGCTGCCAACGTGGCTGTCCGACCGGGACCTGGTGATCGATGATGACCGGAACGTCATTGAATCCGGTGATCGAGTCCTTCTGATCGTCGAAGACGATATGACGTTCGCGCGAATCATGGTGGATCTCGCGCACCAACACGGACTAAAAGCGCTTATCGCTCTACGAGGTGCGACGGCGATCAATATGGCGCGGGAATTTCGGCCCGCGGCGGTATCGCTTGACGTTCGTCTGCCTGACATGAGCGGCTGGACGGTACTGGACTACCTGAAACACGATCCAGTTACACGGCACATTCCTGTTCATGTCATTTCTGGGCACGAAGAGAACCGAAGGGGTTATCTTCTGGGGGCTATCAACTGCGTCCTGAAAGAAGCCGGCGCGAGTCAGTTGCAGCAGACTTTTGAGGCCATCGAGCAGTCGATGGAACATGGACCGAAGAACGTGTTGCTTGTGACGGAAACCGAGCCGCTCCGGAATGAAGTGGAATCATTTATTGCCGGCCCGGACCTGAATTTCCTGCACGCCTCCTCCACGGCAGAGGCTGCGAGGGTGATGAAGGCCGAGAAGTGCGATGCGGTGATTCTGGATTGGGTATTATCGGACCGTATCGGAGCCGAACTGATAGGACAGGTGCAAGATATCGGCTCGGCGATGGTGCCGCCGGTTCTCGTTTTCGGAGCGCGAAAGCTTCAGGCCGGCCGGGCAAGGGAACTCAGCCGTTTAGCGCGCACCAGCGTTGTGCGATATGCTCCTTCACTGGAAAGACTGTTGGAGGAATCGACCTTGTTGCTGCATCGGGCCGATCATTCGCTGTCTGAGCATCAGAAACAAATACTAGCTGTCGTTCGACAGAACGATCCCCTGCTTGCCGGACGCAAGGTGCTGGTGGTTGATGACGATTTGCGCAACATCTTCGCCCTCACGAGCGTTCTGGAGCAGAAGGATCTCCAAGTCTTCCATGCAGAGAACGGCCGGGCGGGACTGGAGGTGCTTCAAGCGCACCCGGATGTTGATGTTGTGTTGATGGACATCATGATGCCCGGCATGGATGGCTACGAGACGACAAGAGCGATACGCAGAGTTCGCGAGTTCGCGAGTCTGCCCATCATTGCGCTGACTGCAAAGGCGATGAAAGGCGATCGCGAAAAGTGCCTGCAGGCGGGCGCGTCCGATTACGTCACCAAGCCGGTAGATCTGGATCACCTGTTCTCAACAATGAGAGTCTGGCTGGCCAGGGTTCATGAACGCCGTGAGGTGAGTGTGAGCCCGGGGGAAGAAAGTGGAAATTATAACGGATGAGTCATCGCGTAACAGTGCCCTCTCCGGAACTGTCCACGGACGAAGCGGCACGGCCGGCGAAACTGCTGCTGGTAGATGATGATCGCGACAACCTATTAGCGTTGCACGCGATCCTTGAGCCACTCGGTCAAGAGCTGATGCTGGCTTCTTCCGGGTTGGAAGCCCTACGGCTCTGCCTCGACCACGAGTTCGCAGCTTTGCTTCTGGACGTTCGCATGCCGGACATGGACGGATTCGAGACTGCTGAAATGATTCGTGCACGGAAACGTTCGAGTCATACTCCCATTCTCTTTCTCACCGGCTACCGCAGCGACGAGCAACTGTTCCGGGGATATGACTTGGGCGCTGTGGATTTTCTGTTTAAGCCGATCGTTCCGGAGATCCTGCAAAGCAAAGTAACCGTCTTCGTCGAACTCGCACGAAAGGAACAACTGCTTCTGCGGAAAACGGAAGCGCTTGAACGTACCGAGGGTAAGTTTAGAGCCGTACTGGAAGCGGCCCCGGATGCGATGGTGATCACGGACGAGACCGGGGTGATTCAACTGGCAAACTCGCGGACGGATTCACTTTTCGGCTATCCGCGCGAGCAATTGCTGGGAGCCAAGATCACATCTATCATCCCTGCCTGGGACGCGGCTCATTCGGAGCGGGCGGCTTTTTCAGACCGACGCTATGTGCCCGAAAAACGTGTAGCTGCTTCGCGACGTGACGGTTCCACATTCACGGCACAAATTACAAGCAGTCCCTTTGAAGCGGATGGCAACTGCATTACGACGGCCATTCGAGACGCGACGGAACAGGTTCAAGCGGAACAACGAATTTTGCGCATCAATGCCGAACTTGAAAAGCGCGTGGCTGAACGAACCGCCGATCTCATGCGATCAAATGACGCGCTTCGGCAATTCGCATGGGCTGCAAGCCACGATTTGCAGGAGCCAATGCGCATGGTTCTGGCGTACTCGCAATGGCTGGGAAAATCGATTAACTCGAAGTTGGACGAAAAAGAGCAGAATATGCTCGCTTGTGTGGAGCAAAATGGCCGGCGGCTGCAAGCACTGCTGGAAGCGATTCGCGAATACATTTACATCAGTGAATCCGGTGATGAACAATGGACGACTGTCGATTGCAACGGCGTCGTGCGTAATGCGCTGGCGAATCTGGAAGGAGTCATCGCAGAGTCAGAAGCGGCGGTGGTGTGCGATTCACTGCCCTCGGTAGAATCGATAGAAATTTTGCTTGTCCAGATATTTCAGAATCTCATCAGCAATGCGATCAAATACAGGGCCGATGACCGCAAGCCCGAAGTTTCGATCAGTTGTTGCACTCCGGACGACGGCACTTATCTTTTCTCAATCAGCGATAACGGAATCGGGATTGAATCCGAACACAAGGACTACATTTTTCACGTATTTAAGAGACTGCATGGGCGCCAGTATTCGGGCACAGGCATTGGACTCGCCATTTGCAAAGCCGCTGTCGAAAGAATGGGCGGCCGAATCTGGGTCGACTCTGAATTAGGAAAAGGTTCAACCTTCCGCTTCTCTCTGCCCCAGAGCAGGACCGCATGAACGGACAGGTTTACAAAATTCTTTTGGTGGAGGATAATCCACGTAATCCTGGTGGCAGAAAGTCTTCGTTGGGCGAACGTACGGTTCGACTTGACTCATTGCGATACGGTGGCATCCGCGCTAGACACCATCAAGCAGTATGGCCCAGGAGATCCCGATCGTCCTGACTTGTTGTTGCTGGACTACAATCTTCCGGCGAGCGAATCGCGACAAGTTCTCGATGTTCCAATAACCAACCCGGCATTAGGAGAAATGAGAAAGGCTGTGATCACCTCATCGATGTCTCCACGGGACCGGGAGAATGCGCTGGGAAGCGGAGCAGAGTGTGTCATCGGCAAGCCGGCAGAGCTGGATCTATTCCTCACGCAAGTTGGGAGCGCCATCTTGGAACTTCTTGTTCCCAAGGACACGCCGGCCAGCGATGCTCACTCTGGAACATTCGGCCGCGATAAAGCAGTTTGATATTTCCTCGATTGACCGACCGTCGGCTGCTGCTATCCTCCGTTCTAACCATTTACTCGCAGGAAGCGTTCAGACTCACTCCACTTCCTTTATTTAGCTTGAGAGATATCAAAACACCCTTGGTGTCATTCGAGAATGTGGCTTTGACATGAGCGGCTCAAAGACCGCGCCTAGCTACATTTCAGCGTTCGGCAACCAGGCAACGGCCACACCGATAATGTTCATCCGATCCGACCTTTGTAGTTGCAGGTAAGCGCAATTGGCTACGAATTGTCTCCACCAGATCGTTTTGGACGAGAATGCAAACGTCAGCGTAGAGGAAGAATACGTTAGCGACGGCGTCTAATACGACTCGCCCCCTCCGTGCGGTCGCATAGTCCACGTCGGCCGGAACAGTACGACTCCCTTGGTAACGTCGCCAGACATCCTCGTGGCCATCCGGATAATTCAAGAATCGACCGTAGCGTTCCGCTTCGGCGAGCGGCACGGCTTCGACAACTAATCCCCCATTCCAAAGCCAAAAGATGCCGATCCGTGGTTCGGCATTGTGGCCGCATGCCTGCGCGTTCTCTTTCTTTTCAGGAGTATTGCGAGGCGCCTCTCTCCTGCTCCGCTTTCGAAAAGGCTTGGGTGAACGCGTCATCTAGTCTCTTCTTGCGTTTTGATGGAATTGATTTCTGCTTCCGACGTGTGGCATCCGCCCGCACCACCTTTCGCTCGGCCATGATCATCTTCTGATACTCCGAAAACTTTCCGCGCGGCATCGCAGTTGTGGAAACTCGTGCCGGGAATCAGATCGTCGATACTCGGTATACGCTCGTTGCACATCAAACACCAGCCGATGTTCGGTTCGGTGCAATCTCGCCAAGCGAGATACATCTCGGCGAGGTTTTCGGGTCTCGAAGTCGCGCCCAACCGCTCATCGTCCATCATCAGTTTCGGTTTGCTGCGGTGCACTAGCGTTCCCCTTTTCATTTCTGATCCACCGGGACCGACGACGCGAGCCCGGGACGACCCCGAATCCAGGCGCGTGGCGTGGCGAATTACAGGGTTGCCGCGGCCCAACACCAAGCCCACCGTAATTTAGCTCCAGACGTCCGTACGGCCATTACTCTACCTGTTTATTCGACGTGTGGTTGCGTTCGTCTTAGTCTCGTTCTTGTCGCCTAGATCCACCATAACCGCTTAATCTAACCTACGGACGAGCGGAGACATAATGGACTGCAAACACGGTCCGGGCTGCGGCCTATCGCTCGTTTCCACAATTTTCCCTACGATCCGATTCGTATCAATGCCGCGGACGGATCGGGTTGGATCGGAACCGGGTGAAGGAATCAGGTTCTTCTTCACGTTGCAGGCATAAGCAATTCGCGCGCATGATCTAGGCGTGTCGCTGATATCAGGCCACCCCATCCTTGCGCTTGATGGGTGGAACGGCCATGGTGGGGCTGAGAGCGGGCCGACGTAGGTACCACATGGTTTCCTTTTCGTAGGCGTTTGCGAGGGCAAGAACGCGCCCTTCGGAAAAGCGGGGGCCAACGATCATCAGACCCACGGGAAGACCGGTGGCGGAGAAGCCGCAGGGAATGGAAACCGCCGGGATACCGAACGTATTGAAGGGAGGGCAATTGGAGGTTTCGACCGGCTCACGCTCGCCGCCTCCGCTGGCTTCTTCGCGCGCGAGGGCTTCATTAATAGTCTCGGGCATGACACGCATTGTGGGCAGGACGACGAGATCGTAGTTTTCGAATGCGTCGTCAATGGTCTTGCGGAGGCGCTGCAATTCCCATTGCGCGTTGATGTAGTCGACGACGCGCGTGGAACAGGTTTCGCCCGATGTATCATTCAAGCGCTTGTGGACCGCCTCGATGGTGTGGCGCTGGTTGAGGGAGTAACTGCGTCCTTTGCGCTGGTACCACTCGTAATGGAACGCTTCGATTTCGCCGTCGAAGTAAGAGCGCGAGTAAGTGCCCGGCGCGGGAAGATACATATCTTTCGTACTCCTGGTGAGCTTAGAAAGAACAGCAATGGCCTCTTCGATCGCTTTTGATGTGTCTTGGTCGAGGAAGTCATAGAAAGGAGCGCGCGGAATGCCGAGGCGCATGTTTTTCACCGGCTGCTTGAGGGCGGCGAGATAGTCGTCCTTCGGATGATCGACACTGGCGACATCGTACTTGTCATATCCGATCATTCCGCTGAGCAGGATGGCGCAGTCTTCGGCGGTCTTGGTCATGGGTCCGCAATGATCAAGCGAGTAAGTACGCGGAATGATTCCGCGGATGGAAACGAGGCCGTAGGTGGGCTTGAGCCCCACGATGCCGCAATAGGCGGCGGGCATGCGAACTGAGCCGCCGGTATCGGTGCCAAGTGCGCCTATGGTCATGTCGGCGATGACGGCGGCACCGGAACCACCGGACGACCCGGCAGGGATACGATCAAGCGCCCAAGGGTTGCGGACAGGCCGGAAGTACGTGGATGCGGAACTGTTGCCCATGGCGAATTCCTGCAGATTAGCCTTGGCTAGGATGACGGCGCCACCCTGCTTCAGGCGGCGCACAACGAAAGCGTCTTCTTCCGGCACGCGGTCATCAAAGACGGCGCTTCCACCAGTGGTGCGCGTGCCAGCAGTGTCAATGTTGTCTTTTAAAGCAAGCGGTATTCCGTGCAAGGGGCCGCGAAACTTGCCGGCGTTGGCTTCAGCATCCAACTGGGCGGCTTGCGCAAGCGCCTCTTCGTGCATCAGCGTTATGTAAGCGTTGATCTTCGGGTTGTAGATGCGGGAACGTTCAATACAGGCGCGAGTGAGCTCTGTGCAAGTGATTTCGCCAGCGTGAATTTTCCTGGAAGCTTCGCCGATGGTCAGCTTGGCTAAATCGTCCGGCGTGGCGGTCGCGGCGGCGGCTGCGGTAACGGGGCGACTGGCGAGAACGATGGAAGCGGCGCCGGCTGTCCTTGTTATAAATTCGCGACGATTTACTTCGATCGGCATGGAACGTTAGCTTATGCCTTCCTACCGCACGCTGTCTTGAATGAGCGCGACAACTTGAACGCCCGTAACCGCCAAAAAAACAACATGGCTAATCACGTTCAAACCGCTAAGACGATGCAAGACACCCGAAGCGCTGCGGGTGCTATGCTCGATTCCTAACACAGCAATTCCTATAGCGCTGGGGAGAAACCCAATTTTGAAAAGCTCTAAAGTTCTTGGCCTACTGTTCGCGTTGGCTGTTTGCCTGCAGGCGGCGACGGCAACTGAAGCGATCCGCTTCGGGAAGCTTTGGGACGGCCACCAAGTCTTAAACAAGGCCGTGGTTGTCGTAGATGGAGACAAGATAAGCAGCGTCACGGCCAACGGCAAGATCCCGCCGGGCGCAGAAACGATTGACCTCAGCGGATACACCGCAATTCCAGGCATGATCGACATGCACACGCATATCACTTACTACTGGGACGGCGACGCCAGCATCGACGCGAGACGACAGAAGCGCAAGCGCGAAGGAGTGGTTGTGGCGCTTTCGCAACGCAATGGGATGAAGTCGCTGGAAGCAGGCGTGACGACGTTGCGAGATCTGAACGCGGCGAACGGCGCGGATCTGGACTTGCGAGATCTCATCAATATGGGCGTGTTCGTGGGCCCGCGTTTGTTCGTGGCCGGGGCCGGCTTGCATGGGCTGCCGAAAATTCCGGAGATGCAGGACAAGGTGGCGGAGCAGATCAAGCAGACGAAGGATCGGCTGGCTGAAGGAGTCGACTGGATCAAGGTGTTTGGGTCCACCGGAGGGTTCGACAACGTGACCGGGGACGAGACCGTCAGCTACGACGAGATGAAGGCAATCGTTGATACGGCGCACGCGGCAGGTGTTAAAGTGGCGATTCACTCTTATGGGCCGGCGGGCGCGCGCGACGCAATCAAGGCGGGCTGTGACACGCTGGAGCACGCGACGGACATGGACGACGAGACCATCGCGGAACTCGTGCGCAAGAAGATCTGGTACGTGCCGACCATTGACCACAACGAATACTATGTGGAGAACGCCTCGACTACTTACAAGTTTCCTCCGGGCGCAGTGGATAACCTGAAGGATTACATCAACCGGAACTTCATCACAGCGCAGAAGGCGTACAAAGCCGGCGCGCGGCTGTTAGTCGGTTCGGATGCCGTTTACAACGGCTTCGGTCTGAACATGCGTGAACTTACTTGGTTCACCAAGATGGGCATGACGAATGAGCAGGCACTCCAAACAGCGACCATAAACGCGGCAGAAGCTTTGGGCATGGAAAAGAGCCTTGGCTCCATTGCGCCCGGGTACTTCGCAGACATTGTCGCGGTGCAGGGTGATCCGCTTGCCGACATTCAGGTTGTGCTGAAGAATGTGCGCTGGGTGATGAAGGGCGGCGCGGTTGTGGTGGACAAGACCAACTCGTCAGCGGTACATGCAGAATAGCGCGGGTATCTAGAGCTGATGGCCCTTGGTCGGCCCCTGCTTGTCAGCGCGATTCTACTTCTCGCGGCCGCTGTCGTTAACACCACACCTTTTCAAAAAACATCGTTTGAAGACGTAACGCCAAATAGCGGCGTTCGTTTTTCGTCTGAAAACGGGGCCAGCCCTGAGAAGATGATGATCGAGACGATGGGCTCAGGCACCGGGATGTTCGATTATGACGGCGACGGCCGGCTCGATCTTATTTTTGTCAGCGGAGGCGGCCGCCCTGGATCAGCGGAGGCGACTCACAACCGACTGGCGCTCTATCGGAACCTGGGCGGCGGCAAGTTTGAGGACCGCACGCAAGCGGCTCATCTGAACGGCAGCTTCGATACGTACGGCATGGGCATTGCAGTGGGAGACTACGACAACGACGGTCATCCGGATCTTTTGCTGACAGGATATCCCCGCAGCGTTCTTTTTCACAACAATGGCGATGGAACGTTCACGGACGTGACAACCGCGGCTGGCGTGGAAAACAGGGGTCGATGGGGAACGAGCGCGGGCTGGTTCGACTATAACCGCGACGGACGGCTTGACCTGGTGATTGCGAACTATGTCGACAATTTCTCTTGGGATGACCCGCGCTTTTGCGGCGATGCGGCGCGTGGCGAGAGAGCTTACTGTCATCCGGACGTCTACCAAGGCACAGGCGTGCGGTTGTACAGGAACGAGGGCGGCGGGAAATTCCGCGATGTCACGGTGGAGGCCGGGTTGGATACGACAGAGGGCAAGTGCCTGGGTCTCGTGCTGGCGGACTTCGACGGCGACGGCTGGCCGGACATGTTCGTGGCCAACGACAGCGTGATGAACTTTTTCTACCGTAATCGCGGCAATGGAAAGTTTGAGGAGATGGGGCTGGAATCGGGTGCGGGCTTCAGCGATGACGGCCAGGCAGAGGCTGGCATGGGAGTGGATGCGGCGTACCTGGACGTAGATGCGGATCCAAGCATCTACGTCACGCACCTGGACAATGAGTTGAACCGGCTTTATCGCAACTTAGGGAAAGATCACTTTCGCGACGTGACGACTGATGCCGGGTTAGGCGCGGAACGAAGTCTGCGGAGCGGCTTTGGCGTTCGATTTGCAGATTTCGACAACAGCGGGCGGCAGCAACTTCTGGTGGTCAACGGGCACATACTCGATAACATCTCCGTCTTTCATCCGCGCGTGACTTATCGGGAACAAATGTCTTTGTTTCAGGCGATCGGGGCTGGGCGCTTTCGCGATATTTCCACAGCATCGGGCGACGTGTTTGCAAAGCAACTGTTGGGCCGGGGACTTGCTGTTGGCGATCTGGACGGGGATGGGCGTCTTGACTTCGTGGTGAGCCAAAACAGCGGGCCACCGCTTATTGCGCGGAATCGGACCATCGCCGGCAACTGGATCGAACTGGATCTTGCCGGCTCTGGCAAGAGCACGCGCGATGCGATTGGAGCAGTAGTCACGGTTGACGCGGCAGGCAAAGAACAGCGGGCGCAGTTGATGGGTGGTACGAGTTATTGTTCGGCCAGCGCCAGGCGCCTGCACTTTGGACTGGGCGCGGCGCAGATTGTGAATCAAGTGGAAGTACGATGGCCGTCCGGGCACGTGGATAGTCTTCAAAACTTGCCGGCGAATCGAGTGCACCACATCATCGAAACGGCGCGCGTTCAGTAGCTTTGGCCTGCTTGACGCTTTGCAGCAACTCCTCAAAATCAGCCACACCGGGCTTCAGTCTCACGGCACTCTCGATCGCCTGCAGAGCTGCGGGAGGATCACTATCTTGCAGGCAACGAGCAAGAACAAAGTAGTACTCGGGCTCCAGCGGATTCAGGCTGAGCGCATAGCGAATGGACGTTAGTGCGCCACCCAGGTCACCTTTCAGGTAGCTGACCTGCGCCATGCGATAGTAAGCCGGATCGAAATCAGGCAGTGCGGCAGCCGCCTTGAGTAAGGCTGAGTACGCTGCGTCTAAGTTGTCAGAGTTAGACAACAGATTCACACCTTCCTGATAATCGGCTTGCGCTTGCATATCGCGGGCGCGGCGGCCGGCCGCTGCCCTCTTCGCTTTATCGAAGGCGGCGAGTGCGGCTTCAGCCTTTTCCGGCTGATTTAGCTGTCGCCAGGCGGAAGCAAGCAGATAGTACGCTTCGGCGGCGCCGTTATCCGCCTTTGTGGCTGATTGCAGGAACGATACAGTCTGACGCAGATCGCCAGATTCGAGATATGCGGATCCAAGGGCCAGATCGATGCCCCTCAGGTTCGGCTGCTCTGTGCGCGCTTTCTCCAGAAGTCGAGTTGCGTCGGGAACGTTTTTATGATCACGCACATAGAGCAGCCCGAGCTGGTAATTCGCTTCAACTGAGTTCGGATTCAGCTTCAGAGCTTGAAGAAAAAGGCGTTCGGCGCCGTCCGAGTCCTGCATGCCGGCGTGAGCCATAGCAAGGACTTCAATGGTTGGCGGGTCGTTCGGAGACAAGCCGAGGGCTTGCTCTGCTGCGTTTTTCGCGTTCGGGTAATCTTCCTTGCGAACGTATGCGACAGCTAAGAGACGGAGCGTTTTGACGGATTGAGAGTGCGCGCCAGCGTAGTCCTTTAGAGTTGCGACTGCATCTCCATTTCGACCGGCTTTGAGATACAGTTCAGCGAGAGAGAGCCGGACGCTTTCCGAGTCGGGCGCCACGACAAGAGCGCTCTGTGCGGCTTCGACTGAATCAACTGCTGAGTCGAGAGCAGACGTTTGTGTCTGCATCGCACACAACGGCAGAGAAAGCGACGCAAACAGGATCATTTCACATGTGCGTCGCATCTCGAATCAGGTTAGAACGAGTATTTCATGCCGAACTGCACAATGCGCGGTCCGACCGCGGTGCTGGAAATAACACCGAAGCTGCTAGGTGCGCCGAGGTTTGACCCGGGATTGTTGAACTGCGCGTGGTTGAAGATGTTGAAGAACTCGCTACGGAATTGGAGTTGAGCGCCTTCGCTTAAGCCGCCGACTGTAAACTCGCGACCAAAGCTGGTGTCGAAGTTCACCTGACCCGGTCCTCTTAGAACGTCGCGGCCGGAGTCTCCGAAGCCGGTTCCATCGCCGATGACGGGAGCAGTCGTGTAGGCGGCGGTATTGAAATATTGATTCAGGCGAGATTGAGTGCTGCCGCTGAGGACCACGTTGTTCAGCGTGATACCGGGGGCGTATTGCGCATAAGCGGAGATGCCGTAGATGGTTCCGGACGTGCTGTCAGTAACGGAAAAAGGCAAGCCCGACTGGACCGTGGTCACGCCAGAAAGTATCCAGTTACTTCCAACTGCGGCGAGCAGACGACTGGAGAGGCTCAATTTCGGCGTCGTATAGGAGTAGCTGACGACCAGGCGATGGGTTCGATCGAAGCTGGCGTTGCCCCAGGCGCTCTTGGTGTTGTAGTAATCGCCGACAAAACTACCCAGCGGTTCGTTTCGGCCACCGGCGGTGACACCATCGTCATCCAGGGCATGGCTCCAGGTGTAAGCGCCGATGAAAGACAGGCCGTTGGCGAAACGATGATTGACGCTCAATTGGAGAGCATCATAGTGTCCGGTAAGCACCGACTTGAACTCATCGATGCCGGTGGGCAGCCAACCCAGGTAAGGTGAGCGCAAGGCGCGATTGGCGACTGTGTTGACGGTGAGGCCGTCGACGGGGTTGGACAGGCTCGCGAGCAGCGGCTGGTTGGGATACATTCCGGCGATCAAGTGCGTGGATGCGCTGCCCACGTAGCCAACTTGGAAGAGGTAGTCTTTCATGCTGTACTGCACATTAGCGCTCCATTGCTGGGTGTAGGGCTGGCGCAGATACGGGTCAGTTGGCAGAGTGGACCGAGTGCTTCCGAGCGTATAGGGCAGGTACACCGGGAACGCTGAGGTCGGCGGAACCGGAACGGGAAACGGATTCTGCCAGGAGGTGGAAAGAAGATCGGCGCCGCCCGCTTTGTTCCACACATAGTAGGGATCGAAGTTCGACTGCTCCGTGACAGTTCCGGCAACGCTGGACCAGAAGATGCCATACCCCATGCGAAAGACTAAGTTCTCATCGCTCGCGATAGGACGATAGGCGAGACCGACGCGCGGAGCAAAGCCGAGGTAGTTCTGATCATAAATTGGCGAATCTGAACCGACCTTTACGAACCCGGCAGGGGGCGTACAGCCGCAATTGTTCACTACGGTGAATCCAGCATAGGTTCCCCCCGCCGGCGGAGCCTGGAATGGCGTAATCAGATTTGTGTCGAATCCACCGATGCGGCCTCGCTTATCAGTTTTGTCGCCGTTGAACTGGTAGCGCAGACCAAGATTCAACGTGAGGCGGCTATTTACGCGGAAATCGTCCTCAACAAACAGGCTGTAGTTCTTGAAGCGCGGATAGGCGCGTATGACGCCATTCGCAACCTGGCTGCTATTCACATTGCTAAAGCCTGAATGGTTCTGCGCAGCAGTCAAACCGAGCAGAAAGTCAGCGAACGATCCGAAGCCGAGCGATCCACGAGTCAGGAAGGCATTGGTGCGGTTCACCTGGACGATGTTCAGATCACCGCCGACGCGGATCTGATGGCGGCCTTTGACGATGCTGAGCGTGTCGCTAGCCAGTTCTTGATGGATCATCGTGACCTGGTTGTTGTTTGTAGCCGGCCCGATGGTGAAGCCGCCCGTGATGGAGATCAGGGGAATGCCAGTGTAGCCGGCGACAGGCGGCGTAATTCCTACCTGCGCGTCTGAAACGGGCTCAATCGGAATCTGCCGAATAAAGTTGCGTACGTAGCCGCCCCTCACCTCATTCACGATTGTGGGCGTGATGGTTGTGGTCAGGATGAGCGTGTCGTTCCAGTTCGCCTTATCGTCGTTTTCGCCGAAGCCAGGCACGTTATCACCGGCGGAGGTGGAGAACGGAATCGTCCAGGGATCGTGCGAGAAGAAAATCTTGCCGGCTATGCGGTTTTTGTTGTTGACCTGGTAATCAAAATCACCGATGTACTGTTGCTCAGTGAAATAAGCGGGCAAAGAGTACGTGGAGAACCCGGAGCCGTTTGACAGGATTGTTTGCGGGCTGGGAATCACGTACTGTCCGTTGGGAAGCTTTGCGTTCAAAAAAGCAAGAGCAACGGGGTTGATGTTTGAGCCGTCCGGCGCTACAGCCACACCGCCGCGGATGCCGCTTTGACCGCCGAATACTTTGCCCAGTGCCGCGGCTGAACGATCATTGGTGAGCGGCGGCAGAAATGTACTGGCCGTTGAGAAGCTGGATGTGGCGTTGACCTGTTTGGTGCCTTGATAGGAAAAGAAAAAGAACAGCTTGTCCTTTTTGATAGGTCCGCCAATGGTGCCGCCGAACTGATTCTGCTTCAGCACGCCGCGAGGCTGGCCGGTCTTATTGTTGAAGAAGCTGTTGGCGTTGAGATCGTCATTGCGGAAGAACTCAAAAAGCGTCCCGTGGAATTGATTGGTTCCACTCTTTGTGACTGCCTCAATGACAGCGCCTCCCTGACGTCCGGTCTCGGCATCGTAGAGCGCGGTCTGAACTTTGAATTCCTGAAGCGCATCGGGGGACGGAACAGGTACGCCACCTTTGTCAACGTCGTCGTCAAACCCCTGGGACATAGGGTTTTCCGCGACCAGGCCGTTCAGAACAATGCTGTTGTCATAGGGCCGCGAACCATTGGCGGAGATATTGACGCTGTTTCTGCCAAGCGAACCGGCGTTGGCGACGGAAGCATTCACTCCTGGAGAAAGAGCTAAGATCTGCGTGAAATTGCGGTTGGACAGCGGAAGTGCCGTTACGAGTTTCTGCTCGACAACGATGCCGACTGCACTGGAAGCCGTGTCGACCTGAGGCACTTCGCTCACTACCTGGACTTCTGTGGATGTCTCCCCTAATTCGAAGGTAGCGTCGATGGTGACAATCGCCGCTACATCTACGGTTACGTTACGCGCAATGCGCTTGAAGCCGGTCAATTCGGCTGAAAATTCGTAGACGCCGGGCGGAAGAAACGTAAAGGCGTATGCGCCGCTGGCGGTCGTCTTTGTCTCCATGCGCTGATCTGTGGCTTTGCTGACCAAGGCAACTGTGGCATTGGGCGCGGACCCGCCGTTCGGGTCAGACAGGATACCCTTTACTGTTCCATTGGCTTGGGCACTCGCGATCGTGGGCGCAAGCGCCAAGATGACAATGCCAGATACTCGTAACCTTAACATGCTTTGGTGACCTTTCGATGCAAAGAGTGAGGGCGTAATACGCGCGACGCGGCTGCGAGTTACACCAGATGAGGTCAGCGGGGACAAGTGAGCGCCCTGGCTCACGAAAAGCTGTTTCTACTAAGAACCGATTGGGATCAGTCTAATTACTTACTTACAGGGTGTCTTGAAGCGCCGTAACGTTTTGAACGTGGCTAGCGTGTCGAGGCCGACTTTCCGTAAGTTGTCCCTGGGAGGCTAGAGACTCTGTGCCAGCCGTTCCGCACTGCGAAGCGTGAGAGCAGAGAACGTTATAGTCGCATTGGTGCAGCCGCCCGTGGGCAAAGTAGGTGCGCCAACTACGTATAGATTCGGATGGTCATGCGTGAGCCCATAGCTGTCACAGACACTTTCCTGCCGATTAAAGCCCATGCGCGTTCCGCCGGACGGGTGGTCCTGGTAATTGGCCACGTTGGTGGACAGAATCTTGCAGTCGTTCGCGCTTGCGATTTGCTGATAGATGTTCTGAATGTGCTGATGGGTGGCATCTTCACGAGTCTCGGCTGCTTCGTCCAGCTTGTGCACAATGCGCGGCATAGGGTCGCCAAAGCGATTGCGCATCTCCGAATTCAGAGTCAGGCGGCTATCGCGCGATGGATGTGAATCGTAATACATCCGGACGCGAGCGATGCCGCGCCGGCTACGCGACCGCCAGTCGTTCAGCAAGTTGTCGCCGAAGAGAACATCGCCGTTAGTGCCGAACAAACGGGGCCGCGAAGCCGCTTCAAAGATCTGAATGTCGTATCGGACAAAGGGCTTGTCGGCAGGACAACGGAAGAATTGCCGCGAGATGATGGGGTGCGGCTCATTCATGCCAGGATAGAGCTTTTTGTCTACTTCAATCAGCGCCGTCATGAATTTGTGGCCGGTCATGTAGCGGCCGACCAGGCCGGAACTGTTGGCCAAGCCGTTGGAGAAGCGATTGTTCGCCGAGAGCAAGAGCAGATGCGGCGTCCAGGCATAGCCAGATGCGATGACGAAGACGCGTGCGCTGTACTCAATTTTTTCGTTTGGCTTGTCCGCACGCACCGCTTCAGCCGTAACGATAGTGTTGCCCGTATCGTGCGGAATCAGGCGTCGGACCAGCGTCTGATCATGCAGACGAATTTTTTTTGCGGCAAGCAGTTGTTTATAGGTGAAGTCCGGCGAATAGCGAGCGCCGATGGGACACATGGTGCAGGTGCCACAGCGCTGACATTCGGGGCGGCCGCCGTAGGCTTGGGTATTCACTGCGCGCGGGACACCATAGAACGGGAGGCCCGAACGCTCTGCCCACCTACGAATTTCGATCAGGTTATAAGTCAGCGGCATGGCCGCCATGGGATAGGGGCGCGACGGTTTGTCTTCCGGGTGAGGACTGGGGCCGCCTGAGACGCCGATGCGCCGGTCGGCTTCGCAAAGATACCTTTCGAGCTCTGGCCAGGACAGAGGCCAATCGACGGCAAGACCGTACATGGACTTGAGCCGCAAGTCTTCTTCGGAGAAGCGGTTGATGTGGCCCTGCCAGTGCATAGCGGAGCCGCCTACGGCCATAGTACGTGTGACGATGCCTTCGGCTGCCTGATCTGGAATCCAGTCCCCGGGCCATGGGTTTTCGCCATAGAGGATGGCGCGGCGGCGATAGTTCATCCGCTGCTCGACGTCGAAGAGACGCTTGCCGGCTTCAACAACGACAACGTCCAGGCCGGGCTTCAATTCGGACAGCTTTTGGGACAGGAGAGCTGCTGAGATTCCGCCGCCGATGATGCAGACATCACACTCGATGCGCGGCATCAGTTGGACCCGAGTTTGAACGGCGCCGGTTGCGCGCTGCTGTGCTCCAGGCCCCGGCAGGTATCGCGGCCGATTGCGGCTTCGTAGAGCAGGTCGTTGGCGGCGCTGCTGTTGAAGTAGAACGCCATCAGGTCGACAACAATGTTGCCGGTTAGCGGAAGCCCCGGGAGGTCGTGGATACCATCGGCCTTCAGCCGCTCAGCTAACAGTGTTCGACGCCGTGGAGTATCAGGGTCGACAAGGACGGAAGAGGACAGCTCACGCAATTGATCGAGATATTTGGCGGCTGGCCCAGGTGGAACCGACCTTACGCGAGTGACTCCGTAACCGTTCTGCATTTCTGCGCCTTGTTTGTAGTCATGCACCCAACGGATGAAATCGACGGCCACCTTGTCTGTGCCTTGCCGGCTGAGAGTTTCGGGCAGAACGGTGGCGGCGATCTCTTTCAAAGCACTCTCCTCGGTCCCTGGAAATGACTCCGTTTGCGCCTGAGCGCGAAGGTTCTTCAGCACTGGAGCAGCCATTGCGGCACTCACAAAGGTTTGTAGTATTGCCCGGCGACGCATAGAGGAAGCTTACGGCCTGGGCAGTGAGGCAAGTCTTGAATAATCGCAACCATTTGTACGGAGTTAGCCGGGTAGCTAATACGGTTCAAGAGATTTCGCGCGCGCGGTGCTAGCCTTTGGAATTCTGCGCGATGAAGATTCGACGGTACTTACTCGGCCTTTTCGTTTGTTCTTTGCTAGTTCAAGCAGCCTCAAACCGAACGCAACCGCAGGAGTGGCCCTGGTACGGCGGCGATGCCGGCGGGAACCGCTATTCACAACTGACGGATATCAATCGCGCGAACGTAAAAGATCTGAAGTTGGCGTGGGAATGGAAGGTGGGCGAAAAACCGATACCGGAACGCAGCATCACGCCCGGAAATTTTGAAGCGACGCCGCTAATGATTGACGGCGTGCTCTACATCTCGACGCCTTACAACCGGGTTGCGGCGCTGGACGCAGGCACGGGGCGGCAGCTTTGGATATACGACCCCAAAGCTTATGAAGAACAGGGACAGGCACTGAATGGCGTCGGATACGTGCACCGGGGCGTGGCGGCCTGGCGTGACAATGGCAAGCTTCGCCTCTTCTTAGTAAGCCACTACAAGTTAATTTGTCTGGATGCGGAGAGCGGCAAGCCGGTGATGGCGTTCGGCGATAACGGGGTTGTCGATCTATCGGAGGGATTTGTCTGGGCCATCAACAAGAAGCACTATACAAATACGTCGCCACCCGCGGTTTACAGGAATCTGGTTATTCTCAGCAACAGCGTTGATGACCGTGTGATCTACAAACACGACCCACCCGGCGATATTCGCGCATACGACGCCCACACGGGCAAGCGAGTCTGGGTGTTCCACACCGTTCCCCAAAAGGGCGAGCCCGGCAATGAGACCTGGCAGAACGATTCGTGGTCTTATACCGGACACGCGAACGCGTGGGCCCCGATCACGCTGGATGAGAAGCGTGGGTTAGTCTACTTTCCCCTGGGAACACCGAGCAACGACTTCTATGGCGGCCAGCGGCCGGGAAACAATCTCTATGGCGAGTCACTGGTCTGCCTGGATGCCGCAACGGGCAAGCTGAAGTGGCATTTTCAAACGGTGCATCACGGATTGTGGGACTACGATCTGCCCGCGCCACCGAATCTGGTGACGTTAACCGTGGACGGGCGCAAAGTGGATGCTGCGGTGCAACTGACTAAGATGGGATTCATCTTCGTGTTCGACCGGGTGACAGGGGCGCCCGTGTTTCCCATAGAAGAGCGGCCGGTGCCGGCGAGTGACGTTCCGGGTGAACAGGCATGGCCGACGCAGCCCTTTCCCGTCAAGCCGCCGCCCATCACGCCGCAGGGAGTGACGCTGGACGACGCATTCGATCTCACGCCGGAGCTAAAAGCCGAGGCAACCGCAGAGATGAAGAAGTATCGACTTGGCCCGCTATTCACGCCGCCTAGTTTGCAAGGCACACTGATGCTGCCGGGTATATTAGGTGGACCGAACTGGGGCGGAGGTGCGTTTGATCCGGAGACCGGCATCCTCTACCTGAAATCGAGCAAACAGGTTTGGATTGCGCGCGTGGCAAAACCGGCTGATGCGCATAATCCGTATTTCGCGGATATCAGCTCAGATTACACGCAAGACTTTGGAACCCACAGCCAGTTCCATAACGGCCTGCCGCTGGTGAAACCTCCATACGGCCTGCTGAACGCGGTGGATCTCAATCACGGGACCATTGCTTGGCAGGTGGTTTTTGGCGACACGCCGGCAGTACGGAATCATCCGGCGTTGAAGGGCGTCACGCTGCCAGACAAGTTAGGCATTTCGGGCGTGCAGGGGCCGCTGGTGACCAAAGGCGGACTGATCTTCATCGGCGGCGGAGACAGAGCCATACACGCTATCGACAAGAACACCGCCGAAGATTTGTGGACGTATCCGCTGGATCAGCGCACGACGAGTACGCCGTCCACGTATCGGACTGCGGAGGGCAAACAGTTCGTTGTGATTGCGGCAGGAAACGGAGCCGACGCAAGGCTGCTGGCGTTCGCGCTGCCTAATTAGCACTGCCGCTAATTGGCCTCGCGCTAGTTAGCCCGGCGGCCGGCGTGCATACGCAACTGGCTTGGCGACTTGCCTGTGTAGTCTTTCATAGTCCGGCAAAGATGGCTTTGATCTGAGAAGCCGTAGCGACTGGCGATTTCGGCAATAGACAGGTCCGTGCTTGCGATCTCGCGCGACGCGCCGGCCAACCGCAGACGACGAACGTAGTCGCCCACAGAACAGCCGTAGTGCTTGCGGAACGTGCGAGCGAGATGGACCGGGTGAACCTGCGAGTAGTCGGCCAACTCTTTGAGCGTCATGGGATCGCGGTAGCGGTCATGAATCATTTCGTTCGCGCGCTCCAGCCAATGCTCTTTGCGCTGCGCGGTTTCGGCCACGCGGGTGCGAATCAGTTGGGCGACCACTTCCATAGCGAGGCCCTCGATAGCTAACTCCGATGCGGAGTCGCAATGCGCGGCCTCGGATTGAAGACTGAAGCCGAGACGCATGTTGCGGCGGCTTGCCATGCTGATACGTGTGCCATTGTCGATTCCGTACTGGCGCAGGCGATCAGCGAAGTGAGGAAGAATTTCAAGGTTGATACAGTAGCCGTCCTCGAAGAAGTAGTTGGAGTGGACTTCGCCTTCGGCATGCAGGATGACGTGGCCTGCGTCGCAGGAGACGTTGGAGGCTCCGCAGCGTTCCGTGTAGGAGCCGCCGAGAACGATGGAGATGTAGGCGCGCTCATGGGCGTGCGACTTGAGTTCTTGCCCGGCGTGATACTTGCTCTCGACCAGGTGGAAGTTGTGAAGTTTGCGAGAAGCGGTGATAGTACCGAGAAATCGGCTGCGGCTGATCTGATGCATGATGCCCCTTTTTGCATGCGAAAAGTCAGAACGCGCGGTCTGGCGGCAAACGATGCACTACTTTCCGAAGATAGTCTCCAGAATAAGTTTCGGTTACGAGATTGTCAAGGCGACTGCCCCTAATGTCGGCGCAAAGTGAGAAGATCCCCGTTAGCAAAGTAGAAAGATTCCCTTGAAGGCGAAAGCCTAGAAAGGTGGACGAGAGTCTTTTGCTGAATGGGGAAGAGCGGGACCGGTTGAAAGTGTTGCATGAGGTCAGGAAAGGGCACATCACGCAACGGCAAGCGGGCGAGCAGTTGAAGCTGAGCGCGCGGTGGGTGAAGAAGCTGGTGAAGCGCGTGCGTGAGAGCCGCGATGGGGGCCGTGATGCACGGCTTGAAGGGACGGGCGTCGAGCCGCAAAATCGCGGCAAAGACGGCGCGAAAGGCCACGGATCTGATTCGCCGTCAGTACCGCGACTACGGGCCGACGCAGGCAGCGGAGGTGCTGGCCAGCGAACACGGACTGGTGGTGAGCCGTGAGACGGTGTGCAAGTGGATGTGTGCTGCAAAGCTGTGGCGAGCCAAGCGGGCCAGGGTGGAGCGGGTGCATGGCTGGCGTCCCCGGCGGGAGCGGCGCGGCGAGTTAGTGCAATGGGACACTAGCGAACACGATTGGTTGGAAGGGCGCGGGCCGAAGTTGTATCTGATCGCCATGATCGAGGACGCCAGCAGCGAGTTGACGCCGTTTTGCGCTGAGCGATTCGACGGCCGAGAACATGCGTTTGTTGTGGACATACCTGGAACGGTATGGCCGGCCGGTGGATTTTTACACCGACAAAGCGAGTTTGTTCACGATCAATCGGCGCTTGCATGACAACAAGCATTTGCCGGAGCAGCCCGGCAAGACGCAGATCGGACGAGCGCTGGAGGAACTAGGGATCGGCTGGATTGTGGCGCATTCGCCACAGGCCAACGCTTACGCCTCACACTGCACGTCTTTCAAACGCTCCGGTATGACCGATTTGCTGGGCGACGAAGTGATAGCTTCGCGCCCTGCGCCTTCCGAGGGGCTTCAACGCCTAGCGGTTGGTACAGATGTTCCGGCTTGTCAGTGTAGGCCAGAGCTTTTAGTAATCCGTGTGCGGTCCAGATCTTGACTGTTTTTGGATTGACGCTTAGAACGGTCGCCATCTCGTCGAGCGTTAGTAGGCCGAGCGTACGCAGCCGGTCAAAGCGTGAGCGGAGTGAGTATCGTTTTTGAATGCGAGCGATGTAACGGGATGTAAACCGCTGGCCTTTGCCAGACCGGAACCCGGCATTGTTCAGCGTCTCTGCGATCTGACTGAAGGTCTGCGTATCGAGTAGCTGGTCGATTCTGCCGACTACTTCAGCGTCAGTCATCCATCCTTCCCACGAT
>DATBEG010000002.1:0-29877 GCA_036276155.1 Bryobacteraceae bacterium | reverse complement strand
CCGCCCCGCTTCGGTCTTCGGTCCCGTGGAGTGCTGGGCGTTTTCGCGATTCGCAATGATCTGTGCTGCTGATGCCATGTGTAAATTCCCTTCGGGTGAAAAACAAAACGCCGGAGGAGCGTGGCAGCTCGACCGGCGTTTGTTGAAAGAGGTATTTCTAATACCAGTATCTCATGGCGCCGCAAGCGTTTTTCTGTAAGTGTCTGAAAGGATTAGAGAACTCGGTTGTGATCGCAGTTTGGGCGGACGGCGAAAGAGTCAACCTTGAGGTGCTCCGGAAAAAGCAATCGTGAGATTGAGGGGCGCACCAAAAAGAAAAAGGCGTCATTTCTGACGCCTTCTCTAAACTTAGGATTTTTCCGCTCTTACTTGTTGACTTCCACACCAGAGCTGACGTGCTTGTCCAACATCTTCTGGAACTCCGGTTTGCCGATCGCCCCGACCTTCTGCTCCACGATCTGGCCACCTTTGAAGAGCAGCAGCGTCGGAATGCCCCGAATGCCGTATCGATAAGCCGTCTGCTGATTCGCATCCACGTCCAGCTTCCCGACTTTCACCTTCCCTGCGTACTCGATCGCCAGTTGGTCCACCGTGGGACCCATCATCTTACAGGGACCGCACCATTCGGCCCAGAAATCCACCAGCACCGGAACGTCCGATTTCAATACATCGGTGTCGAAGTCTGCGTCGGTAAATGTCAATGTGTTCGCTCCACCCATTTCTATCTCCTGCTATTTGATGACAATCTGTGAATTTTGATTCATATGGGCGTAAGCCCAAGCCAGCTACACTCTTGTATCAAATCGCCCAACGCGTTTTCGCAAGCCGCCCATCGCTGCAGCTAGGCTACACTGATTTCAGATAATCAATCTAGCCAGGTCGTCTTGGTCCGTATAGCACGCCAACTCCCCGTCTTTCTTAGTCTTACAATCGCTCTTCCGCTCGCCTTCGGCCAGCAGACCGCTGCCAAAACGGAAGGCGTTGACACAGGCTTCAATACCAGCGTCACCATGTTCACTACGCTCGCAGCCATGAACGCCGCGGGCTATGACGCCGGCATGGATTCTCCTCTGAACCAGCAGTACGCTCTCCGCACACAGGTCCGTGACATCCTCGCGAAGCAGAAGATTGAGGTTCTGCCTGAACTCCGCGAATTCTATAAAGCGCACAAAAAGCCTACCGACGCCGCCGATCTAAGCCAATACATCTCGTTCGCGCTCGTAGCCGGTGACGCACCGTCTTTCGAACTGCCTGCGGGCGAGATCCCCCCGGATGTCGAACCACTGCGTCCGCTCAGCCAGATCCTTGCCGAATTCTACGTGCAGGCCAACATAGCCGACCTCTGGCGCCGCGCCCAGCCTGCATACCTCAACACCATCTCGTTCTATCAGGATCCGGTCATCAACGCCCTGTTTGAGGCAAACGGCTATCTGCGCAACCCCTCCGGCTATCTCGGCCGCCGCTTCCAGATCTACCTCGATCTCCTCAGCGCGCCCGACCAGATTCAGGTCCGCAGCTACCGGGACGACTACTTCGTCGTTGTCACGCCCACCAGCGTTCCCCCTGTCGATGAAATCCGCATGGCATACCTGAGCTTCATGCTCGATCCGTTGACGTTCAAGTACAGCCAGACCATCAAAGAGAAGAAGCCACTCCAGAAGTACGCCGAAGGAGCGCCGGCTCTCGACCTGGCCTACAAAGACGATTTCACGGTTTTACTCAACGCCTGCCTGGTCAGGGCGATCGACGCTCGCCTGATGCACGGAGGGCCTGAGAAGCGGGCCGCGTATGTCAATGAGGCCATGCGCGAAGGCTTCATACTCACGGCAGCATTCACAGATCTGCTGCCCGCGTACGAAAAACAGCAGGACGCCTTCCGCTCCTACTATCCCGATCTGATCTCCGGGATCGACGTTCGCAAGGAAGAGAAGCGGCTGAAGACCATTGAGTTCGTCCAGACGATTCCTCAGAAGGTGATCGCACCTGCGGCGCAAATCCAACGCGACCCCGCAGAAGAGATGCTGGACACTGCCGACGGTCTGCGGGATCAGAAAGACATTGAGAACGCTCGCAAGACTTACAAAAAGGTCTTCGAGCTTACTCCGGACAAAGCCAAACAGGGCCGCGCGTATTATGGTCTGGCGGTAATCGATCTTCAGGAGAAACGTTGGGATGAGGCAGTCGATCTCTTTCAACGTACGGTCGACTCCAACACGACACCCGCTTTGGTGGCATGGTCGCATTACTACCTGGGCCAATTGGCCCTGAAGGCGGGCGACCCGGGAAAAGCGACTACCCAGTTCAAGCAGACACTAGCAAACCAGGCTGCCTCCGCTAAGGCGCGTGAAGCCGCGGAAGAAGCCTTAAAGAGCATTTCAGGAGAAATAAAGCAATGAGATTTCGCATCTTGACCATAAGCGCTGCCCTTTCTCTGGCCCTGCCGCTTCTCGCGCAACAGCAACAGCAACCGTCACAGCAACCGCCGCCGCAGCAGCAGCAAGCCGGACCTCGTCCGAAGACGCAAAAAGAATCCGATGCTCTACAGAAGGTTTTGCAGGCCCAGCAAGCCCAGAATTGGGATGGCGAAATTCAGGCCATCAACTACGTTCTGGAGAACTTCGCGGACACGCAGTATAAGCCTCTCCTGCTGAGTATGGCGGTTGACGCGGCCCAGAACAAAAACGATTACGCCCAGACGATCGCCTTCGGCGAGCAAGCCATCGAGGCCGATCCGAACAACATCACCGCGCGCGTCGTGATGGCCGAAGACATCGCTCAGCACACCCGCGAGAACGATCTGGATAAAGAAACAAGCCTGAAAAAGGTAGACGATTACGCCAACAAGGCTCTGGAACTCGGCAAATCGACAACCACGCCGCCGGCGGGCATGAATCCACAAACATGGCCTGAGACACAGAAGTTATTGATGTCCCAGTGCTACGACGCTCTCGGTCAGGCCGCAGATTTGCGCAAGAAATATCCCGAAGCAATTACCAATTTCAAAACAGCCGTCGACACCGATGCCAATAACACCATCGCCCTGGCACGCCTCTCGAAGGCTTACAACGATAACAAGCAGTATGATGACGCGATCGCGGCGGCCGATAAGGTCCTTGCGATGCCTAATCTGCAACCGGCCATCAAGTCTTACGCCCAGCAGGAGAAAACTCGCGCAAACACGCTGAAGGCGGCAGGGGCCAAAACGGCGCCCCCACCTCCACCTAAGCAGTAGCCTACATCCGCCGTAATGACCGCCGCGCCCGAGCGACTTGAGCAAACGCTAGCACACAAGTTCAGCAATCCGGAGTTGCTTCTGCGGGCGCTCACACACCGTTCCTGGACGGCGGACCGCTCACTGAAGACGCCAGAACACGACAATGAGCAGCTTGAATTCCTGGGGGATGCCGTTTTAGGCTTCTTCGTCAGTGAATCGCTGGTCGCACGCCATCCGTCCGCGTCCGAAGGGCAGCTTTCGCAATGGAAATCCCATCTTGTGAGTGCTGCCCATTTGTATCACTGCGCGTTGAATATCGGTCTTGGTGAATTCATCCGTCTCGGCCGCGGCGAGGAGCGCAACGGCGGCCGTGAACGAAAAGCTCTGCTCGCCAACGCCTTTGAAGCCGTGATCGCCGCGCTGTTTCTGGACGGCGGTTTCGGAGTCGCGGGCCGCTTTGTGCAGACGCGGGTTCTCGATGCCATTGAAGCGACACAGGATTTCGAAGGGCTCGAACTTCTTAACTCGAAGAGCGTGGTTCAGGAGCGCGCCCAGGCTTTAGGCCTGCCGGTTCCGCGTTACACCACCGTCGAAACAAACGGGCCCGAGCACGCCAAGATCTTTGTTATCGAAGGCCGCATCGGAAATCAGTTCACTAGCCGCGCTCAGGCCACTTCGAAGAAGGAAGCGAGCCAGCGTGCCGCCCAGCTTCTGCTGGAACAGTTGCCCGTCGGTTGAGCTATTCCTCTTCAAGCAACGCCAGGATGCTTTGCAACTCGCGCCGCACTTCCTGGTAAAAGGCTGCGGGCGCGGCAAACAATTCGCCTTGCTTTTTGAGCGGGGGGGCCTGGTTCACCGGCTGCCGCTTCGGCTTAGATTCCAGAACCTTTCGCGCGCCTTCAATCGTGAACCTCTTTTCGTAAAGCAGCCTCTTGATCTCGAGCACCAACTCGACGTCTTTCCGCCGATACAGCCTGTGCCCAGTGCCCGATTTCTTGGGTCCCAACCCGGAAAACTCGGATTCCCAGAATCGCAGCACATACGGCTTGATCCCCGCCAGCTTTGCAACTTCGCCAATCCGGAAGTACAGTTTATCCGGAATCTCCGGATTCGGCGAAGCCTGAGCAGCCAAGTCTTCCATATCGGACGGACCAGTTCGCCCTTATTGTAATCTCGCCCGTAATTACAATTGCGTATCGCCTTTGAAGATGTGCGCCATTCGGGCTGGTCACTTGCCCGAGACGAGCGCTCGTTCCAACTGCTCGTCGGCCAGTGTCGACGTGGCATGAACAGTTGAGCCTTCGACGGAGACTTGCATAGAGCTCAGGACGCTTTCTGCGAGCGACAGCTCAGCGCTTCCGCCGATCGGCAGGTGTGCGAGGCTGCCTCCTACATGAAGCAGACCAGACAACAAGCGCGCGTCGCTTGCCGTTCGGGCGATAAGGTCGAGGGTTATTTGATCGTTCTTCCCAAACCGCAAGCCACCCAAAGAGCGGCTGATGCCGTCCAGCAATTCAGAATTTCGCATTGGCGGCGGAAGAGAATCGTGTGTTTGCCGCACCAGAAAGGAACCAGACAACAGCGTGGCAAACCACATGTCGTTTGCGGGGCCGATCCGGGCAACCTGCTCACGGAGCGCCGCGACAACGCCCGGAGAAGAGGGTTGAGCGGAGAGTACAGCTTCAACAGTCGCAAGATCCCCAAAAAATACGATCCCTGCTCGCGGGAATGCCACGCCCGACGCCGACTTTCCAGTGTTTAGGACCAGCAGAGCAGAGCCACGATACTGCCTGACCGATGCGCCCTTTGATCGCGCAACAGCGATGAGACGAGGCGCATCGAACGCGCCGTGCGCGATGAGCACATACGACAAATTAGCTGCCGATTGCTGTTCCAGCCCGACATATAACATCTGCCGAATGTCCCGGCGCACATTTAAACCCGTGGTGCGGGCGAGAGTGGCAACACCCTCATCGGTTAGCGTTTCGTTCAGGATGTAGCTTCCAGCACGCGAGGTCGCCGCCCGCTTCACGTCGATTCCCGTCAGGACTTTGGTGGATGACGGAGCTAGCGCCAGCAGAGTGTCATCGACGGAGGCCAAAGCGGGTTGCCGTGCTGTCACGACAAGCAGCACACTCAAGACAAACAAGCGCATCTAGCTCTAGAGTACGAATCCCAAGAATGCCGCCCGCGTCATTCCCTTTTGAAACTCCCTCCCAACCTGCGCAATCTGCATTAGTAGCGGGCACCTCCTATTTCGTTCCAGCATGCGCAAGCGCATTGGCGTACTTCTGTTCATCGTGTTCCTTCTATGCCTCTGCATAGGCCTGGGACTATTCTTTTGGGCCCGCAACAAGTTTCAGAACTTTGAGCCAATGGCTCGCCAGCGCATCATCAACGCCATTGATGATCGTTTCGACGCCGACGCCGATCTCAAGTCGTTGCAAATCCGCCTCTACCCCCATCCCCAAGTCGTCGGCGAAGGCTTATCCATTCGCCACAAGAACTGGGTGAACCCGCAGCCGCTGATCTATATCGCACAGTTCACGGCCGAAACCGATTACGACACAGTCATGAACAAGCGCAATCATGTTGATCTGGTCCGCCTCAAAGGGCTGACAATCCACATCTCACGGCACGGCGCCGCGTCACTCATCAAGACCGGCGAAGAGCAAGGTCACGAAGTCGATTCCGCCACACCCGGCCAGGACCGCACGCAATTCAAGTTCTTGATCGAGAAGATCATCGCCGACGGCGCCACCCTTCAGATTGATCCCAAAGTCGAAGGTAAGGAGCCGCTCCGGTACGACATTCAGCAAATGACGTTGCGCAACATCGGCCCAGGCCAACCGATGGCCTTCCAGGCGATGCTGACGAACGCAAAGCCACCCGGCATCATCGCCAGCCAGGGAAGCTTCGGCCCGTGGCAGAAGGACGATCCCCGCTCAACGGCGGTCTCGGGCAACTACAATTTCCAGAACGCCGATCTCGGCGTCTTCAAGGGCATCAGCGGCACATTGTCTTCCGTCGGCCAGTATCACGGCGTGCTGCAGGCGATCATTGTCGACGGTACAACCGACACTCCTCAATTCGCTCTGAAACGCGGCGGCGAACCCGTTCATCTCACCACTCGCTTTCATTCGGTCGTAAACGGAACCGATGGCGACACCATCCTCGATCCGGTCGACGCGCACTTCGATCATTCGGAATTTATCTGCCGCGGCGGCGTCCGGGACGAAGGCAAGGAACATGGCAAGACCGTCCATCTCTACGCAGTGACACCGCATGCCCGCATGGAAGACATCCTTCATCTCATTATGGGGCGCGGCCGACCTTTTCTCGCCGGCACCGTCGATTTCCGCAGTAAGATCCTCATCCCACCGGGTGGGAGGGACGTGCTCGATAAGCTTCATCTGGACGGTAGATTCAAAATCGCGAAAGCTGAATTCGCGAGTCCCCAAGTAGAAGCGAAACTGCTTACCCTCAGCGATCGAGCACGCGGCATCAACAAGAAAGAACAAGAGGAGCACGAAGGTCCACAAACGGTGGCTTCCGATTTCGACGGCCGCTTTGTCCTTGACAATGGCATGACCTATTTCAGTGTTCTGCAGTTCAGCGTGCCCGACGCCGCAATTCGGTTGGCCGGCAGCTATAACCTCCGAACTTCAGAGATGAATATGGACGGCGAGTTCCGCATGACGGCGACTCTGTCGCAGACGCAGAGCGGCGTCAAGCGCTGGATGTTGATGCCCTTCAACAAGCTCTTTGAAAGGAACGGCTCTGGTTTCGAAGTTCCCATCACCCTTAGGGGCACGAAAGACCACCCCGAAATCGGAACGGAAGTTTTCCATCACCGGTTCACCATACACTAGAAACACTTACATGAAAAGACTTGTCATTACCGCTGCTTCCCTGTCCTGCGTGCTCGCGGTCTCGGCGCTTTCACAAAAAAACCAGTCCTCTGCCGACATCCAGAGACAGCCATTCGGTAAGACGCCCGACGGCAAAGAAGTCTTTCTCTACACACTCAAGAGTCCGTCTGGCATGACGGTCAAGATCACCAACTACGGCGGCACCGTTACGCAGGTCATCGTGCCTGATCGCAACAGGAGCTTCGGTGATGTAGTTCTCGGCTTCGACTCCCTGGATGGCTACACGTCAAAAAACAACACAGCCTATTTCGGCGCGTTAATCGGTCGCTACGGCAATCGCATCGCGCATGGCCGCTTCACGCTTGGTGGCAAGACCTATCAGATTCCAACCAACGACAACGGCGTGAATTCGTTGCACGGCGGCAAGGTCGGTTTCAACGCGCGCGTCTGGCAGGCAACCCCATCGGGTACGGCCAAGAATCCCGCATTGGAGTTACGCTACACAAGTCCCGATGGTGAAGAAGGCTTCCCCGGCACACTGCAGGTGAACGTTACTTATTCAATTGGCGACACGAACGATCTCCATATCGACTACCGTGCCACGACCGACAAACCTACCGTCCTGAACCTCACGAACCACTCCTACTGGAATCTCGCTGGTCCCGGCAGCCCGACCGCACTGGACCACCTACTCATGCTCGCGGCCGATAAGTTCACTCCCATCAACGCGAATCTCATCCCAAACGGCACAATTGTGCCCGTCGCCGACACTCCCTTCGATTTCCGAAAGCCTACGCCTATTGGCACGCGCATCAGTGAAAAGAATCAGCAACTCGAGTACGGTAAAGGCTACGATCACAACTTCGTCTTGAATTCCACCAGCGGCGTGTCCCTTGCGGCGCGCGTAGAAGAGCCGAAAACCGGGCGCGTGATGGAGGTGCTGACCGATCAACCAGGTGTGCAGTTCTACTCCGGCAACTTTCTCGATGGCAAAAACGTCGGCATTGGCGGGCCGTACCGGTACCGATCTGCACTCTGTCTCGAGACGCAGCATTTTCCGGATTCACCCAATCACCCGAACTTCCCCAGCGCCGTGTTGAACCCCGGCCAGGAGTTCCGCAGCACCACCATCTATCGTTTCTCGACGAAGTAACTTACCGGTGCTGCCGCCGGAGCGTATAGGCATCGGGCCGCAGCGTCGCTTGCTTCAGCTTCTTACAGTCGTCAGTCACGTGAATCAGCTTTCCGCTGATGTGGTTCGATTGCTCGGAGGCTAGAAACGTCACATGCTCCACCTGCAGCTCCGGAGAAACACCGCCTGTCCTCCTCGCCTCTTTCGCTTCCGCCACTACGCGCGGCTCTAAACGGCTTTCCGCGCGAATGATCTCATCGGTCAAACTCGTATAAGCGGGTCCGGGATCAAAGCAATTGATCTGAACATTGTGGTCCATCACCTCCGCCGATAGCGATTCCACAAAACGGACGAGTGCGGTTTTCGAAGTGGAGTATGCCGAGAAGTTCAACTTCGGCAAGTCGTCGGCCTCGCAGGTCAAGACCACAATCTTGCCCGACCGCCTCTCGATCATCTGCGGCAGCACTGCGCGGCACGAGTAAACCGCGCCCATCAAATTGATCTGCAAAGCATCTGTCCACGCCTTCGCGGTGGTCTGCACGAACTGTGTCAGCGGCCCCGTTACGCCGGCCGCACAAATCAAAATATCCACCGCACTGCCAAAGTGCACCCGCAGGCGGTCTACCGCCGAAGTAAGTTGCTCGGGATCGGTAACGTCAGCACGAATTCGCAGGGCATTGCCGCCTGCCTGTTCGATTTCAATGTGCGCGAGATCAATCTCCGCTTTACTGCGGCTGATAAGTCCAATCCTTGCTCCTAGCCGGGCAAACCCAAGCGCCAGCCGTTTGCCAATCCCTCGTCCCGCACCTGTTACTAGTACATTTTTATTCTTGAATTCGCTCGTCGCGTGCGTGGACACCACCGACTCAAGAGTAGAACACAACCGCCCGCGCCGGCTCTCCAGACCTTCGATTTCCCATGAAAATGGCGTTTTTGCGCTATACTCCGGGGTAGCGGACCAAATCAGGTTTATGCCGGTCCGTACTACCAATCAAGAGGCGAATGAGTAAAGAAGACAGCATAGAAGTCACAGGAACCGTAGTCGAAAAATTTCCCAGCGGACTATTTAGTGTTCAATTGGATCAGGACCGCACCGTTCTCGCTCATCTGGCCGGCAAACTGCGTCGTAACCGTATTCGCGTGTTGGCCGGTGATCGAGTGACCTTGGAAATGTCTCCCTACGACCTCACCAAAGGCCGTATCACCTACCGCCACAAGTAATCTCCCGCAACCCCGAACCTCCCGATACCGTCCCACGGTCGTCTTCACGGACCGCCTGAGACGCAACACGTTTGCGAAGCCCGGGCGTGAGCCTTAAGACGTGCCAGTACCATAGAATTTGTCTACAGTTGCCTCGCCCCGCACTACCGTTTCGTTGCGCCTGAACAAGCGTGATCATTGGCCGCAGATCTATTTCGGACTAGCGGCCACATCACTGGCCACTCTGCTGCTGGAATTGGCCCTGACGCGCGTATTTTCGGTGATCTACTATTACCACTTCGCCTTCCTAGCCATCTCCATCGCATTGTTCGGTCTCGGCGCGGGCGGCGTTTTCTCGTATGTCATCGCAGGCTGGCGCGGGCTGCTGTATGAAAAACTGGGCGTCCTCGCCTGTGTCAATGCAACGGCCATCGTGCTGTGCCTCTGGTTTCTCCTCGAGCGCACAGGGCACATGTCGACGTTCGAACTCGCCGCAGCGTATTTTGTCGCAGCGATTCCGTTCCTGCTATCGGGCGCCATCATCTCGCTGATCATCGCCGAAACCATCCAGCGCGTGAATCGTGTTTACTTTTTCGATCTGCTCGGCGCCGCGGGCGGGTGTCTCGTTCTCGTTCCGCTGCTCAATTGGGTCGGCGGCCCGGGAACCATTCTCGTAGCCGCAATCCTGTTTGCCGTCACAGCCGCTATCTGGTTCCACGTCGCCCACGCTCCTCGCGGCCGCGTTATTGCCGTCGTCCTCGGAATCCTGATCGTCGCGCTTGTCACCTATAACGCGAAGTCCTCCGTGATCGATGTCAAATACGCCAAAGGCCAGGCACTTACAGACGAGGAGTTCGTCAAGTGGAACAGCTTTTCCCGCATCGCCCTCAAGCCCGAACCCGGTACCGGACTGAAGAGCATCGTGATCGATGCCGACGCGGCCACAGGTGTTGCCAACTTCAACTTCGAACACCTTTCACCCGAACAGCGCTTCAATCTCGCCTATCACGGCCCAGGCATCCCTTACGTCCTGCGCCCTGCAGCCAAAACGCTAGTCATTGGACCCGGCGGGGGCTGGGATGTCTCGCGCGCCCTTGCCTCCGGCAGCAAAGACATAACGGGCGTCGAAATCAACCCGATCATCGCGCAGACCATCATGCGCGACAAATTCCCGTCTTACAGCAACTATCTGTACTCTCGCCCGGAAGTCAAAATCGTTATAGAAGACGGCCGGTCTTTTGTTCGCCGCTCTTCTGACCACTATCAGATTCTGCAAGCCACGCTGGTGGACACATGGGCCTCCACGGCTGCCGGCGCATTCGCGTTATCGGAAAACAATCTCTACACCACGAATGCGTTTGTGGACTACTTGAAGCACCTCACGCCCGATGGCGTGATGGCCTTTACGCGTTGGGGTTTCAAGCCTCCTCGTGAGTCGCTCCGCGTCGTCGCTCTTGCGAACGCCGCGCTAAAACAACTCGGCGAAGCGAATCCTGCCCTGAACATCGCCGTGCTTCGTGAAGACGCCGAAAAGATCAAGGGCTGGGGCGCCCAGGACACCATTCTTGTCGCGCGCCATCCCTTTTCTTCGGCCGATCTCGACCGTCTGCAATCCGCGGTCAACACGGGTCATTTGGAATTGGTCTACTATCCCGGCACGAACACTCCCAGCGCGTTCCGCGATCTGCTCCTGGCTCCCGATCTGGACCGCTTCTTCTCTGGTTACGAATTCGACGTTCGCCCCGTCAGTGACGACCGCCCGTTCTTCTTCTACACCGTCCAGGCTCGCGATCTCTGGCACTTCGTTCTGCATGCATCGCGCGCCACCGCGGATTACAAGGTCAATTCCGCGCTTCCGGTTCTTTTTGGTCTCGTCGGCATCAGCCTGATCGCAACCGCTATCATGCTATCGTTGCCACCGCTACTCCTCCGGCAGCGCATTCCGCGCGAAAACGGCAGTCTGCGCGCGTTGTTCTACTTCGTTTGCATCGGCGCCGGCTACATCCTCATCCAGGTTGCGCTCATTCAGAAATTTGTTTTGTTCCTCGGCCATCCCACTTACGCTCTCACGGTCATCATCTTTTCCATGCTGCTTTTCAGCGGCCTCGGGAGTTGGGTGAGCAAACGAGTTGTGCGTGCCGATATGGGCCGCCTGGGCCGCGTCTTCGCCATCATCCTCGGCTGCATCGCGGTGCTTGCCGCCATCATCACCCCCGTCGCCGAGAGCGGAGTCGCTCTGCCGTTTCCCGTCAAGGTGCTCGTCTCCGTCGCTTTGATCGGCCCACTTGGATTCGTGCTCGGCATGCCATTCCCCAACGGCTTGACTCTTCTGGAGCAGGTCATGCCTGCTTCCGTTCGCTGGGCCTGGGCCATCAATGCCGCCTCCAGCGTCATGGGCTCTGCCGCCGCCATGTTCCTCGCCATTTATCTGGGACTCAAACTGACGCTCATCGTGGGCGGGTTGTTCTACGCGGCCGCCTGGTTGTGCGCCGTGAAGTCGCGCCTGAATTGCACTTTGCCAGCGCTGGGAAGACGTCCGGCTAAAGTGTTATCGTGAGTCCTCTACCGGGCAAACAGCACGATCTTCACGGAAGCGCTCCCGACACACATCACACCGCGCTATTGCTCATTGATGTCATCAATGACTTCGAGTTCCCGCGCGGGGACGAGCTCTTCGCGCAAGCGCTGCCCATGGCCCCTAGAATCGCAGAGTTGAGGAAGCGCGCCGCAGCAGCCGGCATTCCCGCAATCTACGTCAACGACAACTTCGGCCGCTGGCAATCGAAATTCGAAGAGATTGTTCGACACTGCCTGGGCGACGTTCGCGGCCGCCCCTTCGTCGAGCAGCTCGTCCCGGGCCCGTGCGATTATTTCGTCCTGAAGCCCAAACACTCCGGCTTTTATCAAACGCCGCTCGAGCTGCTAGTGAAGCACCTCGGCGCCGAGCGCCTCATCCTGACGGGCGTCTCCACCAATAGTTGCATCCTCTTCACGGCCAGTGACGCTTACATGCGCGATATGGAATTGATTGTTCCCCGCGATTGCGTTGCCGCCTGCAACGCCCAGGAGCATTGCTTCGCCATGGACCAGATCACAAACATGCTCAAGGCCGACACCCGCCTCAGCACCGAGATCGACCTTAGCTGCGGCCCGGAAGCCTGAGACTCAGTGCACCGTCACCGGCGCTTCCGGCCGCGCCAAGTGGTGATTGTGGAGGGGGTTGTGCATCGTTCGCAGTGCGTCTTCCAGCGCCTCAATAAAGAAATACTCGCCCCACATTACCGACTCGTCTACGCCCAAGCCCTTCGGAAGATGATAAACGCCGCCTTTTAGCACGCCCTCCCATTCCGCGTCGCCCGCTGCCAGATGGGTGGTGCAGAGATTCCGCAAAATGTGCACGGCAGTCGACCAGTAGAAGTGCCCCTTTATCGGATCTGAAATGGACCGGCACAAGCGCAGCATCCCGGCCGCCGCGATTGCCGCGGCCGAAGTGTCCACTAAGGACCGGTTCTCCGGCGGCGCGTTGTAATCCCATGGCGGAATTCCATCCGTTGGCGTGTGTGTAATGTAGTAATCCGCGCACGCCTCCGCGGTGTGCAGGAACCGCGGGTCGCGACTGTATTCATACGAGGTCGTGAACCCGTACAGCGCCCAAGTCAGCCCGCGCGACCAGCACGAATCGCCCCGATACCCCTGCTGCGTGGACGTTCGCAGAAATTCGCCGTTGTCGGTGTCGAAAATACCTTCATGCGCAACCGACCCGTCGGCTCGCACCAGAAATCGCCGCGTGGTGATACAGTGCCGCACCGCGATCTCGCGCAGCCGTTTATCGTTATACTCGCGAGCGGCGTAGAAAATCAGCCCGACGTTCATCATGGTGTCGATGTAGAGCGAATCTTCAGCCACCAGCGAACTCAGATACTGTCCGGTCTCGTTGAAGCGCTCCGCCATTTGCCTACCCGCTTTCAGCACCACGTCGCGAATCTGCGCATCGCGGGTCATCCGGTACCAGCGGTAATACGTCGAAAAAAAGATAAAGCCCAGGTCGTGGACGTCGTTATCCGATTTGCGGTTCTCGAGCGGCCGGCTATATCGGATCGCCTGTTCCATCCAGAACCGCGCATCGTTCTTATCCGTGCCGTGATGACGTAGGAACAGCCACATCATGCCCGGAAGAAACCCGTCGCACCATCGCGTCCAGGTGGGCCCGTCGTGTTTCCATTTTCCGCCGCTTGTGTACATCGGATAGAAATCCGGATGGTTCTCAATCAGGCGTCTCACCTGTTTCTCGGCGTAGAGAATGGCGTTCTCGAACAGCTCGCGGTCAGATTCGTAGATGAATTGGATCAAGTAACACCTGAAGAGTCATTATAAGAAGCGCGCACGGTTCCTATTTTTGGGCTCCTGCTACTCTCTTACTGCATGGCAGCAAAAGTAACCATCGTGAACAACGGCCCCATTCGCATTGAAGGCGAGTTCACCATCTTCGATTCGGAAGGAAATTCCTATGGCCTCGCCGGCCGCAGCGTGATTTCTTTGTGCCGCTGCGGTCTCGCCGAAAACAAGCCTTTTTGCGACGGCTCCCACGGCCGCAACGGCTTCTCGTCACAGTGCAAAGCCCGGGAACTCGACCCGCCAAAGCCGAAAATACCTGCTCTTTAGCTCCTAGCTGGTCTATACGTCGGCTACCGCCGGCCCTCCGGCCCACCTTCGCGCCGCATTTCACGATCGACGATGAAATTGATTTTGTCGTCGATCTCCGACATCTTCTCCTCATGCCCCGCGAGCCACTCTTCGTGCCTGCGCATGTTTTCTTCGTGCGTTGCGAGCCAATCGGCGTGCGCCTTAATCTGTGCGGACATCCGCTTCTCCATGTGCGCCTGCACGACCATAGCGTCTTCGAGATCGCGGAATTTTCCCCTAATCCTCTGCAGAGCCGCATCGACGCGCGGATCGCCTGTTGACGGGATTTCGCCGTTCTCGGCCATGCCTAAATCTTAGCGGGGTCTTTAGACGACTCGCGTCATGTGGTGCGGACAGCTCAACTGCACGTTTTCGTAGATCCGCTGCGGAAGATCCCAGCCGTGCTGCGCCAAAAACGGCACAATCGAATAGAACCGTTCTTGCAGGTGCCGGTGTGGATACACGATGTCGATGAGGTACTCAGCGTCTTTAGCAGCGCGCTGGTCCCGCCGCAGCGCCTCGCGCGCCGTTTTCCGCGCCAGCTTCTCAACCTGGTAAGCGATTTTCGCGGAGCTCTTCTGCGCTGCCTTCGCAAGCGTGGCATCGAACGCGCTCAAGTCCGCCTGAACCTTCTCCAGGCTCGCTCGCAAGCTTGCCTGCAAGCTCTCCATCTCCGCCGTCAAATTCTGCGGAACCAGCTTGCAGGCCATCACCGCTTTCACCTGCTCCTGAGAATGCAGCAACTGAGGGAAAGTGATATCAAAGCGGTCCATCAACTTCGCCGCGCGCGCGTCCAGCAGCGTGAAGCTATTGCGCGGGAATATAACGGGCATGCGACCCAGTAACTTCTCGTACAGCACCTGCCCTTGCGCCATGTACGCGATCTCACTCGGCCCCGCCACGTAACTGACGCTCGGCAGCAGATAATCCTGCATCACCGGCCGCAACAGCGCGTTCGGCGAGATCCGCCCCGCGCCCGCTTCCGCTGCCAGTTCCTGTGCCGAATAACTCCGCTCGCGGGTAACGAATCGGCCATCCTTCCATCGCACCGCCGTTCGTTTATTGTCGCTCAACAGGAACAGTAGCGAGGCGTCTTCGTCTACGACGACCTGAGCGTGATAACCCGCGTCCAGCAGCTCCTGATTGCGTTTGCGCAGTCCGCTGGTCAGCTCCGGCACCCGCTCCACCGTCTCACGCAGAAATGGCGCCGCGATATCCCGAATATCCGGCTGCAGCGGATCCACAAAGACGATTCCGAAATCCTTCAGCAGATCCTTCACGAATCCGAGAAACGCGCCGGCAAAAGTCGCGCCCGCCCGATACCATTGCTGCAGCTTCTCGATGACAGCATCGGTATGAGGCAGTTCACCTAACGCCGCCCGTATCGCGTCCATCGGCATTTCGTTGAAGACGACGTTTCCGACCGGGCCGCCATTGGTCACTGCATTGCCGAGCGAAATCTTCTCAGGCTTCCCGTGCTGGTCGAAGACCCACGCATGATCGACTTCCGCGAGATCATGGTCCTCGCTCGCCGCCCAAAAAATCGGGACAGCCGGCAGACCGCTGGCGTTCAGCTCTTCCGCGAGTCTTACGGCCGTCAGTGCCTTGAAAACCGTAAACTCGGGCCCGGATAAGAATCCGACCTGCTGGCCGGTGACGACCGCCACCGTCCGCGGATCGGCCAGCCTCTCAAGCGCTGCCGAATGACCATTCTGCCGCCGTAACGCCGCAACTAGCTTCGCTCGCCGTTCTTCCGGATACTGCAACTGCGCCGCAGCATTCCGAAAGGAACTCATCTCCGAAAAAGGCCAATTGTAAAAGGAGGATACCCTATCGAATCGATAGAGATAGTCGAGAAAGAGCTTGCTCGTCCCCGGAATTTCAGTCTGGTGAATACACGAAGGCTGCATGGGCGGCGGCCGCACCTACGAGATGATGCACCGCACGTCAAAGTTACTAAACTTCGGCCCTCCGGTGGACAATGTAAATAGGAATAATGGACGAACAGGAATTCAAGACCCGAGCCGATGCCGCGCTCGAATCTCTCTACAAGAAGCTTTCAGCCGCCTCGGACGAATTCGAGTTCGAGCCCGACTTCAATTCCGGCGCGCTCGCCGTCGAGTTCGAAGAGCCCAGGGCAAAGTTCGTCGTTAGCCCCAACACCCCTGTGCGTCAGATCTGGGTATCGGCTCACTCGCGCAGCTTTAAACTCGACTGGAATGACTCGCGCTCCGCGTTCGTCCTTCCCGATACCGGCCAAAGCCTCAATGAATTAATGGCATCAGTAATCGCCCAGCAAATCGGCGACGAAGTAACCCTGTAACCTATTCACCGCGTGCCGGGCGTTTACATTTCTTATCCCTTCTGCACCCAAAAGTGTAGCTTCTGCAACTTCGCCTCCGGTGTGTCCTCGCCCGCTACTGTTGCGGACTATTCCGCTCGCCTGCTCGATGAAGTTCGCGACCACAAATGGGCATCGTTCCCCGAAACGGTCTACTTCGGCGGCGGCACCCCAAGCCTAATGGATCCGCTTCTGTTCTCGAGTCTCCTCTCGGCGATTCCCCGTCAGAAGTGCACAGAGGTGACACTCGAATGCGCGCCCGGCACCATCACGCGGGACCGCCTCCATCTTTGGAATCGCGAAGGGATCAACCGCATCAGCCTCGGCGTACAGTCCTTTGTCGCCTCAGAACTCCGTCAGACGGGCCGGCGTCACACCGCCGAGATCGTCGCGAGCGACATCGGCGCACTCCGCTCGGTCGGTATCAGCAATGTCAACGTTGATCTCATCGCCGGCCTTCCCGGCCAGACGCTCGCCTCCTGGAACGAATCGCTCGTCTGGATTGAACGCCTAGCGCCGCCGCACGTTTCTATCTACATCTTCGAAATCGACGAAGACAGCCGTCTCGGCAAAGAAGCCCTTCTCGGCGGCATCCGCTACGGCGCCGAACTTCTCCCGCCTGACGACCTCACAGCCGAACTGTACGAACGCGCTGCCGAACGCCTCGCCGCGATGGGCATCCCGCGCTACGAGATCTCGAACTTCGCCCGCCCCGGCTTTGAGTCGCGCCACAATCTCAAGTATTGGCAGCTTGAACCCTATATCGGCTTCGGCCTCGACGCCCACTCCTTCGATGGCTGCGTCCGCTGGTCGAATCCGGATTCACTCGACGAATATCTCGCCCGTCCAGCGCACGAACTCACTGAGACTAATCGCGACGAAGAACAGTTCTTCGTCGGTCTCCGACTGTCCCGCGGCATCCAGCCGACGCCCGCGCAATGGCTTCACTATCAGCAGCCCATCGACAAATGGCGCGCTCTCGGTATGCTGGAACGCGACGGCGATCGCCTGCGCCTCTCCGCCCGCGGCATCCTCGTCTCCAACGAAATTCTCCAGGACTTCATTCATGCTTGATTCGCAATCGTCCGACACCTTTATCGACCTTCGCAGCGATACCGTCACCAAACCCGACGCTCAGATGCGCGCCGCCATGGCGGCCGCCGATGTCGGTGATGACGTCTACGGTGAAGATCCCACCGTCAACCTGCTCGAAAAGCGCGCCGCTGAAATCTTCGGCAAAGAAGCAGCGCTCTTCGTCCCCACGGGCACAATGGGCAATACCATCGCTGTCAAGATGCACACTCGTCACGGCGAAGAAGTTATCTGTGAAGCCCGCTCTCACCTAATGGATTGGGAATTGTCCATGCTCGCCTGGTTCTCCGGGTGCCTCGCCCGCACGATTCCGACCGAAAACGGCATCCTCAATTGGGATCTCATCTCGCGGCATCTGCGTGCCAAAGGTCCCCACAACGCACCCACCACGCTCATCGAGCTCGAAAACACGCACAATATATGGGGCGGAACGGTTTATCCGCTCGAAACCCTCGATGAAATCTGCACCGAAGCTCACACTCGCGGCCTGCAGATTCACATCGATGGTGCACGCATCTTCAACGCCGCCGCATATCTCGGAGCGCCCGTCGCCCGCATCGCGCGTGACGCCGATTCCGTCATGTTCTGCCTCTCCAAAGCTCTCGGAGCGCCCGTCGGCTCTATGGTCGTTGGTACGAAAACAGATATCGACGAAGCACGTCACTATCGCAAGCGCTTAGGCGGCGGCATGCGTCAGGCCGGCGTTCTCGCAGCTGCCGGTCTCATCGCGCTCGAAGAAGGTCCTGCAAAGCTTGCGAGCGATCACGAAAATGCGCGCTTCCTCGCCCAGCGCCTCTCTGAGTTGCCCGGCATCAGCATCGATGCCGCAGCCGTCCAGACCAACATCGTTATCTTCGATATCGAAAAGACCGGCTACACTCCACGTGAGTTCAGCCAGGAACTCAAGCACCGCGGCGTTCTCGCCAACGGCGTCGGCGCAATGCGCATCCGTATGGTCACCCACCGCGACATCACGCGTGGGCAATGTGAGCGCGCCATGCAAATTGTTAGCGAAGTCGCCGGGCAGCATTTAGCGCAACAAGTCACTGTCTGATAACATTTTTGCCGTGCTCATACTCGCGGCAGTTCTCGCCATTTTTGTCTACGGCCTCATCGCGCCTATGCTGGGTGCGCTCTTACCCACGTACCTTCTGAATCCGGGTCAGGAAGGAAACGTCGCCACGGCGCAAGCAGTCGGCCTTGTCATCTCATCGTTGTCCACGGGCCCATTCATCGATCTCAAAGGCAATAAAGCCGCGCTGCTCACGGGCCTGTCTCTGGTCGCCATCTCGCTGTTCGCTGCGCCTAATGCCGGCGGCTATGTCGGACTCATCTTCGTTTACTTGGTCCTCGGCATGGGCGGCGGAATCGTAGTTACTGCCGGCAACGCCCTCGTCGGTGCTGTTGAGCCTACTCGCCGTGGCTCGGCGCTGAACTTCCTCAATCTCTTCTTCGGGCTTGGCGGCATCGTCACTACCTTCGCCGCCAGCTACCTGTTCGGACCTGTCGTGCTCTGCTACTCTATCGCAGCTCTGACGGTCATCGCACTTGTTGTTAACGTCGCAACCAAGATGCCCGGTCCGGCCGGCGCTGCCAGTTTTCGCCTGAACGAAGTTCCGGCGCTTCTCTCGCGCCCCATTCTCATCCTGCTCTCGTTTTTCTTGTTTCTCTACGTCGCCTGCGAAGTGGGCATGTGGAATTGGCTAAAGAAGTATCTCATCACCGTCAACTTCGACCCCAAAACCGCCGGTGGCGTCGTCAGCTACGGATTCGCTCTCGGACTTGCCGTCGGCCGCCTGGTCTTCTCCCGACTGCTTGTCCGCATCTCCGCCCTTACCGTACTTCTGTTCGCCTCCATCGCCATCGCCGTCACTACCTACGCGGTGTTCAGCTTCAGTACTTCAACAGCCGTCACAGCCGCCGTGTTCTGTTCCGGTCTCGCCATGGCGCCCGTCTTCCCCACTACCCTCGCCATAGCCCAGGACGCCTTCCCGCGCGGCACGGCAACCGCGCTCGGCATCGTTATTACCTGTGGCTGGCTTGGTCTTGTCGTCAGCTCACCGATCATTGGCAATGTCAGCGCAAACAGCACACTTCACAAAGCGCTGCTCATTCTGCCGTTCTTCGCCGTGGTCATGATCGCGACGATTCTGGTACTGCGAGCACTATTACGTCGACCAGCCGCGGATATGGCGCTCGCTCCCGAGGTGAGATAGACTCGTCAGCTAAGGAGAAACGATGGCTTTCTGTCCCAATTGCGGTGCGCAGGTTTCAGGTACGTTCTGTCCGAATTGCGGCACAAATGTCGCTGCGGCCCAAGGTGCGGGAACTGCCGGCGCTGGCCCCAGCGGCACAGGAGCAGCTGGAGCAGGCGCAGCGGGTGGCACCTACGTACCACCCGGACCGCCTCCCGTGCAAGCTGCGGGTATGAACGAGAACGTCGCCGGCGCTCTCTGCTATCTTGCCGGGCTCATTACGGGCATCATCTTCCTTCTCATCGCTCCCTACAACACGAACAAGTTCGTTCGTTTCCACGCCTTCCAGTCGATCTTCGCCCACTTGGCGGTCATCGTCTGCTGGATCGCCTACGCCATCGTCGCAGGAGTTCTGACATTCCTGACGCACGGCTTCGGCTTCTTCCTGTATCCGCTGTTCGGGCTGCTCATGTTCGTGCTTTGGCTCTACCTCATGTACTCTGCCTACAACGGCAAGAAAGTGAAGCTTCCCGTCATTGGCGATCTCGCCGAACGCCAGGCGTAATCGCGGCGAGCAAGCTCTTCTCCAGCCATTACACTGGAGAAAGTGAAGTTTTGCTGTTTCCTCGCCCTCGCACTGCCTTTATTCGCGGCTAACGACGACATCACTCCGAAAATCGGCGTGATTGAAATCTACGGCGTCCACAAGGTCTCGTCAAAAAAAATTCTCGAAGCTCTCGGTGCTCATGAGGGCGGTCCGCTTCCGTCGCGCGAAGACGCAGAAGATCGCATTGACAAAGTATCCGGCATTGTCGCGTCCCGCATCGAAGCCGCCTGCTGTAACGACCGCGGAACCATTCTGTACGTCGGCGTTCAGGAGAAGGACGCGCCCCACTTCAATTTTCAGCCTGCGCCGGCCGGCACCGTGGAGCTCCCGGTCGCATTAGTCGACAACTATCACACATTCCTCGACACGGTCGCAGACAGCATTCACACTCCAACCGTCGATGAAGACCTGACGAACGGCTACTCGCTTATGTCCGATTCCGCTTGCCGCGACTTGCAGCAAGCCTTCATTCCGCAGGTGGCCGCGAATCTTTCGCTGCTGGACCGCGCCGTACGCCAATCCGGCGATCCCGAAGAACGCGAGATGGCCGCCTATCTTCTGCAGTACGCCCCGCGCGGCCCGCGCACCACGAAGGTCATGCTCGATGCGCTTCAATACGCGCTGCAGGACCAGGAGGATTCCGTCCGCCAGAACGCGATTCGCTCGCTTCAGGCCGTCGCGGTGGGCGCCAAACTCCATTCCGATCAGCAGATCGCCGTCCCTCCTACGTGGTTTGTCGAACTGCTGAATTCGGTCGTCTGGTCCGACCGCCGCAATGCCTCACGCGCCCTTGTCGAATTAACCGAGACTCGCGATCCGGATACTCTCGCGCTAATCCGCCAGCGCTCACTCGATTCCGTGATCGAAATGGCCCGCTGGCACGATCTCCATCACGCGCTTCCGGCCTTCATCCTCGCCGGGCGCCTCGGCGGTCTAAGCGACAAACAGATTCAGGACGCCTGGGTCGGCGGCAACCGGGAGCCCGTGCTCCAAAAAGCGCTGCATCCGAACAAGAAGATCAAACTCAGCGATTAAGGCGCGTTCCCAGCTCACTAAATCGTCGCTTCTTGAAACACTTCTTCCTTTTCAATCGCGATTTCTGGCTCCGGCTCAACCACGGACTCTATCGGCGCTTCTTCCACCTTGTCTTCGCGGATAATCGGCGATTCGCACACGCAACAGTCGCTGCAGCGGTGGCACCTTTCGCACATGTGGTTCGCACACGTGTCCTTGGTGCAGTAAACGCAGATCTCATGCGACGTCTCGCCGCAGATGGAACAGGTAAGAATCAAAACAACCGTGCTCATTTTTTCTTCGCCTTCTTCACGGGCGTCTCTTGGCTCAATGCTGTGCGGCAGCGTTGCGCCTCTTCATCCGCGATTTTGAAATTTTGCTCCGTACTCGCCGCCAAGTCTTTGATGTACTCGCGGAACCGCTCGCGATCGTTGAAATTCTCGGCCAGCAATTGCGTCAGTTGGTCCGCCGTCGCCCGGTCTGCATAGCGTTGCGCGCCCTCATTCAGGCTTCGCGCTGTCACATCGAGTGCCTCGAGGCGGAAATAAACGTCCAGCGCGGCCGCCAGGCTGTCCACCTTCTGCTGCAGCAGCTTCGTCGTGGTCGCAATGTCGTTGACTTCCTGCTGCGCCGTCTGCCACTGCACAATATACGTCGAGGGCGCGCCCTTATCGTCGTACCACTTCTGCGGATTCAGTTTTGATATCGCGGGCCGCAGCTTCTCATTGCTCTGCTCCACCGCCGCCACAATCTTCGCCGCGTCCCACGGCGTCTCTAATCCCGCAATTGGGGGTGCCTGCTGTTTCGTGCCTGTCGCGCCGGGCGCATTGACTGTAGTCTGCGCGACTAAGTTAGGCAACACCCCGCAAAAGGCAAGAACACAAATCGCCCGCACAACACTAGTCTAGTAGTCTAGCGGCGCTCGCTCACCACACCAACTTCGACCACACCCGCGTGTGCGTGTCCTGAGCCAGCAACTTGCCCTCAATCGGCTCGTTGTTCTTGTGCCCCGGCGTCAAGGCCACCAGAATCTTAACCGCGTACCGGTACAAAGTGCCACGATCCACAGTGCGCGAAATCTGCTGCTCCGGCCGCACCACAATCGCATCCACGGCTTTCACCAGCACCGGCTCGCTACGCGGCAGCAGTTTATGCTGCACTCGCACTTCACCCTCGAGCACATCAATCCGCACGGAGCTGTCCTCGTCCACCGCAAGCGCAATCGTGCTCGGTTGGCGCGCGACAACAATTGCCACCGGACAGAAAATCCGCTGTTGCCACTGCCCCGGCCCAGGCTGCAGATGCACGCGTACGCGTCCCGCAATCACATCCAGCAGGTCTCCGGCGGCCGCCGTATTCTCCCGGAACACTACTTTGGAATTGCTCAGTAAATCGAAGCTACTGCCCCCTTGTAGTCGAAATGTGGCAAACCCATCCGCTCCTGTCGTAATCGTCTGCCGCACCGGCACAGGTTCACCGCTGCTGACGGCCCAGGGCAGCTCATCTTCCACGCGGTCCACTTTCCCGCTCACCTGGGTGGCATGAGCTTCATACTTGGACATCACCGCCGGGTCGACCGGCAAGGTTTGTGCCGTTGCAAACTGAGCAAAGAGTGCAACGGCCACCAGCATTGTCTTCAAGCAGCCTCCTACGGACTGCCCCTGCCCACCTTCCGTTACCGACGAACCTACCGTACTCTCGGTTCCTCCGAATTCGAAGATCTACCAAATGCCACCAAGGAGGCAGCCTGAACCAGCTACGACGTGTTTACGTACGCTTGAACGACTCGGTTTTGATGATCCCCGAACCTTCGCGAACCGTAATAAGGTGATCGGCCGCCACATTGGTTAACTTTTCCGTTGCCCCGTTCGGCCATCGAATCTCCAGGTCCGCTTTCGTAGCCTCACCCAGGCCGAAGTGAAGCCTTTGATCGCTTGCCGAATAGAAGCTCGCCTGGCTCTGGACTTCTTGCGCCTGTACGTGGCCGCCGTAGTGCGCCATCACTCGGGCCCCGATTGCACTCCGGTTCGATTTCGTCCCGATCAGCTTCACCTTGACCCAGTGATTCGCGCCCGTTACGTCGTTCCGTAACAGCGAAGGCGGCTCGTTCATGTTCATGATCACCATGTCCATATCGCCGTCGTTGTCGAAGTCGCCGAACGCACATCCGCGGCTCGAATGCGCCTCAGCCACACCTGGCCCGGCCTGATCCAGCAACTCCTCGAACTTCCCGTTTCTGAGGTTGCGAAACAGAATCCGCGGGCTCTTGTACGGATAGCTCGGCAGGTCTTTCTCGATCTCCGGATAGACGCTTCCCGTAACCCAGAACAGATCCGGATAGCCGTCGTTATCGGCATCGAAAATACCGGCGCCCCAACCCAAAAATCGCGTCTCTACTCCAAGTCCCACGGAGTTGGTCATGTCCTCGAAATTGCCTTTGCCATTGTTGCGATAGAGAATTGCGGTGTCGTCAGCAAAGTGGGTCTTGAGGATATCGAGGCTGCCGTCGAGGTTGTAATCGCTGACCCCCAAGCCCATGCCGGCCTGTTCCATTCCGTCCTCATTTAGCGCGACTCCGCTTTCGAGGCCGATTTCGCTGAACGTGCCGTCGTGATTGTTGCGGAACAGGAAGCTTGGGGTGGAATCGCAGGCGACGTAGATATCGGGCCAACCGTCATTGTCGAAATCGCCCGCAACCGTTGTCATGCAATAACCGCCGGTGGCTTTTGCCACGCCAGATTTCTCGCTTACGTCCCTAAAGGTACCGTCGCCGTTGTTGTGATAAAGCCAGACGCGCCCGGTGGGCAAACCGCGCGGCCCGCAATCGACCGGAAAGCCCTTCCAGTTACAGGTCGCATTTTCGCCGGGCTTGGGCACTTTGGCGATATCGAAGTCGACGTACTCGGCGAAAAAGAGGTCCAGGTGGCCGTCGCGGTCGTAATCCACGAATGTTGCGCCGGAACCCCAGCGCGTTCGGGCTTGTAGTAAGCCGGCATCCTTCGTCACATCCGTGAACGTGCCATCGCCGTTGTTTCGGTAGAGGGCGTTCTGCCCCCAATACGTGACGAACATATCCTCAAAACCATCGTTGTTGTAGTCGGCAACTGCTACGGAGCCCGACCAGCCCGTCTTGCGCAGTCCGGCTCTGTCGGTCACGTCGGTGAATGTCCCGTCGCGATTGTTCTTGTACAGCCGGTTGGTAGCGATATCCGGCGTGTTCTCTAGACGCTGCCCGCTGAGGATGAAGATGTCGAGCCACCCATCGTTGTCGTAATCGATGAAGGCGCACCCGCAGCCTACTGTCTCGAGGATATAGGTCTTTTTGTCGATACCACCATAGATGACCGGCTGCCGCAACCCGGCCTGCGCCGCCACATCAGTGAAGCAGGCGTGAAAGGGCAACCCGGACGGCTTGCCTCGCGGCTGTGCCTTAACGTTACGGTTCGCGACTCCCTGCGCCAGCGCATGCACGACGGGCGCCCCCAGGAGCGCGATTGCCGCGCGCCGGGTGATGTAACTGCTCATTCGATTCGCAGTGTAGCAATGGAAGAGCCACAACGGGCACCACACGCCCTGTGCGCTCCGGCTATTCTGAAGGCGCGGATGGAGCTTTCCCGTGGCCTCACCACAATACTCGCAATTGCGGCAGGGGTTGCGGTGGCGAACATTTATTACAACCAGCCGATGCTCGCCGATATGGCGGCCACGCTCCACGTCTCTCCGCATGAGATTGGCTATGTGGCCACGGCCACCCAACTCGGTTATGCGGCCGGAATGCCGCTATTCATCCCGCTCGGTGACTTCCTCGAACGCCGCAGCCTCATCGTTCTGCTTTTCCTGGCGGTTGCGTGCGCACTTGCCGGAGCGGCGCTCTCCACCAGCCTGCTTGCACTCGTCATCACCAGCTTCCTGATCGGCGCAACGACAGTAATCGCCCAGGTCATCATCCCGCTCGCCAGCGAACTCGCCGCGCCGGAACAGCAGGGCCGCATCATTGGCACCATCCTGAGCGGCGTCCTTCTCGGCATCCTGCTCGCCCGCACGCTCAGCGGCTTTATTGCTGCGCACTTCGGCTGGCGCGCGATGTTTTGGCTGGCAGCCGGCATGTCCATCGTTTTCGCGGCGCTGCTGCGCATGATTCTTCCGCACATCCCCGTACGCAGCAGGATCACATACCGCGAGTTGATGCACTCCATTTGGATGCTCCTGCTGGAGCTGCCCAAACTTCGCCAAGTCTCCTTCGTAGCCGGGATGTTCTTCGCGGCGTTCAGTGCGTTTTGGACCACGCTCGTGTTTCTTCTGAAGACCCCGCCGTATCACTACGGCAGCGAAGCCGCCGGCCTGTTTGGATTGGTGGGGGCCGTAGGCGCGACAGTCGCACCCATTTCCGGACGTCTCTCCGACCAGCACAGCCCGCGCTTTGTCGTTCGCATCGCCATCGGCATCGTGCTCGCAGCCTTTGCGGTCTTCTGGGGCTTGGCCTTTCAGCTTTGGGGATTGGTCATCGGGGTCATACTGCTCGATGCGGGAGCGCAGGCCGCGCAGGTCGCTAATCAGAGCCGGGTGCTGAAGCTCAAACCGGAGGCCCGCAACCGCGTCAACACGGTGTACATGATCTGCTATTTCGGCGGCGGCTCAGTTGGCTCGTTGTTGGGCTCGATTGCCTGGACCCGCTTTCAGTGGACCGGCGTTTGCGCAACAGGCATCGCATTCATGGTCCTCGCGGCGATCGCGCTCATCGTCCGCGGCCCGGAGCCCAATAGCGCACAACACTAATCGGCTGTGCGCTCGGAACCGTTTTAGCGCGCAGCCGCCGCTGCACTCTCAAAGGTTCTCGATATCAGCTGCTGCGCTTCCTTCTGAATCCTTTGCAGATGCTGCCGCCCCAGAAAGCTTTCGGCGTAGATCTTGTAGACGTTCTCCGTACCCGATGGCCGCGCCGCAAACCATCCATTTTTTGTCGTGACCTTCAATCCGCCTATAGGAGCATTGTTCGAAGGCGCTTTCGTGAGCATGGCCTCAATCGGCTCTCCCGCAAGCTCTCTTGCCGAAACCTGCTGCGGGGACAGCTTCGACAGGATCGCCTTTTCCTCCGGACTTGCCGGCGCGTCGATGCGCTCGTACACCGGAGCGCCGAACTTGTCGGTTAGTTCCTTATATCGCGTGCCCGGATCTTTGTTCGTCTTGGCTGTGATCTCGGCCGACAGCAGGCCCATGATGAGGCCGTCTTTGTCTGTGCTCCACGGTCCGCCATCGCGCCTCAGGAATGAGGCGCCCGCGCTCTCCTCGCCGCCAAATCCCAACGATCCATCCAGTAACCCGTCGACGAACCATTTGAACCCGACCGGCACTTCGTCCAACCTCCGACCGAGATCGTTGGCCACACGATCGATAATGCTGCTCGAGACCAGCGTCTTCCCGACTCCGGCATCTTTCTTCCAGTGCGGTCGGTTGCGGAACAGGTAGTCGATGGCAACCGCCAGGTAGTGATTCGGATTCAGCAGCCCCACTCCCGGGGTCACCACGCCGTGCCGGTCATGGTCTGTATCGCACGCGAACGCCACGTCAAATTTGTCCTTCAGTGCGATGAGACTTGCCATGGCGTACGGTGACGAGCAATCCATGCGGATCTTGCCATCCCAGTCAACTGTCATGAACCGAAACGTTGGATCGACGTTTTCGCTGACGACGGTCAGATTCAGCCGGTACTTCTCGCTGATTCTCGGCCAGTACGCGATGCCCGCGCCGCCAAGCGGATCCACGGCCAATCGCAAGCCCGCCGCCGCAATCGTCTCCATGTCGATGACCGACCCCAGATCGTCGACATACCTTGACACGTAATCGTACTTTTTCGTCGTATCCGCCTTCATCGCCTGCACATACGGCACCCGCTTTACGCCTTTGAGCCCGTTTTGCAGATAATCGTTGGCCCGGTTCTCGATCCACTTGGTCGCGGTGGTATCCGCCGGACCGCCTGATGGTGGATTATATTTAAACCCGCCGTCCTCCGGCGGGTTGTGTGAAGGCGTAATCACAATCCCATCCGCCAGGCCATTTTTGTGCGCTACGTTGTAGGTCAGGATCGCGTGCGACAGCGCGGGCGTCGGGGTATATCCCGCGTCCCGATCGATCATCGTCGTCACACCGTTGGCCGCCAGGACCTCGAGCGCCGTCCCAAACGCCGGGTCGGAGAGCGCATGCGTGTCCATACCGAGAAACAGTGGGCCTGTTGTTCCCTGTTCCGCGCGATACTCGCAGATCGCCTGCGTAATCGCCAGGATGTGATCCTCGTTGAAAGCCGAATGCAAAGAAGTCCCGCGATGCCCGGAAGTTCCGAACGCAACCCGCTGCGTCGCGATGGACACATCCGGCTTCAGCTCAAAATACGAAGTGATCAGACGAGGAACATTGACAAGCTGCGAAGGGTCTGCCGGCTTGCCGGCACGGGGGTCAATGGCAGGCATAATTGCTCCTATGTTAGTCCCGCCCTAATCCGAATAAGTGTCAGTGAATTTAGCGCTCGACAAACCCCGCGGAAGCCCCGACCCAATCGAGATTCTTATTAAAGTCGACTCCCATCATCTTGCCGCGTCCAGTGCGGATCACGGTCGTGACCGGCCGCAACCGGTTGCCGTCACGCACGTACATTATGCGCGTCTCCACCTTCGTCATGCCGCTCGGCGTGTCGACGGTGGCCACGAAGTCCATCTTGCGTTGCAGTATCCAGTCGCCGCGCTGATCCTGCGGAATTGCCTCGATCTCTTCTTTGCTGGGCCCGATCTTCACGCCTAAGCCCGCGAATGAGTACAGCGGCTTTAGAACATAATCGTCTAGCTTCTCAGGCAGGTCGTCGATATCGCACAGGAACTTCGTCTCCGGCACGCTGACATGCTCAAACCACGGCAGCGAGAACTTACTCAGCCGGAAAAACCAGTTCGGATGTCCCGCCCACTCAACATCCACATCATCGGTCAGCTTGTACTCCGACTGAATGTTCCTGCGCACCAACTCATCCACGATCACGCGGTTGTAAATGCGCCTGATCGGTATGCCTTCGAACAGGAGTTGCCGTCCCTGTTTCTTCACCTGAGTAATGCAGGCGATTTTGATCCCCAGCCTCTTCTGCGTGACAAGAAAGTCCGGTAAAGTCTTTTGGTGATACGGATCGATTTCGAGCAGCACAACCTGTTTCGGATCATGCTCGCCGACGATTGCTTCTTGCAGCACGTCCCAAAAACCGATTTCGTCCAACCCGTCGAGATAGCTCGTTAGATTCGGCGCAACGGTCTCACCGAGCCGATAGACGTCGCAGTAATCGGCCGCCAGTTGCGACTGAAAACCGTACACCGAAGGAAACCCCTGAATCTCCACCAGCTTCGGTTCCAGGCTCCCATCTTCCAGCCGTACCAACCCGAAATCGGCTTGCACGCATAGCGGGTGCGCGGTCTCATTCGGCGCATTGAACTCGGGCGGAATTGCGCAATCCGATGCGCGCTTGTAGTCCGGGTTCGAGGCAAGCTGATGGTAGAGTTCCTGTCCGTACCGGATCATTTTGTCGAGCAGCGGCTTGGGGTAGAAAATCGGAGTTTCGCTGCGGCGGAACTCGACGTGCGCACCGCAGTGCTCATCGTTCCGCCGCACTAATTCGGCGTAAAGTTCCGCAGTCCAGTGTTGACTGAAGCGCTCGCGAAGTTCCGGTAGCAAGTGAGGTCCATTAAACCAGGAACTGGCCGCCGCTCATGATCTGCTGATCGTCGGCCCAGATGTCGAAGTTGCGGCCGACAACGTCGATATGAGTTGTCGAAGTCCACTTCGCGCCCGTGTGCGCTCCGTAGGGATCACCGAAGGCCATGTGAACGCCCGGGATTTTTTCGTCCTGAAGAATGTTCCCGACCACGTCGTGGCAGGCCAGATTTGTACCGATCGCGAACTCACCCACTCGATCGCTGTTTTCATCGCGATGGGTATAGTTCCAGAATTCTTCCTCCAATTGCTTGTTGTCGCAATAAGCATTGGTAAGGCGATTCTTCTGAACTGTGAGCGTCAGCGGAGTATTCTTCAAATCGCCGTACTTGGCGCAAAGATAATCGCCTACTACTCCGTCGACAACAAAGGTGCCGTTTACTTCGAGCGGAGAAGTAAACGTCTCCCCGCCAGGCAGATTGCCCCACTTTTCGCGGCTGATGATTCCGCTGGTCTTGATCCACTTGTACTCTGGCGTCAGGCTGGCTTGGACGTTGGTGCCAGCCGGCGTTACCGCGTGTATCCGCTGCGCCTTATTCACAATGTTCATGACGCGTAACGTGAGTTCATCCACCTTGGCGAAATCGGCGCGCATGCCTTCCAGCATGATCTTCTTCTCGATGTTCACCATGTGTGCATGGCGCAGTTTCTTCTCGTTCACGACACCGCACATCTGCATGCGTGTTCTGAGTTCATTCGTCTGCGCCTGCACGGCGAAGATGCTCACCTGACTCGTTAACATGTCGTCGAGCACAACCTGCGGCATCTCGACCAACGGACGCGG
>DATBEG010000001.1:0-23386 GCA_036276155.1 Bryobacteraceae bacterium | reverse complement strand
CAGTACGAAATCGCTCACCGGGACAAATGCGAACGGGAGCGCCGGCAACAACAGGAAACGTGGCAACGCTCAGAGGAACAACGCAGAGAACGCGAAGCCGCTGAAGCCGAACGCCGCGCTGAAAAAAAGCGTAAACAATAGAGAAGTCCCGCGCAGCCTGCTCGTGTAAAGAATGACTTGCGATCAGGTGCACACGTGTGCATAATAGGCATAGGAGCCGTTTACCCGATGCAAGCCGTTCTTGAAAATCAGCCGCTCAAAGAACTCGACGAATGGGACGATTTTGTCGCTACTCGTTATCAGGAGGGCAAAACCGAGGAAGAATTCCGGAACTACAAGCCCGATGCAAACCCCGGCGTCACTGAGTTCTACCGTCTGAATCACTTGAATCAGACGCTCGATTTCGTTCTGCAAAAGAAAGCCGAGTACTGCGGACTTACTCGCGGCAAGAAGAGCATCTGGGAAATGGCCGAGTATCTGAATACTCTGGTCGACGACAGCGATCCGGATACCGATCTGACGCAAATTGAGCATCTGCTACAGACTGCCGAGGCCATCCGTAAGGACGGGCATCCGCGCTGGTTCGTGCTGACCGGCCTGGTGCACGATTTGGGTAAAGTACTGTGCCTGTACGGCGAGCCGCAATGGGCTGTTGTTGGCGACACATTCCCGGTCGGCTGCGCCTATTCGGATCAGATCGTTTTTCCCGAGTTTTTCGCTGCAAACCCGGACAGCAAGGTGCCGGAATATCAGACTGAGTACGGCATTTACAAGCCAAACTGCGGACTGGACAAGGTTCATCTGTCGTGGGGCCATGATGAGTACATTTACACGGCGACTCGCAACTACCTGCCTGAGCCCGCGCAGTACATGCTGCGTTACCACTCCTTCTATCCGGCGCACCGGCACGGCGCGTATCGTCACCTGATGAACCGGCACGACGAAGAGATGTTCGAATGGGTTCGGAAATTTAATCCGTACGATCTGTACTCGAAAGGTCGCGACCGCCCCAATCTGAAAGAGGTCAAGCCCTACTATGAGGATCTGGTCTCTGAATTCTTTCCCGACCAGATTGCCTGGTAGGCCGACAGCCAAGCGATCGCGCAGGGCGTTGCGTTCTATCCCTTGAAAGCTGGGGGCGCGGTCGATTCGCGCACGATTAGCTCGCCCTTGAAAACGGTCTGACTGTCGGTGAGCGTGCCCGCAAGAAGGCCCACCAACCTCGACATCGCTGCCTGGCCGATCTCTCGCTTCGGTTGGCGGACCGTGGTCAACGGTGGCAGCAAGTGCTTGGCGAAGAAAATATCGTCAAATCCGACGACAGACAGGTCTTCCGGTATACGCAGACCCACCTCGCTCGCCGCCTCCAGAACACCCAAAGCCGACATGTCGTTGTAGCAGAAGACAGCGGTCGCCGCCGCAATGGGAAGAAGCTTTGTTGCCGCCTCCCGCGCGCCATTAGTCTTCCCGTCCCCTGCCGCTACCAGTTCCGAAAGGAACGGCAGCCCACCCTCCTTTAGCGCTTTCTTGTAGCCCTTGAGCCGTTCGCTATCCGATTGCAAACCGAACTGATCCGCCAGATAGCCGATACGGGTGTGTCCCAGCCCAATCAGGTGAGTTGTCGCTTGGTAAGCTCCGTCGACGTTGTCGATTGTTACTGAATGCGCCAGTGTTCGCGGCGACTGATTATTGAGAAGAACGATCGGGATCTGCATCTCGCTCAGGAGCGGCAAGTAAAGCGACCCTACTCGTGACGACGCCACGATGATGCCGTCCACCCTACGCTCGCGAAACGACTGTACGACCGCAATCTCTTGGTCCGCGTTCGCCTGAGACATGGCCAAAATGATTGAATACCCGTGCGCATGGGCAACTTCGTCCAGCCCCTCGACGATTTCGCCATTGAACGGATCGGCAATGGAGGTGACCACCACGCCTATTGTGTGCGTTTTTCGGGTTACCAGGCTTCGCGCCACAGCGCTGGCCGCGTAACCACGCTCACGCGCGATTTGCTGGATTCGCTCAGCCGTGGGCTGGGGAATAAGAGGACTGTTGCGCAAGGCCCTCGATACTGTAGAGTGCGAGACGCCCGCTATGCGCGCTATATCTTTGATTGAAACGGCCATCGCACCACTAGAGTGCTACGGCTGGCTCAACTTCTTGAAATATTCCGACACCGCTTCGCGATATTTCTCTGGAGCCGGCTCCGGAGCGCCGGTTCGAGCGCCTTGCGCCTGCGCCGTGACCAAACGCCTGTTCATCTCCATCTCCAGGCGTTGCAGACTCGCAACCGCATCGTGGTTGATGCGGCTGTCCAGAAGACCTGCCTGTGCCCCGGTCAGATGATGAAGATTCCAAAGCGCTCCATCGATGTAGCCGCCTAATGTACGGTCGCGCGGGTCAACCTGCGTGCGCAGCCAGTTGAGCTGCCCGATGGCGTCCTGTACTCCACGTCCCTCTTGTTGGTCGCCCGGTCCCCCGCGCGGACTCGTACCGCTGCTGCCTTGTTGCGACCCGCTTTGCCGCGCTTGCCGGTCGCCGCCGTCCTGTCCGGAATCGCCGCGCTGCAACTGCTCAGACTGTTGCTGTAGTTGTTCCCGCAAACCGCGAAGCTGAGATAACGCCTCCTCGGTCCTTTGGTTTTGTCCGGGGTTGCCGGATGTATCGCCTGACTTAATCGCCTGCTGCAGGTCGCGCAACTGCCGGCTCAACTCGTCCAGACCCGCCGTTACGTTGTCTTCCATCCCGACATTCCGGTCGCCATACCCCTGCTTCAGCCATTCCGCATCCTTCTGCATGCGCAGAGCCAATTCTTTCTGCTCAGCGTCGGAAAGAGCCTTGCGCATTTTCGTAGAAACGCCCGGCTGCGTGCCCGCCATAGACTCCGCTTCTTTCTGCATCTGCTGTTCGAGCTGTTGCAACTGCGCGGCCAGCTTCTCCTTTTCGGCGGCCATCGCTTTTTCTTGATCGGTAGCCGAACGGCCAAGCTGCATTGGCTGCCAGTTCCTTCTTCTGAAACCCCAGCCATACCGTGAGCTGTTGGGGTCGTTCATCTCTGGCATATCTTCGCCGCTGCCGCTTGTATTGGCCTGTTGTTCGTAGCCGTTCCGGCCCTTGGATGCAGGCGATCCCGTCCCGTACATCTGCTTCATGCGTTCGGCAAGTTCACGTTGCTGATTGGCGATGTCCTGTGCGCGGTTGGATAAACCGGACACGGAACTTCCCGCTTGATCATGCAGCATGTTTCGCAGCGTCTGTTCGGCTTCCTGCAAATCCGCCGAGGCGCGTTGTTGCGCGGTCGAGTCCCGATCGCTAACGGCCTTTCGCATCTCTTCTTCCGCGCGCTGCAAAGCAGTGGCCGCCCGCCTCATTGCCTCGGCATTCTGGGCCTCTTGCTGCTGCTGCTCGGGTGACTGCGCGTTACGGGCGTTTTGCATGCGGTTATTTGCGCGCGAGTTCTGGGATCCCGAACTGCCTGATTGCGAGGATTGGGACGACGACGAAGAGGATGACGAACTCGGCTGCCCACTCTGTGATTGCGAGTTCTGCTGTTGGCCCTGCTGGTTGTGGTTCTGCGCCATCTGCTGCATCTGCTGCCGCAGCTCTTCCGCTTCGCGGCGCAACTGTTCTTCCTGCCAGCGTTGCTCGAAAGCCTGTTGGGTCTGGTTCTGCGCCGCCAGTTCCTGTTGCCGCCGGGCGAGCGCCTCCAACTTCTGGAACGCGTCATCGATTGCCTTCTGCTGATCTTTACTTCCGCCCGAGTTGTCGGATTGGCCGGTCTCGTACTGGTTCTTACTGGTATCGAGTTCCAGATCGAACATTCGCGCCAGATCTCGCTGCGCGCCCATGCTCCCGCCGCCGCCCCCGCTCTGCTGTCCGAACGCCACCTGAATATCGCGGAACAGCGCTTCGGCGCGCAACAGCGACTGCAGCGCTTTCTGTTCCGGTGGAAGTGCATCGTGCCACTTGCCGGGCTTCAACTGAGCCCCCGCCGCGGTCATCTGACCGGAAGCTTGAGTCATCAGCTTAGAGAAATTCTGAAATTCCGCTCCCGCTTGAGACAGCTCACGACTACTCATACGTTCTGCTAGCGTCTTGGCCTGCTCGCTCAGCTTGCCTTCCGCGTCGGACAGGAAGCGCGCGTTTTCCGCAACGGAAGCGCCGGCCGCCACAGCACCGCCGATGACGGGGCCGGATCTTGATCCACCAAGCTGATTAAACGTTGCCGCGATGATCTGTTTTTGGCGCTCCGAAATGTTGTTGTTGTTGTCCATGGCGCCGCCCCCGCCACCTCCGCCGCCCATCTGCTGCGATTGACTGAATTTGAAGTCGAACGGTTCTGCAGTCGCAAACAGGATTTCACTGCGCGCGGTCTTTCCCGCATCACGAGCTGTAGCATAGAAGCTCACCAAATCACCGGGAACCACGTTGAAGTCTTCCAAAGCCAGCGTGCTGGTCCCGGTGGCTTCTTTCACGTCTTTCTTTTTCAGCAGCGTAACCGTTTTTTCATCGCCACCGTTTACCGAGTAGTGCAACTGAACATCTTTTAAGCCGAAATCATCCGCTGCTTCCACAGTGACCGGAAGCTCTTCTATCGGGCTGACATGCGCGTCGTGCCCTGGACGCGAGATCTTGACCGTCGGTGGCTCGTCTTTCTTGGCCTCGATAAAGAAATCGTCGCTGATGCGAACCGCGTCGCTGCCATCAATCGCGGCTATGTGATACGAACCGTCCTTCTGAACGTTCAATCGTGCCGTCAACCACTCGCCATCGGAGTGGCCCAGCGGCAGCTTGCTTCCATCCTCGAGAACAATCTGGCCGCGATCCAGATGCCGGTCGGTCAGAATCGAGATGTCCGCCTGGGTTCCTTCTACAGCGCGCAAGTCGCCGCCCGGATCCTGCACTTCGTCGCGAAGTCCGAGCCCCGGCGGGAAATGCAGCGATACTTTCACTCGTTTCACAACCGGCAGATCTTTGACATTGATCGTAAAGTGCTTGGATAGAGCGGAATCCGCCCGTACGTAGTACTCGACGGGTTCCGACAATCCTGCAAACAGGAATTGATATCCGCTCCCGTCCGATTTCGGCTGCATGGGCGCCTCGTCCCACTTCAAAGCGGAACCGTATTTTGCGAAAAGCCTCACACTATGAGCAGAAAATCCCAGTAACTGCGCATTGATGCGTTGGTCTGACTTACGCCGAATGGTCGCGTTGCCGGGTTTGACAGTTATGTCGTAAAGCGGTCGTTTGGCACTGCTGTCATGGCCGGTCCAGAGCAGTGAAGCGCCGTAACCCCAATACCCGGGACCTGCCGCGATCAGCCAAATCAAAACTGCCGCCGCAACCGCGCCGGATCCGGCGAACGCGACTAGCCGGCGCAAGGGGCTCAGCCGTTCGGGCTCGTTCTCCTTCGCTAACCGGAGCGCATCTTCGGCAACCAGCTCAGTGAAGGGGTTTGTCGGGTCGGGCCGTTCCGTGACTGTGAGCAGACGCTGTTCGAAACCCGGCGCCTGCCGCTCAGCGAGTTGCGTAATGCGCCTCCTGCTCAGCTTCGAGAGAGGCACCGCGAACGCCAGGCAAACAGCAGCCGCAAGGACGGCAAACAATAGGATACGGAGCGGCAGAACCACGTGGTTCGCAAACTCATACCGGTTGCTAATCCAGACCAGCAACACGGTCAGGAGCAGGGCAATGCCCGCCACCACCGCAGCTCCGCGCGAGGCCGCAAATAATCGCAGCCGAAGTTCCAGGCGTCGCAAATACGCATTCAACTGCTCAAGCGCCGTCATGCTGTCTGCCTTTCATCCTTCAAATAACGGGTCGCAAAAATCGATTCCACCAGCGCCGCAATCAGCAACAGAGTGAGCGCGTAACGCCACAAACTCCAAGGACGCGTCTGCCGCTCCTCCGTGTCGCCCGTTGGCGGCGGCCGCTTCGTGTCAGCCGCCCCAACTCCAGTATTGCGCCATAAATCGAGGTTCTCCGCCGGTGCTTCTGTCAGGTCCGATTCACGCCGGTCCGTGTGAGCGGCCACAAGTGTGCGCCGTCCGTCCGCGCCCTGGACTTCGTAGAAACCGCTCTGCGTCAAATCAAAACTCAGGAGCTGTGTCGCCTCAGATAGCGACAACTCGTGTTTGCCATCCGGACCAATCACATCTGCAGCCGTGCTTTGATCTTTTGTATGCCGCAGATTCACAGGCGTCCCGACGGTCAGGCTCGACGCTGCATCTTCCAGTCCGGCAAGATAATGTCCCGACTGCACGGCGAAAGCTAAGAAGGAAGTGTGCAACGGAAAATCGCTGATCGAGTTATCCAACGTCGACGCGAAAATCAGCTCGCGGCCTTCGCCCATTCGTTCCTCAATCAGCAGTGGCGAGCCGTTCGCCAATCTTGCCAGAACCTTTGCATTGGCCTTCGGCGTAATCCATGCCGCTTCCAGGAATTGCACATTCTCAAAATGGCCGGTGCCGACCAGCGCAGACGACTGCTCGTCCACCGAACCGGCCCCCTGCGTCTGGTGCGTACCGCTGACGTGATCGCCTGAGAGCGGTACTTTGCCGTTGGCTACGGTGCGCGGTCCCGCCGCAATCAACACTGCACCGCCGCGCGACAGGTAGCTGCACAGAGCCTGCGCCAGGGAGTTGTTTAGTTCGCCTGGGTCATTTAACACCACATACCCGTACTTGCTGAAATCCACGTGGTCGGCCTGATCGAGCGAGAGTGCCTGAACTGACAGGCCGGAATCCGGTGCAGCTTCGATAGCCGATTTATAAAAGAACGCCTCCTGCGGCCGATTACCTACGTACAAAAACAAAACTTTGCTCGGATCAGATCTTGATATGGAGAAAAGAAAGACATCGTCCTGCGGCAGCGCGTCCGCCGGTTCGATGCGAACCTCACCGTGGTGCGCTCCATATCCCACGTCAAAGCCGGTAAACTGCACTTCTGCACGGCCATTCGCAGGTACGGCCACATGTTTCGACTGCACGGCCTTTCCATCTAGCGATAACGTGACAGTCCGACTTGCCTCCGGTGTTTGCCAGCCCGCGATTGTCGCCGTCAAGCGGGTGTTCTTAGGATCGTAAACGTGTGCGGACGTGATCACTGTGTTGACAGCCATATTCGGCGTGTTGCGCTTGCCTACGTCGTGAAACGTCAGAGCTGTATGTGGACCCAATTGCAGATCGTGGAAATTTGGCGGCATGGAGCTTTGCTGCATATCGCTGATCAAATGAGCGTCGATATTCATGCCGCTGTTTTGATCCAGCACCCGCATCGCTCGGGTAAATTCGCCGAAAGAACTGGCGCGGTCGTTCGGTTCGATGGACGCGATCGCTGCCGATGCCGCAGTGTGGTCAGACTCTGGCGGCGTCAGGTTTTCTATGTTGGCGTCGACAGCAATCACCTGAACTGGGTCGCGGCCGCCGAGCCCCGTGACAATCCGATTCGCTTCCGCTTTCGCTTTCGGCATGCGATTGCCCACTCGCATGCTGAATGAACGGTCCAACGCAATGACGGTCAGCTTTCTGCGTTGCGTTCCGGCCGAAGTACGGTTGATAAATGGGTTGGCAAACACCAGCGCCAGCAGAATGATCACCGCCAGACGCATGAGAAGAAGCGTGATGTAGCGCAGCCTGCGGTGCTTTACAGAACTCTGCACCCGCCGCTCGAAAAACATTATCGAGCTAAATGGCTGTGGCGTCCGCTTGTACTGCCGCAGAAGATGAATATACAGCGGCACCCCGACCGCTGCCAATCCGGCGAGGAACCATGGCGAAAGAAAGCCCACTTACAACTTTCCTTTCCGCACCGTGAAATACTCGCGCAGGGCTGCGTCGAGCGGTCGGTCCGTACGCAGAAGAAAATAGTCCAGACCAGCGCTTTGCGCCTTACTGCGCATCGCTTCGATATGGGCGTTGATCTTGTCGCGGTATTCTGTGCGCGCGTATTCAGGCGATACTTCAATCGCGTCACCCGTCTCCATGTCGCGCAGCAGCACGGGTTCACCCAGTTTCGGCTCTATTTCGCGCGGATCCAGAACGTGAAACAGCAATAATTCGTTTCCCCGAAAACGCATCGGCTGTACGGTCTCTACAACCCGCTCCGGATCTTCGAAGAAATCGGAAATCAGAACGGTGATGCCGCGCCGCTTCAGAAACTGCTGCAGCTCGAAGAAAGGCCGCTGGTAATTCGTCCGCGTACCTACCGTGGCGGAGTCGATGCCGTGCAGCAGTCGCATAAGTTGTCCCTGCCGCGCTGATGGCCGGATGAAGTTCGCCACATCGTCGTGAAATACGATCAGGCCCGCGCTGTCCCGCTGCAGATGCGCCATGTAAACCAGGGCGGACGCCGTGTATTTCGCGTACTCAAACTTCGAAACCGCCGTCGACGAAAAACTCATGCTTGCGCTCGCGTCCAGCAAGACCATCAGTGTCGTATTGGTCTCGCCGCGATAGCGCTTCAGGTAAGCTTTTTCGGTGCGGGCGTAGACATTCCAATCGACGTGCCTTAAATCGTCGCCCGGCGTATACGCGCGATACTCCGCAAACTCCTGGCTAAAGCCGAAATCCGGAGAACGATGTAATCCAGAAATGAAACCTTCCACCACAGTCCGTGCGATCAGGTCCAGATTTGAAATCTCGCTAAGTACCGCGGGATCGAGGTAGCGGTTTGAGCTGGCGGCGGACATCGGCTTCACATCTTTGCGTCAGGATCGGCTAGGTACGTGGCGTCTTCCAGTCCAGCAGCTTGCGCAGAATATCATCCGGACTCAGCCGGTCTGACTCTGCGTGGAAGTTCAGCAGCACGCGATGCCGCAGTATAGGAGGCGCCAGCGCGCGAATGTCTTCGTACGAAACATGGAACCGGCCTTGCATCAGTGCCCGCGCTTTGCCTGCCAGGACCAGAAACTGTGCAGCGCGGACACTGGCTCCGAAGTTCACGTATTTCTTGATGAAGTCAGGCGCGTCGCCGTTTGAATTCGGCCGCGTAGCTCGCACCAGTTCTACTGCGTATCGCGCCACCGATTCCGCCACAGGTGTCATGCGCACAAGTTCCTGAAACTGCAAAATCTCGGCGCCGTTCGTCACCATATCCACGGTCGCTCGATGAGTTGCCGTGGTCAGGTCGACAACTTTCAATTCATCGTCGGCCGCCAGGTAATCCAGCACGGTATTGAACAGGAAGCGGTCGAGTTGTGCCTCGGGCAGAGGGTACGTGCCTTCGAGTTCAATTGGATTCTGCGTGGCCAGTACGAAAAACGGAGGCTCAATCCGATAAAGATGGCCGCGCACCGTGCAGGAGAGTTCCTGCATTGCTTCGAGCAAAGCCGACTGCGTTTTCGGCGGTGTTCGGTTGATCTCATCCGCGAGCAGCACATTGGAGAAGATCGGCCCCGGTACGAATGTCCATGTGCGGTGGCCTGTGCCCGGGTTCTCCTCGATAATGTCCGTTCCGGTAATGTCGGAAGGCATCAGGTCCGGCGTGAACTGGATGCGGTTGAATCGCAGCCCAAGAGTTTGCGAAAGCGTCCGCACGAGCAATGTTTTCGCTGTTCCCGGTAATCCAGTCAGCAGACAATGACCGCCCACGAACAATGAAATCAGAACGTGCTCGATAACTTCGTCTTGACCGACGATCACTTTCCGGACTTCGCGCTTGATTGCCGCCTGCGCTTCCTGGAACCTCCGGAGTTGTTCCTTCAGTTCTGTCGTGTCTGTGAGAGGTGGCGCTGTGATGGTTGACATTATGGGTTCAATTCAAGAAGCAGTTGCTGCGCTGGTTTGAAGCCCGGCGCTGCTTCGAGCGCCGATATCACTTCATCCTTGGCTTCATTGTCTCGATGCGCAGCACGTAATGCTTTTGCAAGATCGTAATGCGATTCGGCAACATCAGAAGGCTTTAGGCTCAGCACGGCCGTGAACTCTCTGACGGCTTGATTCGCATCGCCGCCGGACAGCAGAAGATTTCCAAGCACGCGATGTATCTCTTCGTCTTCCGGATAGATGTAATTGAGATCTGTCAGGGTCTGCTCGGCTTCCTTTACGTTGCCCGCGTCCTGCTCCAGTCGCGCCAGGTCCTTCAGCCCCTTCACATAAGTGCCGCCGAGGTTCCGGTACTGTTCGAGCTCTTTCAGCGCTTCTGTCTTCTCGCCTTTGCTCTTGTAAAGCTCAGCCAGCGACTCATAGGGGCTATTCGGCCCGACATACGTGCGGAATTGGTCACGAAGCGCAATCTGCTGTCGAATCTGTTCGTCGGTACTTGCCTCTTTGGGAGCCGTCGTCATGGCCTTCTTCCACTCATCAAAGTGACGAACGGTGTCGGCAGTCTGTTGATCGAGCCAGGTCTGAAAATCGTGATCGAACGCCTCCGCAGATTCGTGCAGGCTATCCTGAATCGCCTCCGGCGTGGTCTTGCGCTCAGCATAGGCGTGAACTATGCCGAGGATTGCGTCATTGCCCCACTTCTGCGTAATGAAATCGCAGATCTTGCCTGCTTCGTAGTAGGAAACGAGGACCTGCGTCGGATATTCCGGCCGCACAAACCCGCGATCGAGATTGGCAACTGACAGCAGCTTCTTGTTTTTCAGCGCGCTCACAATTTCCGGCGTCATCCTGTCCCCCCATTGGGGATTCGCTGCGCCCTCTTCATGGACTGCCAGCCCTTCCGTGAACCAGCGAGGAACCAGGTGATTGGTCGCGGTCAGAATGTACACGTGGCTCAGTTCGTGCCACAATGTGCTGGCCCAATTGAAATCGCCGGGCTGCCGCGCCGATGGGCTATCCATCGCCACCACCATCCCGAATGTCACGCCCAGCAAACCGCCTTGTCCCGGCAGCCCGAGTGTACGCACCACGAAGTCGTCGTGATTGGGGTAGACCTCCAGCCGCACTTTCCCCGGCAGCTTCATCTTATATTTGCGCTCGTAAGTAGCAAGCGCCTTCTGCATCTCGGGCTCAATATAGGGGCGCAGCAGCGCTGCCTCTGTCTTATTGATCACCAGTTCAGTTGTCGGGCTTTCGAACGTTTGATATTGATTCAGTGTGTCCAGTAGCTTGAGTGCGTTAGTTGTTTGAGCATCGCGCCAATGCGCTTCGAAACACTGCTGCAGCTCATTCTTCGCTTCATCTGAATGCCCCAGCCGCATCAGGTTCAACCCGAGTTCAGAACGTACGCTCCAAAGATCCGGCGCCAGTGTCAGCGCCTTCCGCTCATACTCCACCGCAAGCTGATAACGCCGGTTGATTGTGAAAAAGTGGGCGCCGGTCGCATAGGCTTCTCCATAGACCGGGTTTATCTGCAGGATGCGATCCATCCATTCCGATTGCGTCTTGCCGTTAAGCCAATCGATCGACGCCAGCACAGCCATTCCATCCAGCGCTTCATTCGAAATCGCGAGCGCCTTCTGCGCCTCAGCCGTGGCTTTCTTCTCGTCGCTGTCTTCCAGCGCCCAATACGCGAGTTGTTCGTGCGCTTCGTACAGCTTCGGATCTCGTTGCAAAGCTTCCTGCGCCAGGTCAAAAGCTTTCCGATCGTAGGTAAGTCCGGCTACGCGCGCCAATCCCAGGTAGGCTCGCGCGTTATTCTGATCCAGCTCCAGAGCTTCTTCGAAAAGCTTCGCGGCATCGCCCGGCTGATAATGCCCGAGGAAAAGCAGGCCCCATTCGTCCCGGACTTCGGCTGATTTTGGCTGTTCCTTTAATGCTGCCCGGAACTCCTCATTCGATGCGTCGTATTGCGCCAGCCCTGCAAGTCCCTCAGCACGGGTCAACGAATCAGGCGCGCGCGTCAGGCGCTCGAAACACGCCCGTGCCTCATGCGTTTGTCCGCGATGCTGGAGCGCACGGCAGTCCGAAACGCCCGCCGCACTGGAGCGCAGCGCGAACAACAATCCTGCGGAAAGCATGAGCGCTGATCCAAATCTCACCGGTCGATCTCCGCTTGCGTCCGTGCCAATTCCAGCAGCAGCGCCGTTAATTGCTGCTTATATTCCTCTTCCGGCATCGCTGCCTTCTGATATTTCAGGCGATCGATCTTCGCTTCCAAATCTTCTTTCTTCGCCAGCAGTTTTTGTTTGTCGGGACTTAAAGAATTAGCACTCGCCGCTTCCGGCCGGATGATCGGAAAAGCCGCGGCCAGCAAGCCGTTTCCATTCTCGGGCTTCGGATCGCGCACTGCTTTGCCGCTTCCGTTGTCGCTCAATTGCGCGTGTTCTGTCGCCAGCAGCTTTTCAGAATCGAAATAGGCCCCCGTCTTTCGCTGCGCATATACAAAAGCCTCAAGCGCCGATACGGTTCCATTCTTGTCTGTATCTGCGCTCGGGTCCTGCAGTGCGTCGATCCAGTAGCGTGCAAAGACCGTCGCATTCTTCTCGGTACCGGACTTCGTCGCCGTAATCACCACGCGATCCTTTTTCGCCAAGGCTGGGAGCGACCCTCCGCTACAACTCGTCATATTGACAACGAGTTGCCTCTGTGCGGGAATGCGGTTCAAAAGCGCAGCTAGCTCTGATGCCGTGATATCGGGGCCGGGCAGATTGAATTTGTAATCGACCCCGTCGTACGTGCCATGCCCAATCAGGAACAAAGCAAACGCATCGCCTGCCTGTATCTGAGATGCCAGAGACGACAACGTTTGCTGCACCTCCCGCTTGGTAGCGCTATTACCCGACAGAGTGACTACGTGCGCGTCTGCTCCGTTATTCTTAAACTCGCGCTCGAGATCGCCCGCCTGTTTGGCGAAAAGTGTCACGTAATCCGGTGTTCCGCCAAGCCCTGCAATCGTGACGTAATAACTCGCGCCTTGCGACAACGAGGTCAACGCCACCAGCAGAAGCAAAAACCTCATACTACGCCCCATTTGCGCCGCAGCAGCCACTCAGTTCCCTTCAATATCAGAATGGCAAGAAACACAACCGGCATGTCCCAAAGATCTTTGATTTCATGCGAAGTGATTCCGGCTTCGGAATATGAAATCTCTTCCGGAATTCGCCCGGCGTCTGAGGGCCGGTAGTAGCGTCCGCCAGTCTCTTCGGCCAACTTCTGCAGCAGTTCACGATTTTGTTCGCGATGAAAATTCTCCGCGACGCCGTTTTCCCTTCGGAACGTCAGCACGTCGCTTCCCAGCTTTTGGGTCCCGCGCGTCGCCGTCACCTCCGCCAGGTACGATCCGGGTTTCATGGCGTTCCAGTCTGCCGTATACACGCCCTGCGTCAGCGGTTCCGGCCGCAACGTCACTGGTTGCGCTACGCCATCGGGGTCGATGATGCTCGCCTGAACATCAGCGTCGCCGGTTGGCACATAGTTGTTGTTCCGCACCTCGGCTCGGAGTTGAAATTTGCCTTCATCCTCAAGCTTTGCGTTCGGGGTGGAAGCAACCACGCGGGATGGCGTAGCGGAAACCACGTAGCGGAGCAATTGCCGCCAGAACGTTTCTTCACTGGTATCACTAACCGGCTGCTGCATACGCCAGCGCCACGCTCCGCCGGTAGCAAACACGACCGTTCGTCCGCGTCCATAATTCTCTGTCACCAACAAGGGCAGGCGAGTTCCGCCCGCATCCACGCGAGCCAGAACCACCGCCCCCGGTTTTGGTGTGCCTGCATCCTGGTAATCCGCCAGGTACGGCAACGTATCCCAGTGCTGCGCACTTTTTTCCGGGTCGGCTTCGATGCGCGTGATCAGGCTCTTCTTGCCGGCATCCGTCAGTTCCGCTGCGACGAAGGTCCGCTGAAACGTGTTCTTCTTGTTCGGCAGCGTGACTGGCAATAACTCCGCAAAAGGCGGGACGTTGTATCCCCCATCACCCAGAGCCCAGCGGCCGCCGAGGAACAGTAAACCACCGCCTCTGCGGTCGACGAAATCTTTGATCATCTGCTGCTGTGTCGGTGTGAAATAGGCCGACTCTACACTGCCCAGAATCAGTCCCTGGAAATCGAACAACTCCTCTGACTTACTTGGGAATCCATCCGCCAGCTCATTCGGATTCGCAATCCCTTGCCGATAGATTTTGTTCTGGGTCGTTCGCAGCATGGAGACCACTTGTAGTGCCGGGTCGTCTTCCGCGGCGCGCCGCAGGAACTTGTAGTCCCAGCGAGGCTCGCCTTCCACGTACAGAATGCGCCGTTTCGCGTCATCGACGGAAACTGCCTGCGTTAACTCGTTATTTTGCGTATTCGTTTCACCTGGCAGGGGATCAAGCCGCGCACGAATATTCCTGACACCCGGCTTGCCAGCGCTGAATTCCACCGTTTCCAATTGTTCCGAGCTGCCGGTTAGCACGATGTCCCGACTCGCCAGCAGATTGCCATCTGCCGTCAGAGAAACCCTCGCGCGCTTTCCTTCAAACCCGTTCTGCCGTACCACGACCTGCGCCTGCAGGCGCGACCCCGCCAGCGCCTTCGCTGGGATATCTAGCCCGTCGAGTTCCACATCGTCCGCCAGTTGCTCGCGTCCGAACCCAATAGTGTTCACTGGCAATCTGCGCCTGCGCAGCTCAGCCAGCGTGTCCAGGTCGACTCCGCCCGAATTATCAGCGCCATCTGTCATCAGAACAACAGCCCCGATCGGTAAAGTAGCCGCCTCATCAGCCAGTTGCTTTAATCCGGTACCGATTTGTGTAGACGCTTGATCCGCCTTGAGCTGGTGTGTATCTGAAATTCTTTCGACGCCTGCGCCAAGCCGGTACAGCCGCACCTGGAACTTGCCCGAGAGGTCGCGCAATAATCCGCTGTGCAGAATATCGTTAGCCAATTCCTCGCGGGGCCGCCCTACATCGTTAACGCCCATGCTCCGGCTATCATCAACGACCACCGCAATGATGTTCTGTTGGGGACGAAGCGCCGTAACGCTGATCGCGGGCTCCCACAATAAGAGGAGAAGTAAGGCAAGTAGCGCGGATTGAAGCGCCCAGAGAACGGCAACGCGAAAGCCGCGCACCGATGGCCTCAGATTCGCCCGGCGTCGCCATAAAAGCCAAGCCAGCAGCACCGCAGCCGCAGTGATAGCGAAGGCTAACACCCAGCGTGGCCATCCGCCTGAAAGCACGAACGTACCTTTGGAGAAGACTGTGAGCGGGTACTTGAATAGGAATTGGAACATGCAGGCCGAGAGCCGAAGCCTGACTGGCGTCAGAATAGCATGCTTCCGCCAGCTATGCTCCAAATGACGAGCGCTTCGGCTCGCCAGTTACGCGCACTATTTCTGCGGCAAAGTCCAGGCCAGAATCAGGTTAGCCGTCGGGGTCAGCAGGTACTGCTGTCCGTCTATTTCGTAGGTGGATGGCGCGCCCATCATTTTTCCGCCCGTGTTGACGTGCCACAATGTGCGCCCGGTCTCCGGATCAAGGGCCAGCAGATTGTTGGCATTATCACCCGTAAAGAGCAATTTGCCCGCCGTTGTCAGCATTCCTGCGCTACCCTCGCCATCCCCAATTTCGTGCTTCCAGCGAATGTCTCCCGATTGGTAATCGATAGCCTCTACCACCGAATTCGCCCACAGGTTCCGGTCACGTCCGGCCCAGCCTTCCGGCTTACCTTCGGCGGTCATGTAGAAAATACTCCATAGCCGTCGCGCGCTTACGTACACCATGCGGGTTTCCGGGTCGAAGCTGGGGGCCATCCAGTTCGTTGCGCCATCTGATCCCGGTGAAACTAATGTTCCGTCCGGTCGCGGTTCTTTGGCCGGATTGGGAATCGGCGTTCCGCGCGAATCAATTCCTTTAGCCCAGTCGGTGTAGATGAACGGCTTCGTCAGGATGTGCTCGCCCGTGGTGCGGTCCAGCACGAAAAAATAACCGTTCCGGCTTGCCTGCGCCAGCAGCTTGCGGTGTACGCCATTTACGTCGTCATCAAAGATGATGGGCGTCTGCGTAGCGTCCCAGTCATGTGTGTCGTGTGGCGAGACCTGGTAGTGCCAGATGAGTTTGCCGGTATCGGGGTCCAGCGAAACAACGGTACAGGTGTACAGGTTATCGCCCGGACGAATTTTTCCATTAAGTACCGGGTTCGGATTACCGATGCCCCAGTACAACTGGTTCAGGCCCGGATCATACGTTCCGGTCATCCACGTCATGCCGCCGCCGTGAGAAATAGCGTCGCTCGCGTGTGGCCACGTCTCCGCGCCTGGTTCTCCAACCGCAGGCTCGGTATTCCATCGCCATTCCACGGTTCCGTCTTCCGGCCGCACGGATTCCAGAAAACCAGGAATATCCGTCACGTCGCCCGAGACGCCCACAATCACGTGATGACGGATGATCAGGGGCGCCATTGTCGCGAAGTAGCCGAGCTTCGGATCGGCGAGTACGATGTTCCACTTCACCTTTCCGTCCTTGGCGTTGAGACAAACCAGATGGCAGTCCGGCGTCTCAAAGAACAGCGAGTCGCCAAGCATTCCCACGCCCCGATTCCCGATGTGATCGCCCTGAGATTCGCGGAAGTAATGCCAGATAATATCCCCTGTTTTCGCGTCCGCTGCCCAGACGTTATCCGGCGTTGTGAAATACAGCCGCCCGTCCACCATCAGCGGCATCGACTTGATGCCCACTGACTGCGGCTGCAGAATCCATTTGACCGTCAGCTCGCGAACGTTGCTCTGATTGATCTGAGAAAGCGCGCTGTATCGCTTCCCTGAGTAGTCGCCGTTGAAAGTTGGCCAGTTTTGCGCCAGAGGTTTAAGAATCGTGTCGGGGTCTAAACCGCCGTCGGCGGCCGGAAGGGCACCGAGCGCCAGGGCGGATCCCGCCAAGACTATCTGCAGTAGCCGCTTAACGTTCATTTCAGAGTCTCCAGATACGCAAACAAATTGTGCAGATCTGCATCTGTGTACTTGCGCATCAGGTCGCGATGCGCTTCCAGCGGGTCTTTAATCACCACTTGAGAGCCTTCCACGGGAAAGCTCCGGTACCATCCGTCATCGCAAATCAAAGCAATCGTGAACTCATCGCGATGCGCCACTTTGCCGTGATACTCCTCGCGGTTCTGAAGCGTCACTGTGGCGATTTCGAGCGGCGTCTTGCTCGACGGATACACCATATGCTGTTGCAATTCGAGCGGTGCGTACTTTTTGGCGACCCCCGCCAGATCACCGGCCGGGGAATGGCATCCTGAGCATCCGCCTTCGCCGTTGAAGTAGGCTTTGCCCGCCTGCGCATTGCCAGTCAGCAGCTTGGCAAGCGGATAGTCGCCGCCAACGTGATTGCTCTTAAGCGCGCTGCTTTCCTGGTGGTGCAGGAAAGCTACGATTGCCGCAATCTGGTCGTCCTTCATGGTCGCGAAACTGGGCATGCCTTTGTCCGGCCGTCCGTTGCGAATGGTCGGGCCCAGCAGATTGCCGCCGTCATCATGCATCAGCGTCGCAGACCGCAGGAGGTCAGGAGCTCTGGCGCCGGTAGCGTCCTCGCCATGGCAGAATCCGCAACTGGATTTGAATAAGGCTCGTCCGCGCTCAACTGCAGCCGCGTCTTCCGCCGGCTGTTGTTGTCGAGGCAACGGGGTCGCCTGGTGCCCTTGCGCGGCGCATAGGGTTGCGGTCAGGAAGAATGCTGTAAAGCTAGCTCGCATCGTCAAACTGTGAAAATTTGGATCGCCTGTTTCAATGATTCAATCGGCTCACGAACCGGTGTATATTCATGCGCCACAACGCCCGTGTAGCCGAGATCCGCAATCGATTGCGCAACAAAACGGTAATTCAACTCTTGTGTGCCATCGATTTCATGCCGCCCCGGATTACCGCCCGTATGGAAATGGCCGATGTATTGGATGTTGTCGCGAACAGTGCGCACGATATCGCCATCCATAATCTGCATGTGATAGATGTCGTACAGCAATTTGACGCGGGGCGAATTCACGCGCTTCATCACTCCCGCGCCCCACGCCGCGTGATCGCACATGTAGTCCTTGTGATTCACCTTGCTGTTGAGCAGTTCCATGCAAATCGTGACGTTCTTATCTTCCGCGTACGATTTTATGGAATTCAGAAACAGCACACAATTGTCGGCGCCTTCTTCGTCTGACATTCCGCGCCGGTTACCAGAAAACGTGATCACGTTCGGAACGCCTGCCCCGGCCGCTTGGTCGATGATCTTAGTCATGGTCACGCGTATCCGGTCATGGTTTTCTTTTCGGTTTAGCGCGTCCGGAATTGTGCCGCCATAGGGCGGCGGCCCCATAGTTGGTACCAGTCCGTATTTCTTCAGCGTCGGCCAGTCCTTTGGATCAATAAGGTCGAAGCCGTATATGCCCATCTCTGCTGATTCGCGGCACATGTCGTCGAGCGTCATCTGGCGGCCTTTGAACACGCCCTGAGTAACAGATTGCTTCAGCCTGCCGCGCTGTAGCTGGGGATCAGACTTCGAATACGCGAGCGGTGAGACCGCGGCAGCGGCTAGCGGAATGAACGAACGGCGCGTAATCATGAATGGTGAAAACACTGATTCTATCGACTTCGCTATTCCACTCTCAGCGCAGCCATTGGATCGAGGCGCGCAGCCCTGCGGGCCGGCACCAGGGCGGCTGATGCTGCTACCAGAAGAACCGTGACGATTGCGGAGCCCAGGATGAGCGGATCAGTTGCTGATACGCCAAATAAAATGCTCCGTATGAATCTCGCGCCGAAAAGGCTGGCGACCAGTCCCAGGCAGCAGCCAATCAGCGCCAGCGACAGAGCTTCCCGAAGCAGCATAGAGAGCACTTGTCCGCGCTGCGCCCCAAGAGCGAGTCGTATACCCAGCTCCGAAGTTCGCCGCGCCACGTGGAACGACATCAACCCATAGAGCCCGACCGCGGAGATAATCAGCGCCAGTCCGCCGAAAAAGGTAGCTAGCAGCGCCATGAGTCGTTGCACGCTTAAGGAACTCTCCAGCCGCTCTTCTAAAGTCATCGTGCGCAACGAGTATTGCCGGCCGAAGCTGCTGACCACTCTTTCTGCTTGCGCCTTGATACTCGCCGGATCTACCGTCGTTCGAATGTCCATCAGCGCGTCGGCGTCGGAGTAGCCCATCGTAGTCGGGCGGTAAAGCGCTAGGGGATGAATGCTTTCGATCTTCCACAGACTGGCGCTATTCACAACACCGATAATTCTCAGGGGGACGGCGTGGGAGTGGGGACCTAAATAGACGAAGCGCCCAACCGGATTGCTGGTTCCAAACAGCTTCTGCCCCAGGCTTTCACCGATGATCGCAATCTGTTCTCCCTTTTCGTCGTCTCGCCACGAAAACTCACGGCCTGCCAGTACCTGCATTTTCATCGTGTGGAAGAAATCCGGCCCGACAAAATCAGTCACCACCTGCACGGGCGATCCGTTCATTGCGGGATAGACCTGCTCGAAGCTTTCGAACTCATTGGCGGGTCCGCTGTACGAATAAGTCACGCTCTCTACGCCCGGAACTTGCCGCACTGCCTCCGACAACTGCCGGTAATACGCCGTCGTCTTCGGCTTTCCCCGCTCACCGGGCTGCGAAAACAGCATCATCGTGAGTAAGTGGTCACGCCGGTAACCGGCGTCTACCTTGTAGAACCGGTTCAATGTCGTCCCGAACAGGAATGCCGCAGTCACCAGAAGCAGCGATAACGTGATCTGCGCAATCAGCAGGATTTTGTTGCTGGCTCCGATGTTGCCTCGAACCGATCGCGTCTGATTCCGCAACGCTTCAATCGGGTCCACTCTCGCCGCGTGCATCCCCGACGGCAATGCAAACAGGACCGCGCTCAAAACAGTAATTACCGCAGTAAACGCGAGCACCTGCAGGTCAAGCGAAGGCTTCAAAGGTGTATCTACCAGCCCTGTCCACGCAAGGCGCAATAAAGCACGACTACCCCACCACGCGAGCGCTAGACCGAGCAGAGTACCGCAGACAGACAGAGCCAAGCTCTCCGTCAAAGCGGGTTGAATCATCTGCCACCTGCCCGCCCCCAGCGCCGAACGCACGCCCGATTCGTGCCGCTGAGCAGTTGCTTTCGCGAGCGTTATATTCGCCAGATTGAGGCAGGCAATCAGCAGCACCGCACCCACAAGCGCCAGCAGCACCTTCAGCGAGAACGAAAATCGCTTGCGCAAAAACGAGATTCCGTTGGCTGCCGGCTCCAGTTTGATTCGCCTGGCGAAGAATCGGGCGCGTTTCTCGCCACCTGTATAGTCCGCCGGCGGCGTGGCCTCCAAAATTCGAGGCCACAACAGGGATAAATTGGCGCGCGCCTGCGCCGGCGTGATCCCGGGCTTGAGCCTGCCGAACAGAGTCATCCATAAAAGGTGCGGATCGCGCAAGTCCATTCCGCCCCTTTGCGGCAAAGCCAGAATGGGAACCGTGACATCCGAAGCGCCATCAATAATCAGTCCTGAAAAGCCCTCCGGCTCGACGCCAATTATCGTGAACGGATGATGATCTCCAATACGGATAATTTTTCCGAGAACATCCGAATCGCCGTGGAACCAACTTCTCCAAGCTCGGTAACTGATGACCGCCACCTGATTCGAGAAACCCGCGCCCGATGTGACATCGCTTGGCTCAATGAACCGCCCGATCAGCGGCGCAATCTGCATGGCGCGATAGTAGTTCCCCGAAACCTCTGCCATCGCTGCCGTAATGTTATGTGCGGCGACTTGGAACGTATTCATGCCGCTCCCGTTGTAAGTAAAGAGCTCCGAGAACACCGGTTGGCGCCGGGTCATCTCCTGAAACATGGGCAATGAGAACGGTTGATCACCGTTCACGCTGTCGGGGATGCTTGTTCCTAGCGCAACTAGTTGTTCGGGACGCGGGACCGGCAGCGAACGCAGCGCAACTGCATCGAGCAGACTGAAGATCGCAGTATTCGCGCCAATGGCCAGCGCGAGCGTACAGATAGCCACGGCCGTCGTCCCGCGGTTCTTGGAGAGACTCCGAAGTGTTCCGCGAAGTTTCAACACAGACACTCACTGCTCCTGTGTCTTACTTATTTACATCTGGCGGAGAGGGGGGGATTCGAACCCTTGAACACCCAACGCCTTCCATAACTTGCAGAAAATACATTCCCACGGATACCCCGCGTGCCATATTTGCCATGCGGCGTTGCCCGCTATTGCCCGCCAGCGCGGTACATTCCGTCGCCGCACACGACAGCAGTTTAGCGCGGCGAAATATTTATCCTGTGGCAACGCCCCCGCTGGAATTGTCAAGCGCCAGAAGATCAGAGCCTTACTGGGCGCAAAAGATGAACCCACCCCCACCACTTCTCAACCGCTGAACACGAAGGTGCCGCAGGCCTGACCCTCGCACAAAGGTTGCGTTTGCCGGGTTTGCAGTGGACAATCCAGACTCCCTCAGGTACGCTGCATCTGGCATAACCTAAGAACAGACGTCACCATGACATTTGAGCTTAAGCCGGAAGACACGCAGGTAATTGACGAGGCCATTCAAGCGGGTCTGATCGATCGCCCCGACGAAGTGGTGGACGTGGGCGTCGAGACGCTTCGCACTCGCCTGTTGTCACGCGTTGCCGCAGGCGCGTCCTCACGCCAGGACGCGATCCGTCGCATGCAAGAGTTCGCAGACGAATACCATCTCAGTCTGGGCGAACGCATCACCCGCGATCTCCTGCACGACGGACACCGCTATTAATGGCGGAATTTGTACTTGACGCCTCGGTCGCGATTTCCTGGTGCTTTCCTGGCGACCCTACGGAAGATACGGCTTACAGCCGCCATATCCTGTCGGAACTCGCCACGCGCGATGCCATCGTGCCGGAAATCTGGGCGTTCGAGATCGCCAACATCATTTTCGTTTCCTTCGTCAAACGCAAACGCATTTCCGAGAAACAGATTCATGAATATCTGGCGCGATTGAAAGCCCTGCCTATTCGGGTGGAGCCAAACAATCTCTGGGCGAATGTCGAACTCGAATCTCTGGCGCGAAAGCGAAACCTCGCCGCTTACGACGTTGCCTATCTCGATCTCGCACGACGCAGGAATGTCCCTCTGGCAACCTCCGATGAGAATCTTAGTGAAGCAGCTTCGGCGGAAGGAATTGAAGTCCTGGAATAACACCAAACTTAAGCGTCAGCGATTCGGCCGACGCCGATACCGTGAGTTAGAAACCGACGAGGCCCTGCCGGATATCCGAAAGCTATCCAAAACCAGATAGCTAACCGAAACTGGAAAGCTATCCAGTATCACTAAGAAACCCAGAAGCTACCAACGCGAAACCGGAAAGCTATCAGATAGCCTCCTGATTCCACTTGCATAACGGGCGGCTACCGGATAGGTTCCGATGGCTGGTGCTGCAATCGGTACGATTCTGGGCGTCTTCAACTTCATACAAGGCGTTCGGCAACGTCGTGTGCGATTGCGGGTGAGGCCGAAGGTGGTTTCCGTTCGGCAGGGGCATTGCTTCTACAACTCCAATGAACTCGTCCCGAACAGTGTGCCCTGCCTTGAGGTGGTGAACTTAAGCGCCTTTCCAGTGACCATCAGCGAGGTGGGATTTACCTTGAGCGGCGACAAGGGGAGGGCTACCTTGGTTCCGGGTCTTCCCCGGAACCTTCCTTGCAGATTGGAGCCTCGACAATCCGTTGTCATTCATGCGAGCGAAAAGATGGCGCTTCCGCGCAATATCAAAAGCGCCTATGCCATGACGGAATGCGACGAAACGCGGTTGGGTGATAGTCCCGTATTGAAGAAGCTCAGAAACTTGAACAAGGTATCGGGATGAGCGCCGTGACCTTCCTTGGAACTGCTGCGGCGAATGCCTTTCCTGAAGCCTTCTGCAGATGCCAAAACTCCGTCCAGGCTTGTATTTTGGGCGGCAACAGCCTTCGAAAGCGCTCGGCTGCGTTGATTAATGACGACCTGCTGATTGATCTTGGGCCAGATATTATGTCCGCCTCGCAGATTCATGAGCTTCCATTACATCAAGTTCGTTATTGCTTGCAGACCCATCCGCACGCCGACCATCTGGATCTCTCTCATCTGCTCTCACGCAGCCCGGCTTACGGTGTGGCTGATGCTCCAGTGTTGCAGTTTTATGCGTCTCGTGAAACGCTCGCATACTCCGTAGCGGCCAAACCATTCTCCTGGAAATACACCCACACTAGCCGCCGCATCACACTAAATGAATCACTGCGACAAGCCACTAGTAAGATGTCCCGGTCATAACGTTAGTGCCTCTCTCATCCGGCGCTGAGCCCGCTGTCGTGGGGCCAATTGAATCCGACCCCAAGGCCCAGTTTTGCCGATTTGATACTGCAGGTGGGTGGTTGCATTGAAGATCTCGTCGGGGTCAATGCGGTTCCGAACGTTGTCGGAGTCGATCCTAGACCGCTGACTTGCGGCGTAAAGAATCGCGCCACCACACTCGACTAGCGTCGTTCCTGATGACACTGGTGTAGCTTGAGAAATCCAGGAAGGCTTCGCGGCGG